>JASHOU010000181.1 GCA_030038475.1 Terriglobales bacterium | reverse complement strand
ATTGCTTTCATCGTCGACAAAGAGCAAGCGCTTGGGCATCACTCCTCCTCGGCGGAGTCAAGCGGCTTTATCGGCAAGTGGATGAAAAAGGTGGTGCCCTGGCCCATCTCCGTCTCAAACCAGATTTTGCCGGAGTGTTTTTTGACAACTACGCTGTGAGCAAGGGAAAGGCCTTGCCCCGTCCCTTTGCCGACCTCCTTGGTGGTGAAGAACGGGTCAAAGATTCGATTGTGGATCGCTTCCGGGATCCCCGTGCCGGTGTCGGTCACCGAGATTTCCGCGAACTCGCCTAACATCTTTGTGCGAATCGTGATCTTTCCCATTGCGCCGTCCGGTAATTTCTCCTTGATCGCATGCGCCGCATTCACCACCAGGTTCAGGATGACCTGGTTGACATCGCCGGGATAGCACACCACCGGAGGCAGGTTCTCATCGAATTCGGTGGCGATTTCGGCCACATATTTCCATTCGCTGCGCGCCACGGTAATGGTCGATTCGATGGCCCGGTTGAGGTCGGCGGCGCTCTTGTCGGGCGAATCGGGATGAGAAAAATCCTTCATGGCGCGAACGATCTTGGCCACGCGCTGAACCCCTTCGAGGCCCTGCTCGATGGCGTGCGGTACTTCGGTGGCAATAAAATCCAGGTCGCATTTTTGTTCGGATTGTTGGATTGCTGTGACTGTGTCTGGAGGTAGCGTTTCCAAGGACCTGAGAATCGTTCGCCGATACAGTTTCAACAGTTCGTGGCTGGCCTCCCAGGAGTCGCGCAGGAAGGTGAGATTGTCGGTTACGAACTGGGTGGGGGTATTGATTTCGTGGGCGATGCCGGCGGCCAACTGGCCGACGCTTTCAAGCTTTTGCGCCTGGCGAAGCTGGGTTTCCAGCGCCTGGCGCTCGGTGATATCGCGTACGAAGGCGAAGCTGTATTCCTGTCCATCGAACTCAAGGTAGTTTGCGGTGACCTCAACGGGGAACGCCTTCCCCTGTTTGGTGACATGCTGGCTCTCAAAGACCATCGAACTATCCGTTTTGAGTTTCTCCCAGAAGGGCGGCCAACTCTTGACACTCGGATTGAAATCCTGGACCGACAGGGAGAGAAGTTCCTCGCGGGAATGTCCCAAACTGCGGCAAGCCGCCTCGTTGGCGTAGACGACACGGCCTTGCCGATCGACCCAAAATATGGCGTCTGAGGCATTTCCCAGTGAGGCCTGCGTCAGGCGTAGCTCTCTTTCCGCTTGCTTGCGAGCGGTGACGTCTTCCTTGAGTGCGAGAAAATGCGTGATGGCACCCTTAGGATCGGTAATGGGGGTTATGGTTGCGGCCTCCCAGTAAACGTCGCCATTTTTCTTCCGGTTACAAAACTCGCCGTGCCACACATCTCCTTTCCGAATCGTGGTCCACAAATTCTGGTAAAGATCCTTTGGGGTGAGCCCGGATTTTAGAATGCGCGGATTCCTTCCCACGACTTCCTCCGGGCGATAACCGGTCACCTCGGTGAATTTGCGATTGACATAGCTGATGTTCCCCCGCGGGTCGGTGATTAACACGCTCACTGGACTTTGCTCGACCGCGAACGACAACTGCCGGAGCGTGTCCTCGTTGCGTTTACGTTCCGTGATGTCACGGAAAGTCCAAATTCGTCCGTAATAAATTCCATTGTCGCCGACGACGGGAGCGGAATAGCAGTCGAAGATCCTTCCGTCTTTGAACTCAATCTCATCGCGACTGGTGTCACTGAGACGCTGGTTGAGGCGCTCGATCTTGGCCAGGAAGGACTCTGGATCTTTGATGAGCGTCAAGATGTGGTGTTGCAGGTGTCGGTCATCTTTGTTGGCCACGATTTCCGGTGGGACTTGAAACAGATCGATCATCCTCTGGTTCAGAAGCAGCCTTTGTTTGCGGCCGGCGACCACCACAATGCCGTCGATGGTGGAGTTTGCCTGCGCTTCCAAGAATGCCGTTTTGGAATGGAGTTCGGCCTCGGCCTGCTTGCGCCGGGTGACATCGCTCAGAACACCATCTGCATAACGCACGCCATTCTGCTCGCGGGTTCCTACCGCGCGGTCGTGGACCCAGATCCAGACGTCATCTTTCCGCCGGATGCGGTATTCCTGATCGAATGGGATCTGTTGTTCAAATAAATTCCCGTAGGCTTGTTTCACCCGACCAAAATCTTCAGGATGGATTCGTCCCAGCCACAAATTAGCGCCCCCGCCGCAGATTTCCTGTTTTGAGTACCCCAAGATGGCATCCACCTTGGGACTGATATAAACGGTGCGGCCGTCCCGGTCTGAAGTCCAAGCCACATCTGGGAAACCCGCCAGGATTCTGCGAAACTTCTCCTCACTGCGCCGAAGGACGTCCTTGGATTGCTGGTTCTCGGTGAGGTCCTGAATCGTGACCACATAGGCTGTCAGGCTCCAGGGCATCTCCACCGCATGGGCCCAGTATTCGGTGGGGAAGCAAGTTCCATCCTTGCGCCAAAAGAACTCGCCTTCGATATGAATTTCCTGTTGGTCGCGGATTGCCTGGGAGGCAGCACACTCTTCCAGGGGATATCTCGTTCCATCCCGCCGACTGTGATGCAGCAATTCGTGCAGATTCTTTCCCATCATCTCTGCCGATTCATAGCCGGTCATCTTCAACAGAGCTTCATTGCAGAACGTTACCATCCCCTTCGCATCGAGGCCGCAGATGCCCTCGACGACGGCATTCAGGATCAGTTGCAGTTCAGACTCCAACTCGCGGCGTTCGCTCTTCAACGATTGGCTCAGAGGCATGATTGGCTCAGAGGCATGATTGGCTCAGAGGCATGGATGGGTCCCCACTGAATACATCGGCAGTGTCCAAATGTCAGTTGAACGGTGACGGCTTCCACTTGGTTACGAAGGTGCAACATCCGATCCGCAACCGCCTCAAAGACGCGATCCCTGCGCGCGCTTGCCTCCAGCCAGCCGAAGTGGCGTCGTCGAAGCCAACTCCACACGGTTGCGCCCCTTGTGCTTGGCTCGATAGAGAGCCTGGTCGACCGCCTGGATCACCTGCTCAGGCTGCCGGTAGCGCGTGCTCGGCTCGGCAACCCCAATGCTGACAGTCACCAATAGATAATCGCTAGGCGGATTCTTGGTGGTGAAAGTTGCTTTCCTCTTGCTGGACCTCCTGCGATCGGTTTCGCGCGTCCGCAGGTCGTTCCTGCTATCCTCCCGGCCATCGCGTCTGGTCGCAGCAATTCTCTCGGCTCTTCTGTCGGAACCGCGCACCTGAAACGCGGATTTTTCGATGCCCTGGCGCAAAGCGTTCAAATGATCAAAGGCTTCTTTGGCAGAAGTATTGCGAAAGACGATGGCGAATTCTTCGCCTCCGCAGCGGAATGCCTGACCGTCTCCGCCCACCTTAGACAGCCGCGCCGCCACCATGCACAGTACTTGATCGCCAACATTGTGGCCGTAAGTGTCGTTGAACTTTTTGAAGTGGTCGATGTCGACGATGGCAATCGCGTACTGCTGGTCGAGCGAAAGCAGGCATTCATTGAAAGCGCGCCGTCCGCGAATTCCGGTGAGTTCGTCATGGTAGGCGAGCACATAGGAAGTCTCGATCAGCGAGGCCGCCAGAATCAGGGCCGCGGTGGCGACGTACGCGAGCGAGGGTCTGCCGGCCGGCGCGAATTCCAGCCAGATCAGAACTGCAAACGTGGCCCACACAAAGCCCGGTTCAATTGGTTTGCGGGTCTTAAAAAAACACCAAATGAAGAACGCAATCGCAGCCACAAAGCTCAACAGAATCCAGAGCGGGATCTTGTCCGCGACGGTGCGATGTGGACTGACCGGGTTATTTTCCGGCCGGCACAAGACCGCGAAGATGACCGATTCCAGCAGCAGTAACCCGAAGCGGGGAGCGATTCCGGCAATAACCAGGCCGCGCTCGCGCATCGCGGCGAAAGCAATAAAATTGAGCGGAATCAGCAGCGCGGCCAGCAGAATGGCCGTACCTCCGGATGCAGTCACGACAAATGGACCTTGCGCCGGTGTTCCCTGAGACGCGGAGTAGAAATCCACCGCGAGATGTGCGAGGAGCAGACTGATCAGTGAAAACAAAACGCGGCTCGAATTGAAGCGCCAGGCCAGCAGCAAACCGGCCGCGAAAACGCCGCCGTAGTAAAAGCCCAGCGACGGACCAATCTGCACGAAGAACGAACTGTTGACGAGAACTGCCGTAAGTGCCAGGAGTAAGCCGCCCGGCACCAGCCACGCTTTCCAGTTCTTTGCGTTCACCAGTTCAGCATACGGCAGCCAAAGGCGAGACGGCGATTGTGTTTTCGGCTAGGGCCGTCTTCATTCTGGACACATATTCTGCACATATTGCGCATATCCGGAGCGGTGATAGTCTTCCCTGTTCGCCTTTTTCCATGTTCATGGCTCGACGGTCGCAGTCTGCACTTCATTTCGAATTGTGTATCGCCATCGACACCGGAGGCACGTTCACCGATTGCGTTTGGTGGGAGCAGGGCAAGCTCAAGACCTTGAAGGTGTTCTCTACGCCCGACGATCCCTCACGCGCAATCGTGCAAACTCTGACAAAAATCGCCGAAACAAAGCGAGAGACAGAAACAAAGGTTCACGAGCCTCGAACGAAAGCCGAACGGGCGGACAATAATGATGCGGACAGTAATAATAATGTTAGGTCTCCGCTGACCTTGTTGCACGGCACCACCGTTGGGACCAACGCTTTGCTGCAGCGAAACGGCGCTCGTGTCGCGCTGATCACCACTGCGGGATTTGAAGATGTCATTGAAATTGGGCGGCAAGCGCGCCCGCGGCTGTATGACTTTTTCTTTGATCGAATAGAGCCGCTCGTTCTCCGGGGAATGCGCTTCGGTGTCAGAGAGCGCACCGACGCCCAAGGCACGGTCCTGGAGCGGCCATCGGAAGCTGAGTTCACAGAACTGCGCGAGACGCTGCGGCGGGCCGACCCCGACTCCATCGCCATCTGCCTGCTCTTTTCGTTTGCCAACCCGGAAAACGAAACGGCCATCGCCTCGGCCGTGGCCGATCTTGGCAAACCGCTGTCCATCTCTCATCGCATCCTGCCCGAATTCCGCGAATACGAGCGCACCAGCACCGTCGTCGTCAACGCCTATCTGCAGCCGCTGATGCAAACTTACATGGAAAAACTGGCTGAACGTGCCAGTCGTGATCTTGAACGCACGCAAAAATTGGCTGCTCACGCAGCTCCTACGGCCACGACCGTCGCTCCACGGATTTTTGTCATGCAATCCAGCGGTGGGATTACAGCCCTGGAATCGGCAGCGCGCGAACCCGTGCGAACCATCCTATCCGGCCCGGCCGGCGGGTTGGTGGGCGCAGCGGCCATGGCCGCCCGGAGCGGTCTCCACAAAATTCTTTCCTTTGACATGGGTGGGACTTCGACCGATGTGGCCGCCGTCCAGGATGAGATTCGAGCGGGTACTCTTTCCGAAGTAGCCGGTCTTCCCGTCGGCGTTCCTATGCTGGAAATTCACACCGTTGGCGCCGGCGGCGGATCGCTCGCCCGCTTCGACGTCGGCGGTTCACTGCGCGTGGGACCGGAATCGGCCGGCGCCGACCCGGGACCCATCTGCTACGGGCGGGGAAGCGAACCCACCGTAACCGATGCCAATTTGCTGATGGGTCGGCTTCGCCCCGACCGTTTTCTAGGCGGCGAGTTCACACTCGATATTGAACGCGCACGGCGCATTACTTCGCAGTGGTTGAAAAAGCAGCGATCGCATCTAACCCTCAAACAATTTTCTGCCGGCGTCGTGCGCGTGGTGAATGCCAACATGGAGCGGGCCTTGCGCGTGGTTTCCATCGAGCGCGGTTACGATCCGCGCGAATTTGCTTTGGTGGCCTTTGGCGGAGCAGGCGGTCTGCACGCCTGCGAACTGGCCGAGGCGATGGCGATACCAACCGTGATGATTCCAGCGCAGCCGGGCGCCCTTTCAGCATTTGGGATCTTAACGAGCGATGTCGTCAAAGATTATTCGCGCACGTTGCTTTGGCGGTTTTCCAAAAAACAAGCACTCTCGTCGGCACAGTTGCAGGCGGAATTTCGCAAACTGGAAGCAGCGGCCAACAAAGAATTTCGCGCCGAAGGCTGGCGCGAGATACTGCACTTCGATAAAAGCCTCGACCTGCGCTATCGCGGCCAGGGCTACGAACTCAACGTGCCCGCGACGGAGAACGTCGTTGCCCGCTTTCATGACGAACATCGGCGCCGCTACGGATATCATCACCCAGAACGCGAAATTGAACTGGTCACTCTGCGCCTGCGTGCCCGGCTGCGTCGTCCCCACTTCGGGCCGCAATCACAGCACAAGACCGCGAAGCGCTCGCCAGCGCGAAAAATCGCGCCCGCCGATCATGCTCTTGTACTTTTTCACGGGAAAGACACACCCACCGCGATCTATGACCGTCGCGATCTTATTCCCGGTCAGAAGCTGCAAGGCCCAGCCGTGGTCACCGAATACAGCGCAACTACAGTAATTCCGCCGGGCAAGACATTTTGGGTAGACGCGGCCGAAAACCTGCTGATCAAGATCCGATAAACAACTCGGCGAAACATTATGGCGATAACGTCATGCCGATAACCTCGCCCCAACTGAACTTACTCTTCGTCGGACTCTTTTTTTTCCTCGATCGCCATGTCCTTCAATTCGCTCGACTCAAAAACGTCCCCGCATTCCTGGCATTCCACATATTCGGATTCCTCGTCTCGGGAAACGATCTGCACTCGGGGGTGCTTGCACTGTTCGGGATTGATTTTCTTTTGGGGGGATTTCAACGGCTGGCTAGGCGTCATAAACTTATCGGGCGTTTTCTACCTAAAGTCGTGCCGATTGTGGGGAAATGTGCCTGTGTTCCTGAATTTGCGCTATTTTGCTGCGCCGGACTAAGGATGTCAAGTACCCGGAGCGCGTTCTGAGCTACTCCGTTCCTATAGGCTGAAAAGCCACTGGGGGCGCTCCTTCTGGCACTTATCTCTCATTGCCCCGACCCCAACTTTGTGGTAACTTTCACCCCTCATGCCGGGTCTGCTCTCAAAACTAGGGTTCGGCTCAACTGCGGAAGACGTTCCGCACATCGTGCAGGGGCAAGGCCACACGCTCCGGGGGGCCGACCTGTCGGTCGCCTATTTTTCCTCGCGCAAAGGTGGCGACCTGCACGACTTTCTGCGTGTCAGCCCGCACCGTTTTCTCTTCGGATTGCTCGATGTGGCGGGCAAACGCGAAACCAGCGCCCCGGTGCTGCAAGCCGCGCAGGCCTGCTTCCGCTCGGCCGGCGAACAACTCTTCGCTGCCGGCGAACTGAACGAACCGGATGCCATGATCGAGCTGGCGCGCCGCCTGAATCTCGAGATCATGCGTGCTGCCGGGGGCGTCCGCAGTTGTCCCGCTTTCGCAGGCTGTTACAACGAGGAATTAGGAACGGTGTGCTACGTCAACGCCGGCCACACGCCCGGCCTGCTTCGCGACCACGCCAGCGTGGTCGAACTGCCCGCGACCGGCCTGCCTCTCGGGCTGTTCTCGCTCGCGCCCACCGATGCCCGCATCGTCGGCCTCGGACCCAACGCCTCGATGGCGGTCGTTTCACGCGGCGTAGTCGAAGCTGAGTCGAAGGACGCGGAATTTGGTCTGGAGGGAGTCAGGCGCGTTATGCAAAACGGGCCTTCATCAGCCAACGTTCTCGCCCATAGCATCCTGCGAGGCGTCCAGGATTTCATGCACATGGCTCCGAAGCATAACGACGTTACCGCACTGACGCTCACGCGCGGAAATTAAGCAACCACCCGCCTGCCGCTCGCTTCCACGTCGAGACAGCCGCTCCTGCTAAGCCAAAAGCCAGCCAAAAGCGCGAGGTCAGCATTGGCCTACTCCCTGCCCACGGCGTAAAATGAAAACACCATTTTCCTTTGGGACTACCAGGATTCTAGGAACCCAGGACTTAAGAGACCAAGGATTCAAGAGACCTCCGATGAAGATCGCAAAACTTACCCTGCTTTCGGCAATTGTCTACACGTTGGTGCTCACGGCTCTTTCGCCCGCCGATACCGTCGTCGAAGAAATAATCGCGCGTGTCAACAACGAAATCATTACGCGTTCGGAATTTGTCCGCAGCCGCGATCAGCTCCGGACGGAGGTCATGCAGCAGGATCCCTCCAACGCTGACCGCGACTTTAGCGAAAAGCAGAAAGATGTTCTGCGCGATCTGATCGATCAGCAGCTCCTCTTACAAAAAGGCAAGGATCTCGGTATCACCGGCGACACCGAGCTTATCAAGCGCCTCGACGAGATGCGCAAGGAAATGAAACTTGAAACCATGGAGGATCTGGAAAAAGCCGCGGAGGCGCAGGGAGCCTCATACGAGGACTTTAAGCAGAACCTGCGCAATCAGATCATCACCCAGAAGGTGATCGGCCAGGAAGTTGGCCCGCACATTTCCATCGGCAAAGAGGAAGAGCAGAAATATTACGAGCAACACCGTGCGGACATGGAGCAATCCGAGGAGGTTCGCTTAAGTGAAATCCTGATCGCGCCAAAAACGCCTGCCAAGCCGGCAGCTGGCGCGAACGGCAAACCCGATCCGCCCTCGGAAGCCGAAACTGCTGACGCGCTGGCTGCCGCCAAGGCCAAGGCAGAGGATTTGTACAACCAGATACACAAGGGTGCAAAGTTTGAGGACCTGGCGAAGAAGTATTCCGACGGACCCTCAGCTAAGGACGGCGGCGATTTGAGCTATTTCAAGCGCGGCACACTTGCGCCCGAGCTTGAGACCAAGGTGTTCGCTTTGAAGGCGGGTGAATTTACGGATGTGATCCGCACCAAGCAGGGCTACGTGATCCTTTTGGTGAGTGAACATCAGGCGGCCGGCGTCCCCACGTTCAAAGAGGCGGAGCCGCACGTTCAGGATGCTTTGTACATGCAAAAACTCCAGCCCGCGCTGCGCGCATATTTGACTACTCTTCGCGAGGAAGCCTACATCGACTACAAGCCCGGTTACGTTGATACCGGCGCGAGCTCGAAGCAGACCAAACCAATTGAAACCACCGACAAAGAAGACAAAGTAAAAAAGTTGAAAAAGAAGAAGAAGCTGGGCGTGTTATAAGCTAAGCTTGCTGTGCCTGCGCGGCCGGGATATTTCCGCCTTCCGCACGGGGATTCATCTACGCGAAGCCGCTTCCTACAGGCTATGAAAGAGTTCTTTATCTCCGAGTGCTGCAAGCATGAAAACAAGGTCATCACTTCCAGCTTCGTAGTCGCTTCCAAGCAGGTCAAAGCCAAAAAAAATGGCGAGCCGTACCTGGCGCTAATCCTGGCCGATCGCAGCGGCCAGCTCGAAGGCAAGATGTGGGACAACGTTGAAGAGTTCATCGCCGTCTTCGAGCAGGATGATTTTCTCAAAGTCAAAGGGCTGATCAACAAGTACAAGAATCGTTTTCAGATGACGATTCACAAGCTGCGCCGCATGGAAGAAGCCGAGATCGACTTTACCGACTACTTGCCCAAAACCACCAAGGACATCGGCGAACTCTGGCGAACACTCACCGAATTCGTGGCCACATTTCAGAATCCGCACCTGAAGTCGCTGGTCGAGCTGTTTATGTCGGATCCGGAAATTGCCGAGCGCTATCGCAACGCTCCCGCCGCCAAGACGCTTCACCACGCCTACATCGGCGGATTGCTCGATCATGTCGTCTCGCTCTTTCGCTCCTGCGACTTGATTTGCCGTAACTACCCTCAAGTCAATCGCGATCTTTTGTTGACCGGCGCGTTTCTGCACGACATCGGCAAGATTCAGGAACTCACGTACAACCGCTCATTTTCCTATACCACACGCGGCCAGCTGCTTGGGCACATGATCATCGAGCTGGAAATGCTGCAGGCCAAAATTCTCATGCTACCCGGTTTCCCCGCAGAACTGAAAACTCTGCTCGAACATCTCATCATCAGTCATCACGGCCAGTACGAATTCGGTTCGCCCAAGCTGCCCATGTTTCCCGAGGCGCTCATGCTCCACTATCTGGACGATCTGGATTCCAAGATGGAGGCGATACGCGCCCACTTCGCGCGCGAGATTGAAGTTGAAGAGGCATGGACCGGCTATAACGCGTCACTGGGACGGCCGTTGCTCGATTCCAACAAATTCCTGCAAGTCGAAAAAACGCCAGTTGCCGGAGTTACCGGATCGACGAACGCCGAATCAATGAAGGCTGGATCAAGAATCGCTGACTCAACGACCGCCGCCGAAGATTCTCCCGCTCAATCGGTCGCGTCCGCGGCGCAACAGCCTCCAGCTTCTGCCGCGCCCGTGCTCGACCTGTTCAGCGAACAAAAAGCATAGCCGGCGTCAAGAAAGCCCGAACGACTGACTAAAACCGATTAGCGACAAACGACCAACGACGAATCTTATGGATTTCTCCCGCTTTACCACCATCAGCTTTGACTGCTACGGCACTCTGATCGACTGGGAGTCGGGTATTCTGCCCGTCCTGCGAAATCTGCTCGCAAACCACGGCCAAAGTCAGCCCGATGATGCCATTCTTGAGCTCTATGGGGAATTTGAGGCCCAAGCGGAGAGCGGCCCGTACCAGACTTACCGCGATGTACTGCAATCAGTGGTGCGGTTTTTTGCCGATCACTTTCATTTTCAAGCCACTTCTTTGGAGATTCGCTCGCTGTACGAGTCTGTCCCTTCCTGGCAGCCATTTCCCGATACCGTCGCCGCGCTGCACGAACTTCACAAGCGCTACAAGCTCGTCGTCATTTCCAACATCGACGACAATCTGTTTGCTGAGACCCGCAAACATCTTGGCGTAGAATTTGATGCCGTGATTACGGCAGAAAAGGCGCAAAGCTATAAGCCTTCCCTCAACAATTTTCACCTTGCCCTGCGCACGTTTGCGCTCTCGCCTGACCGGCTCCTGCACGCCGGGCAGAGCATCTATCACGACGTCGTACCGGCTCGCTCCCTTGGCATCTCAACCGTGTGGGTGAATCGCAAGTCGGCTCGTCCCGGCATCGGCGCAGTGCGAACCGCAACCGGACCGGCCTCCGAAACGCAGCCCGATCTCGAAGTTCCCGATCTGGCGTCTCTCGTCGTCGCAACCGCGATTCCTATGCGAACTTGATTTTCTGATACGGGGCTGTCCCCCTGCGCGTCTACATATCGAGCGGCAGAGCAACAATCTTCTTCTGGATGGCGGCGGTCACGAGTTGTGCCTTGTTGTGAATATCAAGTTTGCGCATCAGGTTGAACTTGTGTGCCTCTACCGTCTTTACGCTGACTCCCAAGGCCGCCGCCGCTTTCCTCACCGTATAACCTTCGGCGAGCAACTTCATCACTTCGCGCTCGCGAATGGTTAACGCACTTCTCCGCAGCGGCACTCGCACCGTCTGGCTTCGAAATATCGAATCCTCTTTCAACTTTCCCTGAATTTGCGGGCTCAACGACCTCGCCCCCCGATGCACCTCCCGCAAAGCCCGCAACAGGAGCGGCGCCGGCGTGTCTTTTAACAGGTACCCGCTGGCGCCGGAGCGCAGCGCTTCCCGCACGTATTCCTCGTCGTCGTGCATGGTCAAATAGACGATACGCGTGCCGAAATCCTGTTCCTCAATCAGCCGTCCTGCTTCAAACGAAGACATTCCCGGCATCGTAATGTCGAGCAGCACCAGATCCGGCTTATGCTCCACCACCAACCGCAGAGCCTCGGCCGCGTTGTCGGCTTCTCCCACCACGGCAAAGTCGGGAGCGTCCTCCAGCAACCGGCGCACGCCATAGCGCAGCATCTCATGATCGTCAGCGATCACGCAGCGAATGCGCGCAGTCTCTTCTGGATGAAGCGGTCCGGCATTTTCGATCAGCATGAATTAATCCTCGCGTACCCTATCAACTGGCGTTGCGAGCCTGGAGTCCCGGAGCTGAGGCAACTACTGTCGGAAGGTGCGATTTCATTGTACCCGCATCGGCCACACCTTCGATGCAAAAAACGGATTGCGATGGGGTTTATGCGGCGAAGAACGTGCACCACAAAGCGTCGCCGGCACTCATTAGCGTAAAATCAGCCCCCGCCGAACCCTTCTTCTTCATTTACAATGCCTGTTCCACATGCTGCGCTACTTTACCTCCGGAGAATCCCACGGCGAAGCGCTGGTCGCGTTTCTCTCCGGTCTGCCGGCCGGTCTGGATGTAGATCAGGAATTTGTCGACCGCGAACTCTGGCGCCGCCAGCAGGGTTACGGACGCGGCGGGCGAATGAAGATCGAAACCGACCGCGCGCATTTTCTCTCGGGCGTGCATCACGGCAAAACCATCGGTTCGCCGATTGCCATCATGCTGGAAAATCGCGACTGGCAAAACTGGAAGGAATCGTTGCCCGTCGAGTCCGGCGATCCGGCAAAGCACAAACGCGTAGCCTCTCCACGCCCCGGCCACGCCGACCTCGCCGGAGCCTTGAAGTACGATTTCGCCGAGGCGCGCTATGTGCTGGAACGCGCCTCAGCCCGGGAATCCGCCGCTCGTGTCGCGATCGGCGCGCTTGCCAAGTTGCTGCTGTGCGAGCTTGGCGTCGAGGTTCTCAGTCACGTCATAGCGGTCGGGGCGGTTTCGATCGCCAATCGTGAAATCGCCTGGGACCAAATCGAACCTCTTTCACGCAAAGATGATGTGCTGCTCTCCTGCGCCGACCCTGACGCCGAGCAGCGCATGAAAGAAGAAGTCGATAAGGTCTTGCGCACCGGCGACTCCGTCGGTGGAGTCTTCGAAGTAGTCGCCCACAATGTTCCTCCCGGTCTCGGCACCTACGCGCAGTGGGACGAACGGCTCGATGCGCTGCTCGCGGCAGCCGTCATGTCATTGCAGGCGGTAAAAGCCGTGGAAATCGGTAGCGGAATTCAGGCCGCGCATTCACCCGGCTCCGCCGTTCATGATGAAATCGGTTATCGGCGTGACGCTGGATTCTCCGGTTTTACGCGCGCCCGCAACAACGCCGGAGGCATCGAGGGCGGAGTTTCAAACGGCCAAGAGATTCGCATCCGCGGTTATTTGAAACCGATCTCTACTCTCCGGCGTCCGTTGCAGTCGGTCGATTTTGCCACTCGCGAACCGGTGAAGGCAGCGTATGAGCGCTCCGATGTCTGCGTGGTGCCCGCCGCCGGCGTCGCTGCCGAAGCCATGGTTGCGCTCACCCTGGCACGTTGCGCACTCGAAAAATTCGGCGGCGACTCGATGAGGGAAACGAAACGAAACTTTCAAGGCTACCTGGAACAACTGAAAAGCTATTAGCGCAAAAATGATTTACCCGATTGTAAAATTCGGCAATCCCGTGCTGGAAAAACCTGCCGTCGAAGTAACCAGCTTTGACGACGGCATCAGAAAACTCGTCGAAGACATGTTCGAGTCCATGTACGCCGCTCGCGGCGTCGGTCTGGCCGCTCCGCAGATCGGCATCTCGCAACGCATCGCCGTCGTGGACGTAACTTTCAAGGAAGACCCCGCCGCCAAACTTGTGCTGATCAACCCCGTAATCATTCACAAAGAAGGCCGCCAGCGCAGCAGCGAAGGCTGTCTGAGCATTCCCGAATTTCGCGAGGAGGTTACCCGCGCCAAAACTGTAACCGTGCGTGCGCAGGATTTGGACGGCAACTTCTTCGAGCACACTGGAGAAGACCTGTTGGCGCGGGCATTGCTCCACGAAACCGATCACTTGAATGGCAAACTCTACATCTCCCACATCAGCGCGCTAAAACGCGACCTCATTAAGCGCAAGATTAAAAAAATGGTAAAAGCTGGCGAGTGGTAAAATACGCCAATTTCCGGCAGAATCATTGCATGAATCTTGAGCAGCGCAACTGGTATGAGGTCACGCGGGAGTTCACCGCCAAGCGAGTCAGCGAACAGAGTTCCCCTCGCGTCATGAGCGTCAAGGAAAAAGTCCTGGCCGACCCAGCGCACTGGCGGGAGAAGAACTCTCCTACCATTAGGTTTTTCCACGAAAACGACGATCTCATCGTGTCCCTCAACCTGTTCGAACAATCCACGCGCAAGGTTGCGTGAGTAGTCATGGCGAATCGTGCGGAGGAACTCTTTGACAAACTCCAGGATGCTGCCGCAATCAGAGAGTTGATAGGCCAATCGGAAGACCTTCACTTCGATTGCAAGGAATGGCCCAACGACAACGATGCCCAGAAGGTGTTCGCAAAAGCCGCCTGTGGACTGACCAATGCAGAGGGCGGCGTCATCGTCATCGGGATGAAAGCACGCTCCCGGGGAAAGGATGAGCCGGATCTGGTGGAGGCTGCTGTGCCAGTCGGAGACACGGCCGCCGTGAAATCGAGAGTCTTGGATCTTGTCGGACAACTGGTTGAACCGGGAATCGAAGGCGTGAGAGCCAGTGAGATAGATGAACCGACCGGATCTAGGACCGGTTTTGTAGTGGTTTACATTCCCCCATCCGAGGGCCATCCGCGTCGGTCGCGAAAAGATTGGAAGTTCTATTTGCGCATCGGTTCAGGAACCTTCCCCATGGAGTATTTCCAAATCGAAGAACGATTCGGAGAAAGGCCCGTCCCAAAACTAGAACTGCATCTCGAGGAGAAAGTCGACTACTCGCCTTCAACGCATCAGCCGGCAAGATGCTTCGTCCTGGCTCTCAGGAATGCGGGTAGGGGAATTGCTAAGTTCCCGAGCATTCGCTTTAAATACGCATGCGGGCTAATGTGTGACGACTATGGTATCGACGGAAATGGCGGCGTTGGCCTTCCTCGCCGTGCATCGGAACCTGAGTGGGTAGTATTCCGCGGTGGCATCGATGACGTGATTTACCCAGAAGAGGTCCGACAAATCACAAGACTCTGGCAAGAGGGAAGCAATATTGGTCCTGATGGCAATCCATATTCAGTGACCTACCCTGCCAGAGGAGGAAGGCTCTCCCAATGGGATCTCAAAGCGGTTCGGTTCGAATGTGAGATTTCCTGCGAGGGTGCCCCCACAGCTACAGCAGAAAAACTGATTGAAGAGAATATAGCCGTACGGCCCCTAAAAAGATGAATCCCCAAAACATCTCCGCATGTTTATCCTCCTATTAAGATAGGCCGACACTTCGAACATCTACGTCATCCCATGCTCCTGGTTTTCTGTGGCACTCCCCAATTCGCCGTCCCGACTTTAGAAAAGCTGGTCGCCGCCGGTCACACTGTTCCGCTCGTCGTGACCCAACCCGATCGCCCTCGCGGCCGCGGCTTGGAACTTGCCGTTTCTTCTGTGAAAGCCGCGGCCATGCGCCTCGGCATCGCCGTCGTGCAACCTGCGGCCATCAAGAACAACGCCGAATTTCGCGAACACCTCGTTGCCATCAACCCCGACGCGATCATTGTCGTCGGCTACGGACGCATAATCCCGCAGTGGATGGTCGATCTTCCTCGCTTCGGAAATCTGAATCTTCATGCGTCGCTGCTTCCCAAGTATCGCGGCGCGGCTCCCATCCAGTGGGCGATCGCGAGCGGCGATTCGGTCACTGGAGTTACGACCATGCGCATCGACGCCGGCCTCGACACCGGCGACATTCTGCTTCGGCGCGAAATTCCGATCGCTTCCGAAGATACAGCTGAAACCGTCGCCCCGAGGCTCGCGTCCATCGGAGCCGATCTGATGGTTGAAACCCTGCGCCAACTCGAAGGCGGCCATCTCCAACCAACTCCGCAGGACCATTCGCAAGCCACGCTGGCGCCGATTCTGAAAAAAGAAGACGGCCGCATGGATTTCACTCGCACTGCCAGCGATCTCTTCAACCGCCTGCGCGGCTTTCAGCCCTGGCCCGGCGCATTCACGGTCTTCAGAGGCAAAACGCTGCAAGTGCACCGCGCGCAACCGTCGCAACCAGCAATCGACCTGACACCTGGTCGAATCGCCGTTGAGCATTCAAGCCTTTTCGTCGGCTGCGGCAGGCAGAAAGATACCGCCATGGCTCTCGAACTCCTCGAAGTTCAACTCGAAGGCAAGCGCCGCATGACCGCGCAGGAATTTATCAACGGCTATCGCCCCAAGACCGGCGAGAATCTCGGAAAATAGTCTGTGGGAGAAGGCGCTGTGGGACAATAGCCCGCAATGGCTGTTTCTCCTGCCCGCACCGCGGCTTTCGAAATTCTTCTGCGAGTCGAGCGCCAGGGCTCCTACGCTGCGGAACTGCTCCACTCCGCTCCATTCTCGAAGCTCTCCTCGCGCGATCACAGGCTTCTCACCGAACTCGTCATGGGAGTCCTGCGCTGGCAATCGCTGCTCGATGAGCGATTGGTTGCTGCGTCGTCGCAAAAAATCGAGCGGCTCGACGTTGAGGTATTGGCCGCACTTCGGCTCGGCGTTTATCAATTGCAATTTCTTTCTCACATTCCGTCTCGTGCCGCAATCTTCGAAAGTGTCGAACTCGTCAAAACGGGGCGAAAGCGGTCGGCGTCGTCATTCGTGAATGCGGTTTTAAGAAGAATTGCATCGTCAGGCGCGCAAGATCGAACGAAAGACAGAGCAGAAGATAGCTTCGCGAAAATCTCCTCTGCTTCCGACTCGGCAACTCTGGCGCGCAACTCCGCCAACCCCGCGTGGCTGGTCGTCCGCTGGAGCGCTCATTATGGATTTGAGATAGCACGAACGATTTGCGCCTGGAATCAGACGATACCCGCGACATCCATTCACATTCATGACAACCAAACTGAACTCGAACTCGCAGCCGCGCAGATACAGCTCGCGCCCGGCCGCTTGCTTTCGTCGGCACGCCGCGTTCTATCGGGTGATGTAACCGTAACCCGCGCCTTTCGTGAAGGCCGCATCTCGATTCAGGACGAAGCGTCGCAACTGGTCGCTTTATTAGCCGGCTGTGGAGAAGCCGTAACTGACGGTGCGATCCTCGATTGTTGCGCCGCTCCCGGCGGCAAGACCGTCTTACTCGCCAGGCGTAATCCGCGCGCCAAAGTTTTTGCCACAGAACTGCATCCGCATCGAGCTCATTTACTGCGCAATCTCACACGCGTGCCCAACGTTCAAGTAGTCGCAGCCGATGCAGGTCGTTTGCCTTTCGCGGCAACCTTCGACCGCATTCTCGCCGACGTTCCCTGCTCGGGAACGGGCACTCTATCCCGCAATCCAGAGATCAAGTGGAAACTCAAGCTGGAAGACCTGGCCGACCTTCAGTCGCGGCAGATCGCGATTCTGAAATCCGCGCTGGCCCAGCTTTCGAGCGGCGGCCGTCTTGTTTATTCCACCTGTTCGCTGGAGCCGGAGGAAAACGAGGCCGTCGTAGAAGCTGCACTGAGCAGCACGGCCGGATTTGCGGTCGCCGATCTGAAAACAGAGCTGAAGCAGCTGCGTCAATCCGGCGAGTTAGCCTCTGCGGTCGATATCGCATCGCTTCTAGCCGGTCCCTATCTAAGAACAATTCCCGGAGTGCATCCCTGCGACGGTTTCTTCGCCGCGCTGATTCGCCGAAGATGATCGGACGAAGATCCGAAAATGATTAGACGAAAATATCGAAGCTAGCGCACTTCGAAATTCACCAAGCTGCCAGCCACAATTCTCTGCCCCGGCGCCGGAGTCTGCGTAACGATCATGCTGGCGGCGCTTGGCTGAGTGATGACGCTTTGCGGACCCACGCCCTGCGTAATGACGCCTTGCGTGCCCGGCGAAACAGTGCCCTGCATAGAAGCACCGCCCGCGCCAACCGGCGGCGCAACGCCTGCGGTCTGCGGCTCACCAGGTGCCTGCGGTGGCAGTACGCTGACTTTGCCGACTTTCATCCCGGCATCCTGAAGAGCCAGCGTCGCGCTGCCCAGCGGTTGCCCGGTGAGGTTCGGCATGACGTAAGTCGGCGGTTCCGCGCCGTCGCTTACCAGCAGACTGATTTTCGGCGCCGACACGCCGCTGGCATTTGCCGGCGGGCTTTGCGAAACAACCTGATCTTGCGGCGCATCCGGCACACTCACGCGTGCGATCGAACCGAGAGTAAGCCCGCGCCGCTGTATGTTCAGCTCCGCAACCCGCTCGCTGCCTCCGGTAACGTTCGGAATCGCCACACGCTGCGGTCCCAGGCTTTGCGCCACGCGAACCGACCAGCCTCGCCGCACCTTCGTTCCCGGCAGCGGCAACTGGCTCACGATTTTTCCTTCGGGAAGGTTGCTGTAGAACTGTCGCTCGATCGCCACTTGCAGTCCCAAAGCCGCGCCCGCGCGCTCCGCATCGATGGGATTCATTCCCACCAGATTCGGAATCGCTACCTCGCGCCCGTGAATGGCAAGCTGCATCGCCGTGAGCGCGGAAATCAGCGCCACTGTCATCAGCACCAGAGCGAGAAGCAGCGTGCGAAAAAACTGTCGCATAGTTTGCGATTATGGCCGGCGATTCGCGCGCCTATTCTTCCCACTCGTTGCCGCAGGCGTGGCACGTCCATCCCCGCTTCTGCACAGGAAGCGGCACGCCCGCGTAGGCCGTCAGATAAGCGATCGGCTTGTTCAGTTCGCCGAAGCTGACGTCGAGCGACTCGCACTTCGGACACTTGGGCTGCGCGAACTGGCCCGCTCCTTCAACCTCCAGCATTTCCGGAATCGGCTGATTCAGAATTTCGTTGGCTGCTTCCGCATCTTCGGCTCGAACCTTCAGTTTGATTCCGCCCAGCAGATTGGAGATGAACCAATCCATGCGGATCATATTGTCGTCGACGAGATAGGTCTGAATCCCGGCTGACTCGAGACTGCCCTTCGCCAAAAGTGCCTCGGGAAGATCGCGGAACTGGCGCAGGGTAACGGTTTCGTTGTATTCCAAAACGTCTCGGCCGTGAGGCAGCGGAATTTCTATCTCGAGGCCACGTTTTGCGGCTTCGGCTTGGAACGCCTCCCGCGCCGCATCGCTGAGTTCATCGCCGCTTTCCGCGATCTGGCCAAGTTCCTCGTTGCTCATCGCGGAATACACGCCAGCCATGCGCTGGTACTCCCGTTGCCGATGCTCGGGCGTCGTCATCGTTATAACTACAGATGATACGCCGCAACCTAGCCTCGCGATCAGTTTTGATTCGCCCTCGATTCCGAGCCCGGAGACGATAGCGATGCCTGCGTCTTCTGCTGCGCCACCCACTCGTGAACGCGCGCGCTGAGGACGTCCAGCGGAAGCGCGCCGCCCGAAAGCACTTCATCGTGGAAAGCGCGCAGGTCGAACTTGCTGCCCAGCTGATCTTTCGAATACTGACGCAGCTTCAGAATCTCCAGTTGTCCGATCTTGTAGCCAAGCGCCTGCGCCGGCCATGCCATGTAACGGTCGGTCTCGCTCTGCACTTCGGCCTCGTCAATCGCTGAGTGCTCGTGGAAGAAATCGACCACCTGCTGCCGCGTCCAGTGTTTGTAGTGGAAGCCGGTGTCGACGACCAGGCGGATGCCGCGCAGCATGTCATCCTGCAGGTGGCCATAGTAGCTGTAGGGATCCTGAAAGAATCCAACCTCTTTGCCCAGTCTCTCCGAATAAAGCGCCCACCCCTCGGTGTAAGCCGTATATCCTTCGTGCTGGCGGAACGGAGGCAGTTCGGGCAACTCCTGCGCGATCGAAATCTGCATGTGATGTCCGGGCACTCCCTCGTGATACGCGGTGGTTTCACAGTCGAGCGTCGTGCCTTTTTCGAAGTTGCCGGTATTGACCATGATATGACCGGAGCGAGATCCATCCGGAGTGCCTTCAACGTATTCCGTCGAGGCCTCTTTCTCGCGGAACTCCTCGATGGGCATGATTTGCACCTTCGCCTTGGGCAGACGTCCGAACAACTCGGGCAGCTTCAGGTACATTTGATCCGTGTACTTTTGGTAGAGATCGAGAATCTCCTTCCGCGAATGCACGTGCACCTTAGGGTTATCGGGCAGCGAGGCGCTGAAGCTTTTCAGGTCCTTGTAGCCCAGTTGATTTACCACCGCCAGCATGCGGGTTTCGATCTCCTTCACCTGCTCCAGCCCAAGCTGGTGAATCTCTTCGGGAGTCAGATTCGTTGTCGTGCTTTCTTTCACGCGGAACGCATACCACGCGTCACCATCAGGCAAAGACCACGCTCCGGGCTCAGTCCTTCCCTTCGGTGCATACTCGTCGCGAACGAATGCGGTGAACTTGACGTAGGCCGGGAGCACCGAATCCTTGATCGCGGCCAATCCCGCTTCGCGCAGCCGCTTGCGATCGGCTTCGGAAATGGCATCGGGAAATTTATCGAAGGGATGTGCGTATGGACTCTGCTCTGCCGGCGTCGTGGCGATTCCGTTCGCTTGCGTTACAACTTTTTCCAGCAGAATCTTCGGCGGCATTAATCCTGCCGCCATGCCTTTGCGCATCTGGTCGGTGGTCTGGTCGAACAGGCGCGGTAGCAGCTTGAGCCGCGTAATGTAATCCTCGTAATCCTTCACGCTCTCGAACGAAAGCAGGCTGACCAGTTGCGGCGCGTCGATATGAATTCCGCTGAATTGGTTTACGGGCATCTCCCACGGCTTGAAGCGTGCGCCTTCCAGATTCATCTTCAGGTCCCGAACCATGATCTCTTTGTTGAGCGCCTCCTGCTCGGGAAAGCCGGTGGTGTCGATGGCTTCAAAGCGGACAAGGAAGCGGCGGGTCTGTTCCAGATTGTCGTCGATGGCCGCCTGAGAGAAGTCATCCAGCTTGTCGTTATAGCGTTTGTCGCCCAAAATCGATGCATAGATTGGGCTGGTGCGCATCTGGTATTCCCACTGCTCATGCAGCAGGTCCTTCAGCGCTTTACGCCGCGCGTCGAGATCGGCAGGAGAATCGGCGGCGGCCGCGACAGCAGCCGGAACCAGCAAGGCAAGGACTAACACGCAGGTCAAAATTCGCATTGGAACTCCGGGAGACAACTGTATTGGCATTACGGCAGACTTCTGTACACAAACTGTATTAGACGGATACGCAAGCGAAAGGTTATTAGTTCCCGAAAACTTATTCTTGCGGTCTTCGCACGGGCGGGCAGGCGAAATGCCGCGTGGTCACCGGCTGGCCAGTCCTCCGGCAGTTTCTCCGCCGTCACAAGTGTAAACGTGGCCGGTTATGTTTTGCGCATCGTCCGAAGCGAGGAATGCAAACAGCGCCGCAATCTCCTCGGGCTGCGCGTGCCGCCGCAACGGAATTTTGCGGTTGACCTCTTCGAGCATGGCGTCGGTGTATTCCGCGCGCTGCATCGGCGTCAGCACGTATCCCGGCGCCACGGCGCACACTCGAACCTTCGGTGCAAGTTCCAGCGCCATCGACTTCGTCAGCTCGATCACGCCCGCTTTACTGGCGTTGTAATCAGCATAAAACGGGTAGCCCATCATGCCGTTGGTCGAGGCGGTTTGCAGAATCACGCCGCTGCCGCGTTCCATCATGTGCCGCGCCGCAGTCTGCGCGACGTAGAAAACTCCGGTCAGGTTTACGGCGATCACGCGGCCCCACTCTTCCGGCGTGACATCGAGAAAATTATGACGAATGCTGATGCCGGCATTATTCACCAGCACATCGACGCCGCCCATCACGCGAACGGCTTCGCCGAACGCGGCCTTCACCTGATCCAGGTTTGCAACATCGGCATCGAGCGTTCCGGCCAGTCGCGGCAGCTCTTGCCGTATCTTTCGGCGACCATCCGCGTCGCGGTCAAGCACGCATACCGCCGAACCTTCTTCAAGAAAACGCGCTGCCGTAGCCGCTCCAATGCCGCTGGCACCTCCGGTAATCAGAACTCGTTTCCCCTTCAGCCCGCGCACCGCACCTCCGTAAAAACGAACCGACCAAGTCAGCCACGTTTCAACTGAAATCCCAGATAGATCATTTGTCCGATGTGGTGGTGCAGATGCGTCGCGCACAGCAGAACAATCGCAAATCTGTCGCGTGCCTCCACGCCCGTTCCGGCGTATTCCTTCGTCCAGTCCTCCGCCGATTGACGGTTGATTGTTGCGATCACGATCTCAATCGCCTGGTCGAATCTCCGCAGCACCTCCGTTTTCGGTGGATGCGTTGCATCCGAAAATTCCAGCGGTCGATCGCGCACGTAGCCCGTCTCCGCGATCTGCGCGCCGATGTAGTAATTCAAATTTCCCGTGAGATGCAGCACGAGATGCCCTAAGCTGTTGCCGAACGGAAACGGCTTCGTCCAAAACTGCTGGTCATTCAAAGGCTCTGCCAGCTCGCGAACCATCCCAGCCAGTTTTTTGTAGCGTTCCGTAAAGTCAGCAGCGATTATCGATCGCAAATCTGCCATGGATGATTCCTGTCTTTGTCAGCAAGCGCCGCAGATAAAGCGGCACTGATGAAGCGGGTGCCCCACTCAAGCCCGGTTTTGGCTTGAGTGGGCCTTCACTTCGTCGAATCGATCGGCATTAGCCCAAGACTGCAGCCCGTTCCGCCGCAGCTCAGCACCGCCCTGCGCACAATTTTCACCGACGACACATCCGGAAATCGCACCGGAAAATCTTTGCCGCGAATCTGCTCCGCCGCCGGCCGCAAGCTCTCGTCGCCATCCACAAACTCCACTCGCTCGGGCCGCGCCGAACTGTCGAACACAAGATTGAACCGCGCCGAAACCGATTTGCTCGTGATCGCCCCAAGCTTCACCGTGCGGGACTGCGCCAATTCCGCCCGTGCCTCCGCAACATCCTTTTCAGCTGAGCTTTTTCCCTGCGCACCGGAATCGCCCGCTATCTTCGCCAACCGCGCACGCGAATCCGCAACGTCCGCTCCACCCGCCGCCACAGCCAGCGCATACATGTGTCGCGCCTTTTCTGGCTGGCCCTGTTTTTCGAGCGCCTGCCCCAGCCGGTCGGCAACCGTCCCCGACTGGCTCAACAACCACGCCGAAGTCAGAAACTGCATCGCCGCCAGATCGTCGCCCCGTTGAAACTTCGCCCATCCGATTCGCGCCCAGGCCAGCGCCACCAGCCGCATCGCCGAAAACGCCGACGGACCCAGCCGGTCCAGTTCGCCCGAATCGAACTGGTCGCCAATGTCGTAGAGAACCTGCTGCGCCTCGTTTTCCGTCTGTGTGGGATCGATGTCGTTCTTCAATGCCGCAGCAAAAATATCCTGCCCCGCATCGCCGCCCGCGCTGCCCGTCAGTCCCTTCAACAATTCCTGCGCCTGAGATTTCTCTCCCAGGCGCTCATACACCTGCGCCAATGCCATCTTCGTCTCAGGGTCCTCCGGCGGAATCGCCACCGCTGCCTCTAACTCCTTGCGCGCGTCGGCGTCGCGTCCCAGTTGCGCCAGCAACAAACCGTAATTCTTTATCGTCGTCTTATCGTACGGAGCCGCATCCAGCTGCCTGCGATAGGCTGCGATCGCCTCTTCGGTTTTGCCCGTTTGCTGAAGTTCGAGCGCTAGTTCGCCGTTGGCGTGCGCGTCATTCGGATCGAGCTCGATCTGCTTGCGAAACGCCGCGATCGCGTCCGCATGATCGTTGGCTCCCGCATACGCGCGTCCCAGGTCGTACCAGCCGTCTTTTAGGCTGGAATTCGCCGCGCTTGGATTCGCAGTGCTTGCATTTGCAACGCCCGGATTTGCCGTGCTTGGATTTGCCGTACTTGGATTAGCAACGCCCGCATCGCCCTCCAGCGCTCGCTTCAGCAAAATAATCGCATCGCTGTAGTTTTTGCTTTGCAGCGCCTTCACTCCTGCGGTGTGCAATTCCACAGGAGTTCCCGACATCTTCGCCGCAGTCTGCGCGCCCTGCCCTGCAGGCGTCTGGATCGTGCACGATAACAACTGGTCTTCGTCGCTGCGCGCTGCATTGCCAAACGATTCATAATCCGCGCGCCGCGACGCCGCCACTTCATTCCTATTCACCACCAGCCTGCGTTCGCCTTGAAGCACTCCATTCGTCAGCGTATACGACGACGAATACTCCCCATAGTCGCGTGAAATATTGACCCTAATTGGCGTGTGCACCGTGTAGTTAGCGGGGAACTGCAGACGCACCCGGTAATCGATTTCGCCCGCTGGACCGATATTCAAAGGCTCGGTGCTCTTGCGCGACGCGTGAATCGCCGGAACCCCCAGCGGGGGAATGGGCCGAAAATTCACGCTCTCCGACGGCACAATAAAATACTGCTCCTGATGCAGGTGATACTTCAGATGAAATGGCTTGCTCGTGTCTTCGATGGGATCGAGTTGAATGTCGTCAACATCGCCCGGCAATCCCCAACTCGCGGATAGCGCCTTCACAAAGTCCTTCCATTGCGCCTGCGAGAATCGCCGAAAACTGCTGCGCAGCGGCCAATCGCGATCGCCCTGCGCAGTCACTTCGAGCGTGGCATCGAGCGCGCCGAACTCGCTGAACTTTCCGTCGAGCGTGAAATGCATAAAAGTCTTGATCGGCGAATCCGCCGGAGTTCGCTCTAATCCGCCTTCGCTGTCGTCCGAGGCCAGCACCGCTTCCTTGTTTCGCAACTGGTACACAATCAATCCAAAGGGAGTCACCTCCGGCGTCGTATCCAGCCACGTCAATTCCGCTCCCGGTCCCAGCCGCGCCGCCGTAATTACGTGATCGAACTGCGCCGGCGATGGAACATCCACATCGATTGTGCGCGAACTGTCGATCAGCACCGGATAACTCTGAATTCCCTCCGCTCGCAGCAGCGCGGCAAACAACGTGTGCTTGTCTTTGCAGTCGCCATAACCGTTCTGCAAAACCTCCGACGCCGCGTGCGGTTGGTAACGCCCGATTCCCAGCGAGATGCTCACATAACGCACATCTCGCGCCACAAAATCGTAGAGCCGTTGCGCCTTTTCCGTGGGAGTCTCGGCGCCATTCGTCAGTTCTTCCGCTTTCTTTCGCACGCTCTCATCAACCGTCACCCGCTCGCCTTGCAGCTTGGCGTACCACTGCGCGATCTGGATCCATTGGGTAAAAGTTGTCAGCTGCACATCAGGTCCGCTCTCTTCCTCCGCCTCATCCTTTTCCTTGTTGCGATCGGGCTTGATGTCCTTCACCAGCCACGTGTAAATCCTGCGATCCCCAGCGTCCCGAATCTCCGGCGTGCGCGTCGGCGTCTTGAGTTTTATTTCCCGCGTTCTCGGAACGTTAACCTCAAGCCGGTCCTCGTCGACCACCACCCCCTTTGGAAACGTGTACTCATACCAGAAATTTCCCGCCGCGAGTGGAGTAATCACCCGCGTCACCGTTCGGTATTCGAGCCTGTCGCCGGGTTGCAGCGCGGCGACGGAAATATGGCGCTGCCGGTAGTCGCTGTACATCGGAGCTTCCTTCAGCACATCCGGAGCAAAATCCTGCGCCGTCGACTCCGGCGTCTCTACCACCCGCCCGTCCGGCTTGCGCACGCGCACATACTCGATCTCCAATTTTTCCGTCGCCGACGAATATCCAAAAACCAGCTGCCCGAATTCCTCCACGCCCGCCTGGCTCTGAATCCGAATCGCCGCCTCGGTTTCGCTGATTTCGGTCCCGTCATTCTCAAACCGCACACGATTCAGGATTCGTTCAAAGACAAACGCCTCTTCTGAGTTGGCGTTATTCGTCTTCGGATTGTGTCCCGATTGATTTGACCCCGACGAAGAAGATGATGATGAAGCCGGGGCTTGCGCCCATGAATACTGAGTTGTCAGGCAAGCGAGGCAGACAACCAAGCAGCGGGCGGAGACGGCTAACCGAGCAGATGAAACGCGGAACACAGGATGAAACATACTGAAATTCTTTTACGCCGTGCCCAGCGTAAAATCAAACCAACGGGAACAAACGTAGTTCTCGACTCCCTACGGGGACCGACGCTCTCGACGCTCCGCGGGACGAAGTCCCGCACGTTGGGAAACCAGAATTGTGGAATCAGAATGAATTTCGCCCACATCATCTATTCGTCCGCGATCGCCATCTTACTCGCCAGCCTGCTCGCTGCCCAAACTCCGCCACTTGCCGTCATCGACCGTCCTCTGCCTTCAATCCAGGCCGGCATCGAGTTCCATTTTCTCCTACGCGCCACCGGAGGCGTGCCGCCCTACGTCTGGAGCGTGGCCAGCGGCGACCTTCCGGAAGGGGTCACTCTCACTCCTGAAGGCTTGCTCGCTGGACGTCCAGCCAAGCCCGGAGCCTTCACCGTGACTCTCAAGCTCGAAGATTCCGGCCATCCCGCCCACAGCATCAATAAGGAACTTCATGCGGTGGTCACCGCTTCCTTGTTGCTCGAATGGCTCGACCCTCCCAAGGTGCATGACGATCGCATCGACGGCTCCGTGCAAGTCTCCAATGGCTCCAAAGATACTTTCGACCTGACTGTTATCATCGTGGCCATCGCCCCTAACGGACGAGCCACGGCCATCGGCTACCAACATTTTCCGCTAAAACCCGATACCAACAACCTTAAGATTACCTTTGGCGATACGCTTCCTCCCGACGAGTATGTCATCCACGCGGATGCCATCGCTGAAATCCCCGAACGGCAAACCATCCTTCGCCGGCAGCTTCAAACTCCTCAACCGTTGCAGTTGACGCAGGGCCCGTAGACAGCTCTTGTATCCGTGAGTACCCAGGTCATTTGCTGTCTCTGTGCTATCCTGTTTATGCTGATTTACTAGATCAACTTGTATTCTGCGTCTCTTCTGTTTGAGAGACAAATGCATTTCTTATGGAGCTTTTTCTCAACCTTTGTTGGCTTTCTCTGTTGCTGCCCGCGTGGTTGTTGTGGCGGCGACGGAGCTGTTCAGTCGTCTCAGGCCCTCGTGCAGAAGATTCGGCAAAAAGCCCGTCAGTTCGTCCGCTTGTATTTCTCTGTGCCCTCGGATGCGTATTTGTTCTATTGTTCCCGGTGATTTCTGCTTCCGACGACCTGCACGCCATGCGCGCCGAGATGGAAGAGTTCTCGCCCGGCAAGCGTGGCGTCTGCCAGTGCGCGGGCGATAGCGCTTCCGTCGGAAACTGCCGCTGGCACAATCTTCCCGCAGTGGTTGCCGCCGTGTCGCCCCTTCTTATCCGCGAGGTTCGGCTGGAACTTTTCTCCGTCTCGCTCTTCGCGCCCGTCGCTCCGTCAATTCCCTTGTCCAGCCGCGCTCCTCCATCCTCCTGCCTCGCGTAAGTCGCCGATTTTTGCATTCAAGAATTAACGGCGATTCCGCTTCGCTTTTACGAAATTCTTACGAGCGAACTTCCATGCTCGTAGCGTGCCCGCGTCGCCCGCAAACAATGAGGATGGCGCGTGCCCCATTTCCATCCGAGCCTTTAATTCGCAATGGCGGTGATGGAGTTATCGGTCTGAAGCCAGTAACTGGCCGTGAAAAGATGAGCAGGACAAAAACGATGTGTCGAAGGACAATAAGTAAAAAAAGGCAGCCATCTCTCTGCCACCTCCTGGTTTTGGCGTTGGCAGTGGCCGCCGTTTCCTTCGCCCAGCAGCCCACGCCAACACCACCCCTAAGCCTGACTTGGGAGAACGTGAAAGACCGCTTTGAGCAGAACAATCCCACCTTGCTCGCAGACAAACTGAATATCGACGAATCCAAAGCTCAGGAGATCACCGCCTACCTGCGGCCCAATCCGCAGTTTGGTTTGACGGTGGATGGTACCCAGATTGTCCCCAATCACGGCGTCTGGGAACCGTTTACCGGAACGTTTGAAGTCCCAAGCATCAGCCAGTTGATCGAACGGCAGCACAAGCGGCGCCTGCGGCTTGAAAGCGCACAAAAGGCGACACAAATCGCTGTCTCCAGTCATGCCGATATGGAACGAACCATGCTTTTCAACCTTCGCAGTGCATTTGTATCGACTCTGCAAGCCAAAGCCGTGCTCAAACTGGCCAATGACGATCTGGCCTATTGGGATCACGTGCTGGATATCAGCAGAACTCGTTTTGATGCCGGCGACATCGCGCAAATCGATCTCGACCGGCTCGAACTGCAGCGCGTGCAGTACGAGTCCGAAGTGCAAACTGCTCTGGTCAACCTGCGTACGGCCAAGATTCAACTGCTCACCCTGCTCAATGATCGAACTCCGATTGAGCAATTCGATGTCACTGGGCCGTTCGATTTCAGCGATCAATTGTTGTCGCAGGATGAGTTCCGGAAAATCGCGCTCGACTCGCGTCCCGATTTGCAGGCGGCTATAGAAGCCGTCGACAAAGCCCATACGGACTACAATCTGGCGGTTGCCAACGGTTCCACGGACCCTACCATTGGCGCATGGTGGACTCACAACGCCTCCACCAACAATCCCTTTGCCAGGGAAACGCTCGGCGTGAGCGTCAGTATTCCACTGCGTATCTTCGATCGCAACCAGGGCGAGAAGCTGCGGACGAAGCTCGACATCGATCGCAATCAGCGGCTGCTCGATGCCGCACGGGCACAGGTATTCAGCGATGTCGATTCCGCCTATGTGACGGTGAATAGCAACGTAATCCTGTTGCAGCCCTATAAAACGAAATATCTACAGAAGGCAGTTCATGTTCGCGACACGGTGTTCTTTTCCTATCAGCACGGCGGCGCGTCTCTGCTCGACTTCCTGAACGCGCAGAGCGACTACCGTACCGTGGAACTCAGCTACACGAACCTGATTGGCTCGTATTTGACGGCTGCGGCGCAATTGAATATGGCCGTTGGCCGGGAGGTTATCCAGTGAATCCAGTGCGAATAAAAACGCGATTCGCCGGCCCGATTTTGGCCGTGGCTCTTTGCCTGCCGTTGAGCTTGCTTCTTGTCGATTGCAACGGTGGCAAGGCGAACCCCAATGCCGAAGCACCTCCTCCGGCCAAGGTTGAGCCTGATCTCGATGCCAACAATTTTAAGGTCGATCATCCCGAACAGTTCCCGCTGGTGACGGCGGTTGAGCACAAGGCCGCGCCGGAGCTCAACGTCACCGGCGTGGTGCAGCCCGATATCGCGCGTGCTGTGCCGGTAATTTCGCTGGCCGCCGGCCGCGTGGTGGAAATCAAGGCGCGGCTCGGCGACGTTGTGAGCAAAGGCCAGGTATTGCTCCGCGTTCAGAGTAACGACGTTTCCGGCGCCTATCAGACCTACATCAAAGCCGAAAACGATGAGCGATTGGCTCGCATACAACTCGAACGAGCACAGATTCTTTACGACAAGGGCGCAATCGCCAAAAGCGCTCTCGAACAAGCCGATGACACGGAACAGGACGCCAAGGCCGATCTCAACGCCGCCACCGAACAATTGCGACTTCTCGGCATCGACAAGAACCACCCGTCGGGAATCGTCGATATCGTTGCGCCCATATCCGGCGTCATCACCGACCAGCAAGTTACCAACGCATCGGGAGTGCAAGGACTCGGCTCGCCCAACCCATTCACCATCTCCGACCTCTCCTATGTCTGGATTATCTGCGACGTTTACGAAAATGACCTTGACGCTGTCCACGTCGGCGAGTTTGCCGATATCCATCTCAATGCCTATCCCGGCAAGGTATTCAAAGGCAGAATCGACAACATCCTGCCGGTTCTCGATCCCAATATCCGCACTGCCAAGGTTCGCCTCGAGGTTCCAAATCCCGGCATCATGCGCGTGGGTATGTTCGTGACCGCAACCTTCTTCGGTAAGCAGCCGGAAACTCACGTCGCCGTTCCCTCCACCGCAATTCTGCATTTGCATGATCGCGAGTGGGTTTACTCGCCAATTCCAAACAGCGCCGGGCATTTCAAACGCCTGGAAGTAGTCACGGGAAACATGATTCCCGGCAATCTGCAAGAGGTCGTCTCCGGTATCAAACCCGGGGATCAGGTGGTTTCGAATGCACTGGCACTGGAAAACACGCTGGAGCAATAGAGGAAGCAATCAATGATTCGCCGCGTCGTCGATTTTGCTCTGGACAACCGACTGTTGGTGTTGGCTTTTGCGCTGATACTTTTTGCCGGCGGCATCGTCGCCTTCCGCGACCTTCCGATTGAGGCCTATCCCGACGTAGCCGACAACTACGTTGAGATTGTTACGCAATGGCCGGGGATTTCCGCCGAACAAATCGAGCAACAAGTCACCATTCCGCTCGAAATCGTGATGAACGGCATCCCCCACGTCGTTCATCTGCGCTCCTTCTCGCTCTTCGGACTTTCCGACCTGAAGCTGATCTTCGACGATGAATCGGAAAACGACTGGAACCGGGAGCGCGTTCTGGAACGCCTCAGCCAGGTCACGCTGCCGCCAAACGTAAATCCGCAAATGCAAACCGACTGGAGTCCCGTCGGCCAGATTTATTTCTTCACCCTGCACAGCACCAATCCCGCCTACGATCCGATGGAGCTGAAATCGATTGAAGACTGGGTCATCGAAAAGAATTTCAAGTCCGTGGAGAACATCGTCGATGTGGCCAGCTTCGGCGGTCCCACGCGCGAATACCAGGTTCGTCTCGACCCCGACAAGCTGGTCTCCTACGGCCTGAGCCTGGCGCAGGTGGAACAGCAACTCACCAACAATAACGTGAATGCGGGCGGCAGCTTCATTCAGGAAGGTTTGCAGCAAATCAATGTGCGCTCGGTCGGATTGGTGGACCGCGTCCAGGACATTGAACAGACGGTCATCCTAACCAAGAATGGCACGCCGCTGCGGGTGAAGGATATTGCAGTGGTTACGCAGGGGCCGAAGATTCGACTGGGCCAGTTTGCTCGGGCTTGCAGTTATTGTCCCTACGGTCCCGGCGGTGCCATTCAGCACGAAGACGGAAAGATCGTCGATAACGACGATGTAGTATCGGGCATCGTGCTGTTGCGGAAAGGCGCGACAGCGGACCTGGCGCTCAAGGGCATCAACAAGAAAGTGAAGGAACTGAACGAGCATATTTTGCCTCCAGGAGTCAAGGTTGTCCCCTTCATCGATCGCAGCGATCTGGTTCACTTCACCACCCACACGGTGCTGCACAACCTTACCGAAGGAATGATCCTGGTATCGCTCGTCCTTCTCTTATTCCTCGGCAATGTGCGGGGCGCAATCATCGTTGCCTTAACCATTCCGTTTTCATTGTTGTTTGCCTCCATCTGCCTGGACTTGCGTAATATCCCGGCGAATCTTCTTTCGCTCGGAGCTTTGGACTTTGGCATGGTGGTCGATGGCGCGGTGGTGATGGTCGAAAACATCGTGCGCCATTTAGGCCACCCGAACGGGGTCAAGACGCCAAGCGAAAAAATCAGCGATGCCTCGCACGAAGTCCAGCGCCCGGTCTTCTACGCTATCGCCATCATCATCACCGCCTATTTGCCGATCTTTACCCTCCAGCGCGTCGAGGGCCGCCTCTTTCATCCCATGGCCTGGACGGTCGCCTTTGCGCTGCTCGGGGCATTGTTGTTCTCGATTGTGATTGCGCCCGTGTTGGCCAGTTTTGCTTTCGCCAAGGGAACCAAGGAATGGCACAACCCGTTCATGCACTTCCTGACCGAGCGCTATCGCACCGCCGTGCGCTGGGCCATTCGTCGGCGTGTGCTCACGGTTGGCGTCGGAGTGGTCGGTCTTTTCATCGCCCTGTACCTCGCCTTCAGCGGCGTTATCGGTTCCGAATTTCTGCCGCACCTGGATGAAGGCGCCCTCTGGGTGCGGGGCACGCTTGCGCCCAGCGTCGGACCGGACGAGGGCATACGGGTCTCCAATCAAGCGCGGCTCATACTTTGCTCTTTTCCCGAAGTTCCGCAATGCACCAGTCAAACTGGGCGGCCGGACGACGGCACGGATACAACCAGCTTTTTCAATACCGAGTATTTTGTCGATCTCAAGCCGAAAGAACAGTGGCGGCCTGTTTTCCACGAAAACAAGGACGAATTGATTGCCGCCATGAATCGCGAACTCAATAAAATCCCGGGTGTCGTCTGGGGCTTTTCTCAGCCCATCGAAGACAACATGGAAGAGGCCGTCAGCGGCGTGAAGGGCGAGCTGGCCACCAAGGTTTACGGCGATGATTTGAAGGTACTGGAAGACAAGGCCGACCAGATTGCCAAGATCATGAGCGGGGTCAAGGGCATTGAGGATCTAGGCGTGTTTCATGTGCTCGGCCAGCCGAACCTCAATGTCACTGTGGACCGCGATGCCGCCGCTCGTTATCAGATCAATACTGCGGATGTCCAGGATGCGATTCAGACCGCGGTGGGCGGCAATGCGCTGACGCAGGTCTTGCAGGGCGAGGCACGCTACGATCTTACGCTGCGCTATCTGCCGCGCTACCGTGACACCAGGGAAGCGATTGAGAGCGTTCGCCTGCTGTCTCCCTCCGGGGAGCGAGTGTCGCTGGCCCAGCTTTGCAAAATCGACGAAAGGGACGGAGGGTCCGAAATCTATCGCGAGGGCAATCAGCGTTACGTCGCCATCAAATACAGCGTCCGCGGACGCGACCTCGGCGGCGCGGTAGAAGAATCGATGAAGAAGGTCAACGAGCAGGTCAAACTGCCGCCCGGATATCACATCGATTGGGAGGGCGAATACGAAAGTCAGAAGAGAGCCGACGAGCGCCTGCTTATCGTGCTCCCGATTACGATCCTCCTCATCTTCATCATTCTTTACACGATGTTCAAATCCTTCAAATGGGCCTTGCTGATCCTGGCCAATGTTGCCATGGCACGCATCGGCGGCCTGCTTGCACTGCTGATCACAGGCACAAACTTCAGCGTTTCCTCGGGCGTCGGTTTCCTGGCGCTTTTCGGCGTGTCCGTGCAAACCGGAGTCATCATGCTCGAATACATCAACCAACTTCGAGCGCGTCGCTTTCCCATCGAAGACGCCGCGGTCGAAGGGGCCGTGCTTCGTCTGCGGCCAATCATGATGACCATGCTCGTAGCCACTCTGGGATTGCTGCCCGCCGCCGTCTCCCACGCCATCGGTTCCGATTCCCAGCGCCCCTTCGCCATCGTCATCGTCGGAGGGCTAATCGCCGACTTGGTCATGAGCATCTTCCTGCTTCCCACTCTCTATGTCTGGGTCGCCGGCGACCGCGACGTGCTGCCCACAGCCGAGGAAGGATTTGAGGTCGGCGAGCACGTGGATTAATCCCCTCGATCCCGCCCCGGAGGGGCAAACCAACTTAGCCCAGCGCCTCGGCGCTGGGTAACGCGTTCAAATCATGCTCAAGTCCCGGAGGGGACGACCCAATTCTCACGCACAGTCCTTAGTCCTGAGATCGGCAAAATAGAACATCGATTTCGCTTTGAACCGCTACTCCCAACAATTCCCTCTTTAAATTGTCATTCCGAGCCGTCCGAGTCGCGTCGTCGCGATGAGGACGAGCGAGGAATCTGTTGTTGAACCTGTGCAAGGCATGGCCTCAAGCGCTGCCGCGCGGCCAGTCGCGCAAAATTATTTCTGAGATAAGTTTCCACTACTCTTGTGCCCGGGCATAAACCCCAACTCAACAATGGCGGTCACGTTTTGTTGCCGTCCGTTGAAAAGCAATGGATAGTGCGAGATGTGCTCGTACTGGAATTGGCTTTTCACATACCATCCTGAGCGCCGGTGGAATTCATTTTCGACCGAGTAGTCCTGCCACGCGCCTCCTCCGGGAATGAAGGCCGGATCGACAAAATTGTTTTTATACATAAGCTGGAAAGTATTGCGGGGCGACGCCCAATAGTTGAACCACGCCTGAATTGTCTGGCCATCCCGGCCAACCGGATTACCCATCAGAAAGCCATCGTTAGTGTTTGCCTCGTGATAGCCGCTATTGAAATAAACAAATTGCCCTTCATTGCCGCCGAGCCCTTGGCCGGGGATCTGCGTGTTCGCAGCTTCGATATGGAGATCCAGCTTTGGGATTCCCGGAATACGCGTCAGGTAAATTCCCGGGCGAAACGGATACGCAGACGGCCTAACCCACGCAATGAAGTCGTCAAAGGCATAAACTTCCCCGTACAGAACGATGTAGTTTCGCACCTTGGGGAGATAAAATGTCCAATCCATCTCATTATTGTTCTCGCCCGGAATTGAATCGCCAGGCTCGCGTCTGCTCGTCTGGCCGAACATGCTGAGAAAGAAATTGCGTAGTGTGAATGGGTCTCCTCCACGGCCGCCAATCGTTGTCATGCGTCCGTATCCAATTTCCAGGCAGCGCAGCGGCTTGAAGCTGATTTTTTGGCCGTAGACCCAGGGGTGCTGATGATCCGTGCGACCCTCCAGCACTCCGATGAATTGACCGATCCGCACGGGCCCCATCAACTTCGAAAAGAATGGTATACGGATGGCCTCTGGATTCGTGATGTCGACCATGTCAAATGGCTCTGCATTGTCACTCAACAAAAAAGCGCCGGAACCTGGACCCCAAAATTGGCTTTGTCTGCCCGCCGAAAGCTGCCAGTCGCCCAATTTGAGCAGGCTCAGGTTCATTACGACATAAGCATCTAAGACCCGCGGCCGGTTGATTCCGCGAATGCCGGCATCGGGTGAAACAGGGTTGTCATCCTTGAGCGCGATTACATTGAGCACGGCCTCCGACGGCGCCGGCGCAGAAGGCGCGTGCTGATATTCGGCACGGATGTAAAACGCGAGCGGTCCATCGTCAGCCCGAAAGGCGGCGCCAGTCTGCGCATTCGTCCCTCGCTCAAAAGGCCGGCCAAAATCATAGGAGACCGTCTGCCCGAAATGGTAACTATCGGTCAGGGTTGGCCCGCTGATCGATACCACTCTGGCGTAGATAGACTCCAGATTTCCATCCAGGTTCCGCCTATCGATGCTGCGCTGGCCATTGCCGATGTCTATTTCAAAGGAAAATTCTTCTTCAAGGCGGCTTAACAGATCTTCTGCGTCTTCCGTAAAAGGATAGAACGATGCCTGAGCTTCTCGCGCTTGTTCGATCATTCGCGCGCATTCCATGCGCGTCCAAGGACGCATCCCCTCGAACCCTCTGTCCGCGTAGCCAAGTGCGATGAGCCGATCCAGAGCCGGATAGATCCAACTGTCTAACGGAACATACGCGGACCCCATGTGCTGGGGATTGTAGGTGCGCTCGTCCTGATCGGCTGAAGCTTGACCGGACGACGTCGAATCTCCGATCGAGTTTTGTCCGTCCCCTTGTCGGCTTGAATCACCGTAGCGTGGGGCATCCTGAGGCGCGGCATGGCATTTGGGAATGAAGATTACGATTCCCACAATGAACCAGGAAACGGCCAATCGCCCCAAAAACATCTCGCGAGAGTCCCCTGGCCCATTCGTATTGCACTTGTTAAGCCAAGCAAACTATCCTTTTGGACGCGACAACGCCGAATTCTCGACGCTCGAGACAGAATCACGGCTCCCCGTCCTTGCATTGTGTATCCTGAGCGATAACTTGGGGAAAAACCAAGCCCGGTCTACCGGGCCGGGTTTTTGGTCGGCGTCGGCGTTCCGTGCGCGAAATCGCCTTCCGTGTGCCAAATCGCCCCTTTTTTCGCCTTAGTTTTATCGTCCCAACTCCTTTTCCATTGTTTTCGGTAGCGTTATTGTACATATATATAAATACTACAAGTATGTCTGCACAAATGTACGTGAAACAATTTGTACGTACACTTGTCCTATGTCATAGAAAACGAAGCGTCGGCCAACGACAACTCCCTAGAGCTAGGCAGTTCGCCGTCGCTGGGGCTGCGAAGACAGCGTGAGAACCTATCGCAACGGCCTCTTTCTTGCTTTTTCCCCACGCTTCCGCTAAATTTCACTTTTCCCTGAATTTGACGAGAGGACGAGGCGGAAGCTCGACTTGCCCTCAGGCAGTGTTAGTCTTGCTCTCAGGAAGTTTAGTGATGATTCGGAGTTACATCGCGCTGGCCTTTGGTACGTTGCTGGCAATTGGCGCGTTTCTGAGCCTGCCCAGTTGCGGCCACGACCAGAAACTAGTGAGCCTTGAGATTCAGCCCGGTACATTTACTTTCCTGGAGCCGTACCAACCGCCGCCGGCCACCAATGTCACGGAGCAGTACACGGCAATCGGCACCTATATCCACCCTCCGGCGACGATGGATGTCACCAGTCAGGCAACCTGGAAGATTGATGATGGTGTGGTTACGATGTCGACTCCCGGCTTGTTCACTGCGGCACCGGGCTATTGCGGTGGTGGGAACATTTCGGCGACCGTTCCAGAGGGCACGGGCGGTTCGTCGAACGTTCTGATTGCGTATGCGACCGTAACCGTGGACAATCCGGCCCAAGTAAACTGCCCTGGTTATGGAACTGAGGCCGAATTAAGCGTGCAGGTCACTGGTCCCGGGACAGTAGTGAGTACGACCGGTAATATCAACTGCCCACCGGCATGCATTGCCCCGTTTGCGGTAGGGGCATCCGTGGGACTCACGGCCGAACCTCAGTCCGGCGCTACTGTGACTTGGGCGTCGGGTTGTACCGCTGAGTCGGGGAACAGTTGCTCCGTCACTATCCCCACCGGCGGAGCCAATGTGTTAGCGACGTTCCAGTAGCAATAACAACGGAGCATTCACTCCGCGGTTCTCATCTTTATCTTTCGACTACTCCTCTGCTAGCAACTTGCCTAGAGTGGGCTTGTGCCTTTCAGGCTTGGTTTTTTTTGCTAGCACAAGCTGCGACGGCTTCGGGCTGCCGACGCGCTCCCGCGCCATCTCGCGAACGACGTTAGCGGCGGAAAATACTCTTTTCTTACGCTTGCGGGCCATATGTCCTGCGCTTGCGCGGCATGGGATGATCCCGATCTTCGCACATTCGACCTGTAAAAGTGCAATAATCTGATCATGGATGAGCGCGAATTCTTTGACGAAAAGTCGGATAAGAAGCCGGCTAACTTAAGTTGTCCGCACTGCCACCAGGCCGCCGAATATGAGATTCAATGGCTGGTGCGCACGAAGAAAAAGAATCTGCCGCCGCGCGCCGACGATCGCGATCGCGCCAAGTTTGCCAAGGCGCAGTCTTACATGCTGAGACGAGACGATACGATGATGTGCAAGAACCTACGCTGCCGCAAGCGCTTTGAAATTACCGGCGTTCAGAGTGTGGCCTTTTTGCAGGAGGGTCTTCCTGTTGACCGCTGATTTCTTTTTGCAAGAGGGCGGTTCTTAAGTTTATCGATCATATTAATTAATTTACTCGTCTATTCTGCGCGTCTTACTTGATGCGCGTCCCTCGAAATCTCGTCTTCATCTCATACTCGAAGTCTTCATCGCATCTAGGGTCTTCTCAGGTCCATACCGTACAGCTACGGTCCATCCTGTACCGCGAATTTTCTCCTTGATCGGCAGAATTTGCCTTCGACAGAGTTCTCGCGCGGCGTTAACATCTCCGGCAAGCTTCTGATCTCGTCATAGAAAACGCTGTTTCCAGGGCATTTGGCAGACGGCTTGCACCTTTTGGTTGAACATGAGTTCTTGCGTAATCAGTTCTTGTTTAACCAAAAAAGGCGTCGCACGATATACTGCGCCAGCATGGCCACAGGTCCTCGCATCGCTGTGATTGGCGCAGGCGCGTTTGGGGGATGGACCGCGCTTTATCTTCTGCGTGGCGGCGCGCGAGTCACCTTGTTCGACGCATGGGGTCCGGGAAATTCGCGCTCATCCTCTGGCGGGGAGACGCGAATCATCCGCGGCGCCTACGGCCCAGGCCAGCCGTATACGAAACTTGCCGCACGCGCGCTTGAGCTGTGGAAAGGGCATGAAGCTGCGTGGAAGCGAAAGTTGTTTTTCCCTATAGGCGTTCTGTGGATGGTCGAAGGCAACTCCGACGACGCGTTCGAGCGGGGATCGCTGCCGTTGTTGAAGGATGCAGGGATTGGTTATGAGCAGCTTGGAGCGAACGAACTGGCGCGCCGGTGGCCGCACATCAATTTCGAAAATGTCGAGTGGGGAATTTACGAACCGCACAGCGGATATCTGCTGGCGCGAGCTTCAACGCAGGCGGTGGTCGATCGGTTTGTGGGCGAGGGCGGCGAGTACCGTCAGGCGATGGTTTCGGCGCAGGATCTCGATGGCGGCTTTTGGAAGTCGCTGACGCTTTCGGATGGGTCGACAATCACGGCCGACCGCTACCTCTTCGCATGTGGACCGTGGCTGGGAAAACTGTTTCCGCGCACAGTTGGGCCGCATTTTGCGTCGACAAAACAGGATGTGTTTTTCTTTGGCACGCCGGCTGGCGACGAGCGCTACAACGAAGGCAACATTCCCGTGTGGGCCGATCACGGCGATCACTTCATTTATGGAATTCCCGGGAATGAAGGACGCGGCTTCAAAATTGCCGATGACACGCGCGGACCCCGGTTCGATCCAACTTCTGGCGAGCGCCTGGTCAGCGAAGAGGGCTTGACGGCGATGCGGCGCTATCTGGCCTACCGATTTCCTGGGATGAAGGATGCTCCACTCGTCGAAACCCGCGTCTGCCAGTACGAAAATACCAGCGACCACAATTTCATTGTCGATCGGCATGCGGGGAATGCGAATGTTTGGATTGTCGGGGGCGGTTCAGGCCATGGGTTCAAGCACGGTCCCGCGCTGGGCGAGATGGTGGCAAGGCTTGTGCTGAAAGATGAAACGGCAGAGGCTGTGTATCGATTCGGTCGATTCGCTGACAGATCCAGATTGTCATCCTGAGCGAAGCGAAGGATCTGACTGTCTCGTGCACGGGCAGGAAAGCAGGTCTTTCGCTTCGCTCAAGATGACAACCCGAAGTTAGCGGCGATTCGTTCGCCCCTACTGGATCGAGATCACGCTCTCCGAGCTGCTGGATTTGATTTCCTCGACTCGCGAGATTACGTTGCGGGCAAAGGCGAACAGCGATTTCGCGTGTGCCGAGTTTTCTCCTGCGAGCACCGCCGGGATGCCGCCGTCGCCGGATTTGCGAATCTCGGGATCGAGTTCGATGCTGCCGAGATAGGTGATGCCGAATTGCTTGGCGGTCTTCTCGGCGCCTCCGCGAGAGAAAATGTCGACCTCGTGTTGGCAATGCGGACAAACAAAGTAACTCATGTTCTCGACCATGCCGACAATGTCTACCTTCATCTGGCGGAACATTTCGATGGCTTTGCGCGCATCCTGAAGCGAAACGTCGGAGGGCGTGGAGACTACGATAGCGCCGGTGAGCGGCACGGTCTGAATCAGCGAGAGGGCAACGTCGCCCGTTCCCGGAGGAAGATCGATGACCAGATAACCGAGTTGACCCCACTGCACCGATCCGATGAATTGCTTGATGATCGAATGCAGCATGGGACCGCGCCAGATGAGCGGCTTGTCTCCGGGATTGAGAAAGCCGACGGAAATGACTTTGAGGCCGTGGGAATTGATCGGGGCAATCTGGTTTTCGCCCAACACTTTAGGTTGCTCGTGGGTGCCCAGCATGAGCGGAACATTCGGGCCGTAGACGTCGCCGTCGAGCAATCCGACTTTGTGGCCCATCTTGCTGAGCGCGATGGCGAGATTGACAGCGAGCGTGGTTTTGCCGACTCCGCCTTTGCCGGAGCCGACGGCAATGATGGCGCTGACGCCGGGTAGAGGTTGAGGGGTTGGCATTTGCTGGCCGGGATGATGCGGATGAGCGCCCATGCTTGGATTATACGGGAGGGGAACGATCCAGCGATTACGAACCGTTGCAGAGGTCAGATTCCATGACAGGCCGTCGAAGGTGAGGCTAATTGGAGTGATCGGAGTTTCGGAGCAAGCCATGGGGATCAAATGTTGGTGCCTCGGGGTCATACGGCTTGGTCGGATCGATTCTCTTGAGGTCAATGAGCTATGCTCCTGGTCGCTCGTTGTCCACAAGTTTCCGTTTCCATTCTCCTTCCGAAGGGACCCAGGTCTCATCCTGAACGGTAGTCGTTTGGTAGAGGCGCAGCTTGCCTAAACTCATTTGGCGTCTCGTCCACTGCTGCAAAACGGTTGCTTTCAATGTTGCCGGACCGCAACTCCGCAGATCCAGGATGGTATTGCTAATGGAAATGTTCTCTTTAACCTGATCGAATCCGGCGGTGGAATAAGAGGCCGATTGCTTCAATGACCACACTTCGCCGTTGAACTGGTGGGCCTCGAAGTCAGGAGCATAGACGGCGAATAGCTGCTTCGCATCGTTCGCTATCATGGCCCGTTCAATCCGGGCATACTGGCCATCGAGCTGTTGCCAACGTACGCTTCCCTTCGGCAGTGGGGAGCACACCTCGGCATGTGCGTTTGCTGAAAACAGCCAATATGCGAGCACAGCAGCAAAGATCCATGGTTTCACGATAGCCTTCCCGATGGCGAGAGTGTGCGAAGTGGTAGACGCGCCAAAGGGATGAACGTGAGCCGCTCGGACCGAGGTTGACTTCGGAGCCGTTTTCTAACAACCTCTAAGGAATTAGGATACGTTTGCGGCGGAGTTGTTTGGCTTTGCGATCTGACGTTTGACGTCTGCAATCGCCGACGCCTGCGAGCTGAAGCTCAGTAGTGCCCTTTTCCCAACTGCACCTTGCCGCGGAACATGCGGTAGAGGAAGACAAAATAGGTAATTGCCAGCACCGCGCCGAGTGTCCACCAGGCGAGGCCAACCTTCAGTCCGTGGTTGGCTGCGGCGGTATTGTAAATGGTGAGATCGTAGGTGTGGTCGCGCGCGGGCAGCACCACGGGATAGAGCGCAAATGCAGCTCCCACCAACATGAATGCTATATAGAGGCTCGAAGCGACGAAGGCAACTTTCTCTTTGCCTTTCGGATTGGCCCAAAGCATCGCCGCCAGGCTGCCAACAACCACCACCGGGGCCACGATTCCGATCGGATGCTGGCTGTAATTGGTCATGATGTCGGGGCGGATGAAATAAGTCGCAACCAGCGAACTGAAGGTCAAAAAGAACTGCAGTGGCCAGCAGATGAGGGCAAGGCCGCGGGCGCGGCGTCCAAGATCGCCATCGGTTTTCAAGGCAACATAGTAGGAACCATGCGCAGCCAGCGTCACGAGCGCCATTACGCCGATCAGGACCGTATACCAATCGAGAACGCCTACTTCTTTGCTGAGTTTGAAGTCGGTCCAAAGCGGTTCGAAGAAATAGCCGGTCGAGTCAAGCGGAACTCCGCGCACAACGTTGCCGAGAGCTGCTCCGAGAAAAACGGCCAGCAGAATACTCGAGACGCTGAAGATCACGTCGAAGAAGCCCTGCCATACATGGCTTTCGACGTGCGCGCGAAATTCGATTCCAATCGCGCGCAGCATGAGCAGCCACAAAACCATCATCAAGGGCAGATAAAATCCGCTGAAGCTCGCAGCGTAAAGTTGAGGAAACGCAAAATACAGCGTGCCGCCGGCGGCGAGCAGCCAGACTTCATTCCCATCCCACACCGGCCCGATAGCGCGCAGCACCTTCCGTCGTTCTTCCGTGGTCTTAGCCGCCATCAGATAAATCGCGCCCGCGCCCAGATCGAATCCGTCGAGCACAACATAGGTTGCGACCATCGCTGCGACAATCCAAAACCAGAGGCTTGCCATATTCACCTCGCCACCGGCGTGAAGCCGGCAGGGGAAACCTCGTTGCCTGTGCCCGCCGGACCGCGGTCAATTTCGCGCCAGATGAGGAAGAGAAAGAGAATCCCCAGAACCGTGTACATACCCATAAATCCCAACAAAGTGAATATGCCATTTCCGGCCGAAACCACGGTAGAGTAGCCGTTTTCAGTCCGCATCAGACCATATACCAGCCACGGCTGTCGTCCCAGCTCTGCCGTCAGCCATCCTGCCGTATTGGCGATGTAAGGGAAAGGCGCAGACAGCATCAGAATCCAGAGCACCCATTTTGTGTGAAACAGCCGGCCACGCCACAACAAAAACAACGCGACGACCATGATGGCGACAAAGAACGTTCCCAGGCCGACCATGATGTGGTAGCTGTAATAAAGAAGAGGAATGTTGCCCGGCCAGTCTTCTTTCGAAAAGGCATCGAGCCCGCGCACGTGCGCACTCCACCGCCGATACGTCAACATGCTGAGCATCCCCGGAACCTGAATGGGATTGTCGATTCTTCGTTGCTCCTCGTTGGGCTGGCCCACGATGAGTAACGGTGCGGCGGTCTGGCCTTTGAACAATCCCTCCATCGCCGCCAGCGTCGGAGGTTGCAGGTCGGTCACCATTTGGCCTTGCCGGTCGCCGGTGGGAAAAATCTGCAAAATGCTGAAAATGCAACCGGCGATCACGCCGGTCTTGACGAAGATGCGGGCGTGCGCCGTCCACTTGCCGGACAGCAGATAGAATGCGCCAATCGATGTCATGACGAAGGCACCGGTAATTGCCGCGCCGCTCATGTTGTGCGCGTATTGCCATCCCGCCCACGGATTCAAAACGAATTCCCAAAAGCTCGCCAGCTGCAGGCTTCCGTCCGCGGCCGTGAAATAGCCAACCGGATGCTGCATGAATGCATCTGTGGCAATGATGAAATAACCCGACAACCACGAGCCAACGAAAACCCCCACCGCCGACCACCAGTGCCCGCGGGGACTTAACCGTTTTTCCCCATAGAGAAATAATCCGAGCAGTGCCGATTCCAGAAAGAATGCGAACATGCCTTCCATGGCGAGGGTTTGCCCGATCACTCCGCCTGCGAATCGCGAAAAGTGCGACCAGTTGGTGCCGAACTGGAATTCCATCGGAATTCCGGTGACCACCCCCAACACAAAATTGATGCCAAAAATCTTTGCCCAAAAACGCGCAGCCTGGTTGTATGTGGCATCGTTACAGCGGAGTGCAATTGTCTTAAGCACGACAATCAGCAGCGCCAATCCCATGGTTAGCTGTGGGAAGAGATAATGAAAGGTAGCCGTGAAGGCGAAGTGAAAACGATGAACGAATAGCGCAGTATCCATAGTAAAGGTCTCAGCTATCAGGTCTCACAGATTTGTGCTTTTGTTCTTTGTGCTTTGGTCCTCCAGCTTAGCAGTAATAAGGCGCGCGAGTTCGTGGTTTTTGGGATTAGTCCAACTGTAATCCGTACTAGCTCCGAACTCCATTTCTTCGCTCTGACTCTTTACGCCGTATCTCCCGGCGGCGTGCTGCATCTTCGTAGCGGCGTTTTTCGTCTTCGGTTTCGGGCACAACGGGTGACACAGTCACCTTGTTTCCCGCAGCATCGATGGCAACAAAGGTCAAGTAAGCTGAACTGACATGATGGCTTTCCTCGGCGCGATAATTTTCCACCCAAACTTTCACGCCCACTTCCATCGAGGTTCGGAAGACGCGATTCACCGACGAGCGCAGCACCACGAAATCCCCAACCCGCACCGGCACGAGGAAATCCATGTGGTCGATCGACGCTGTCACCACATAGGTCCGCGAGTGGCGATGCGCGGCCATCGCCCCCGCCATATCGATCCAGTGCATGAGGCGCCCGCCGAGCAGTGCGTTCAGCGGATTGGCATCGTTCGGCAGAACGATCTCGGTCATTTCCGAAATCGATTCGCACACCGGCCGTGGCTGAGCGAGTTTCGCTTTGTCGTGGTCGTTCAAACCTCTGACCTCCCTGATGCTAGACAATCGCCGCGCTCTCGCTGCGCCGGGAGCGATACGTTTGCAGATAACAGCTTGCGAGCGTTTGCACGCGCGGATCGGGATGCGAGTTGATCCACGTTTCGCTCAGCAAATCGAAAATCAATTCTCCATGTTCGATCGGAGCGTGAGCCAACTCGCACACGAAACAAATCGTGATTTGTTCGGGACCTGCGTGCGCAACCGAAAAGCGAACTGCGTCCCAATCGCGCTTCGGTGGAAGGTGCGGGCAAGCCGCCGCGTAACCGAGATTGCAGAAGTCACGAATGTGCGTTTCTGAGGCAGGACGTTCCTCGCCGGAGGCGCGGCAGTTTCCCGTCCATCCAACGCCTAGCGGCAGGCGCGATGGATGCGGCCAGCAACCATCGTTCAAAATCTCTCGTGGTACAAAATAAGGGCAAGCCAAGTTGTTCTCCGGAGAACAGACATTGTAACGCGAGAGTTCGGCTTTCGGCCCCTCGGCTTTCGGACTTCGACTTCGGATCCTTTTGGGTAATGTAAGATGGGAATTTATCAACGCGTCTAGCTGCTTGTCTGAGAACAGAGAGCCAATAACTACGAACTGAGTTATGGACCGCATTGCCATGCTATCGGAAATTCTGACCGCGAACCCCGCGGATTCGTTTGCCCGTTACGGCCTGGCGATGGAGTACTCCAAGGCCGGCCAAGTCGATCAAGCGCTCGGGGAGTTCAAAACTCTGATCGACAAAAATCCTGACTACACGGCCGCCTATTTCATGGCTGCGCAGGCGCTTGCGAAGGCCAGCCGCGTGGATGAAGCCAAGCGCTGGCTCGTCGACGGCATCTCCTCGGCGCGCCGCACCGGGAACGCCCATGCGCAGTCGGAGATGACGGCGATGCTGGAAGAGTTGGCATGAGGTGGGCGCGGCGGTGTGAGCGCAGGTTTCAAGGTTTCAGAGTTTCAAGGTTTCAAAGACCAACGGCACAAAGATCCAAGCCGGTCGGCATAGCGATTTGGAAATGACGTTATTCTCGCCCAGCCGATTCTGAAACCTTGCGACGTTGAAACCCTGAAACCTTGAAACCCTGAAACTTTGAAACCTTGCATTTTGCTACACTCTCCTGTTTGCCGGAGGGCCGTGTATGCGCCGTTCTCTTGTCGCTGTTTTCCTCATTTCGACTCTGATTCCCGCGTTTTCGCAGACCAAACGTCCTTTCACCTTTGAAGACATGATGAAGCTGAAGCGTGTCGGCGAACCGGTGCCTTCGCCCGACGGCAAGTGGGTGCTGTTTAGCGCGGTCGATGTCGATCTGGCGGCGAACAAGAAGACTCCGCATATCTGGATTGTGCCGCTGAACGCAGAAACAAAAGCAGGTCCCTCGACTGCGGCGAAGGATTCGCAAGCGAATCCTTCGTCTTCGCTCGGGATGACAAGTTCAAAGGAACGGGTACTGATCCCCGATCAGGATGGAGATCGTCCGCGGTGGGCGCCGGATGGGAAGCGGTTTGCGTTCATTTCGAATAAGGAGGGCGGCTCGCAGGTCTGGATTGCGGAGTTTGATGGCGCGGCGGGAGCGGTCACCGGCGTGTACAGATGGACTTATATCGCTACTGAGGCGAGCGGCGAACTGTGGTCTCCGGATGGAAAGAACATCCTGTTTACTTCGGATGTGTATCCCGAGTGCGATGGAACGCCGGACGCGGAAGCCGTGTGCAACGCGAAAAGGCTGAAGGAGGCGGAGGATTCGAAGGTCAAGGCGCTGATTTTTGATCACCTCCTCTATCGCCATTGGAATGCCTACAAGGCGGGAAAGCGCACCCACATCTTTGTCGTTTCCACGTCTTCGACTCCTCTATCAGGAGGCCGGGATGCGTCTTCGCCTGTGTTCCAACCCGTCAGCTTGCAGGCACAACCGACGGCTACGACGACTCAAACGCCTGAGCGCCGGCCCCCGAATACGTCAGACTATCTTCCCGTCAGGAGTGGGCCTGCAAAAATAGCGAAAGTGCCAACCCCCCGCGATCTCACGCCTGGCGACTATGATGCGCCGGTGTTTTCGCTGGGCGGACAGGATGATTATGCGTTCTCCCCCGATGGGCAGGAGATTTGCTACACGTCGAATCATGACAAGGTTCCGGCTACTTCGACGAACAACGACCTGTGGATTGTGCCGGTGAATTGGCCGCCGGATGCCTCGCCGGGCGATGTGCTGGCGAAGACGAAGAACGTCACCGCCGACAATCCGGCGAGCGATTCGACTCCGCTGTATTCTCCCGATGGCAAATACATCGCGTATCGCGCGCAGCAGCGTCCGGGATATGAGAGCGACCGGTTTCGGCTGATGCTGTACGACCGGAAGACGGGGGAGAAGAAAAATCTGACGGAAGCCTTCGATCGTTGGGTTGAAACTTTTACATGGGCTCCGAACTCGTCAGATATCTATTTCGTAGCCGCCGACGCGGGCGAAGCTCACATTTACATCTCTGGAATCAGACCCTACCGCGCACCGGCGGGCTTGGACATCCGCGCAACGCTTGCGCAGGTGGGCACGCATGAATCTAGTGCACATGAGCCGCAAGCTGAGCACGGTTATCGAGATGACTTGGCAATCACGAGCGACGGGAAGAGGATCCTATTTACGGAGATGTCGCTCGTTGCTCCTAACGAAATCTATTCCTCTGCAACGACGATGAAGACGCCGTGCGACAACCGACACAAAGGCGAACCTCAACCCGGAGACTGCGAAGCTCCCAAGTCCGAGCCTCTAACTCACGTGAACGACTCGATGCTGTCGCAGATCGAAATGCAGCCCCTCGAACCCTTCTGGTTCACGGGAGCTTATGGTGACAAGGTTGAAGGCTTTCTCGTCAAACCTCCCAACTTCGATCCTGCGAAGAAATATCCGCTCAAGTTCATCATTCACGGAGGACCTGAGGTTCCTCTTGGGGATGAGTGGAGTTATCGCTGGAACGGCGAACTCTTTGCTGCGAACGGATACGTGGTCGTCGAGATCAACTTTCATGGCTCTCCGGGCTATGGGCAGAAGTTTATCGATTCCATCAATGGCGATTGGGGCGGTGCTCCGTTTGAGGATTTGATGAAGGGGCTGGACTACGCGGAGAAGACGTATCCGTTTATCGACAAAGACCGGGAGTGCGCTCTGGGCGCGAGCTTCGGCGGATACATGGCGAACTGGGTGCTTGGCCACACCGATCGCTTCAAGTGCATCGTGACGCACGACGGCATGTTCAATACCGTTTCGGCGTGGGGCACGACCGAGGAACTCTGGTTCAATGATTGGGAGTTCAAGGGCACTCCGTATACGAACCCGGAGATGTATGAGAAGTGGAACCCGCGCCTGGCAGCCAAAAATTTTAAGACGCCGACGCTGGTGATTCACGGGCAGCTCGATTACCGGCTCGATGTGAGCGAGGGATTGCAGCTTTTTACCACGCTGCAGATCATGGGCGTGCCCTCGAAGATGCTGTACTTTCCTGACGAAGGCCACTGGGTGCTGAAGCCGCAAAACTCGCAGCTCTGGTATAAGACCGTGAACGACTGGGTAGACCAGTGGGTGGGAAAAAAGTGAGGGCGGCTTGCGGGCGAAAAATGTGAGGCTGATTGGTGGGCAAAAAAGCAGTGGGACGCTGGCCGCGCCCCACTGTTGGGGAGTGTTGCTATGCTGCGTCACTACGCTGGGAAAGAATCCAGCGCAATCTTATCGGCCGGATTTTATCGGCCGGACTCTATCGGCCATGATGGCCGCCACCACCACCATGCGACCCGCCGCCGTGCGACGATCCGCCATGCGGAGGGCTACCGCCGTGGCTGCTCGGCGCGGAATGCCCGCCACCGAAACCTGGAGCGCGCCCACCACCGTAGCTCGGTGCGCGTCCACCGTAGCCGGGGGCTGAGCGTCCGTAAGCGCCGCCGCCGTACGAGCGCGGCGTGACGATCGGCTGCCTCATATTGAGCGGAGGCCGAGACGATCCGCCGTAGCTTCGGCCCTGGGATCCGTAGCCGCGATTCTCCGATCCGTAGCCACGGCTCTGGGATTCCGATCCGTAGCCGCGATTTTGCGAACTCATGCTGCGCTCGGAGTTATAGCCACCCCGGTCTTCACTGCTGCCACGGCTTCCCGATTCACCTGAGCGTGCGGATTCGGAAGATGACCGCGGCGCCATGGGCGTGAAGTGTTGCCATCCGCCGCTGCTGCCGCCTTCGCGGCCTGCGCTCGATCCAGCGCGCGTTTCCGCTCCTCGTTCGCCGCCTTCGCTCGAGCGCGAGAATCCGCTATTTCCAGCCCGCGCGGTTTCGCCGCCAGGCGATCTGGAACCCGCCGCCACGGTGCCGTGGGTCGAGAAGAAGTGCTGATTGGACGCCACATTGTGCGTGGTGGAAGCAGACGCCGGACGTCCGCTGGCCGAGAAGCTTTCGCGGCTCGGGCTTACGGGCAATCTGCCGGTTGTCGCCCGCGCATTCTGAAATTGCGCGTGCGTCATGGCCGCAGCGTTCATGTGCGCCGCGCCAAAATCGCGGCCCGAAACCGTGGTGCCGCCGCGGAAGTTCGGGTCATGCATGGCCAGGTTCACATTTGAAAACCGCGACCCCGCGCGCAACGGAGCGAACCCTCCGCGGTTGTAGGCACCCCACCCCACCGCGCCGAAGCCTCCACCCCAGCGGCCCCACCAGGGATGGAAGAAGTCGCCCGGTCCGAGCGGCAGCCAGCCAATGGATGCGCCAAAACCGAATCCGAAACCGAAGCCAAAACCGACGCCGAACCCCGGTCCCCAGCCGAAGAACCCAACGTAAGCCGGCGCCCAAATCGGACGATAAAACGGATATCCATACACCGGTCCCGGCCACCACGCCCAGCCGCCATCGAGATACATCCAGCGGCCATAGTGATACGGCGCCCATCCCCAGGGATCGTAGGAAACCCAGGTCCATCCCCAGTACGGCTCATAAACCCAGCGCCCATCGCGATACGGCGCCCATCCCGGAGGCACGGCCGGACGCCACACGGGACCATAATCCGGAACCTCTGACCAGGTGCCATTATTGTCCAAATCCTGGCTGCCAACGTAATAATCGTTGGTCTCGCGCCGCGACAGAGAATTGCGAATCATGTTGTCGCGATCCGTATTCCACTGATCGAAATCGTCGCGCGCCGGAGCCTCACCAATCTTGTATTGCTCGTCCGCGCCCGTTCCCTGAATGGTGATGAACTGATTTTGCCCGACGCGCGTTCCGCCTTGCGGAGTGGTGACCTCGATCTCGCCTTTGCGCACCAAGACTTCGGTGTGATCGTCGGCGGTCACGAGAACGCGGAAGCTCGAATCGCGGCGCTCGGTCTTGATGGCAACGTTGGGTGTGTCGATCTCGGCGTCGGCGTCGCTGCGACCGTAAACCGTATAGTTCGCCATGCCGTGGCCGAGCTGAATCTGAATCTGCGAGCGCGTCAACTGCACGAGATTTGCCTGGCTGTGCTCGGCGAGGCGAAGAGTGTTGGCGTAGTCAAGCTGAACTTCGGTGCGGGCCTTGTCGCCGGTTGAAATTTTGTCGCCGGCGACGAGCGGAGCGTTCAGCGCTGCCGCCAACCACGCACCCGAATCGCCGCGCTGCGTGGAAACATCGCCATGAATTAGGCTGATGCGACCGACGCCGTTGTTTTCCACGGGAGCCGGCGTGTTGTAAGACGGAGGGGCAGCTGCGTTATTGGCATTCAAGTCGCCCGAGGGGCCGGGATTATTGGGATCGACGCCGTTCGGCGCTGGATTCATCGGCGCTTGATCCGGCGGAGCTTGCCCCATCGAATCCTGATCCGCGTTCGGGTCCATATCCTGCTCGCTCGGCGCCGGCGCCACTTGAACGTTCGGCGAGGGCTTCGCATTTGGATCGGGCATCTGCTCGTCGGGATACTGGGGGCCGTTCTGGGCGATGACGGCGCCTGGGATCGCCATTGTCATCGTGAGTACTAAAAGTGCTGCTATGAATTTGAATTTCATCGTGTCTCCGGTTCTATTGGCACAATTTCGCTGCTTAAGGTAAGGCAAGCGGGATGCCAATTGAACCGGACAAGTTGGAGTGTATCTAACCTTAGCCGGATCAGTGGCTTAGCGAGACTACAGGCATTTCGGCCGGCATCGATTATTGGCGGTTCGGTGGCCCGAATCAGCCGAGGTGGTGGTTTTCAGCCAGCACAAGAAAAAGTGAGCCGGGGGTTCATTAGGGTCTGAGGGCTTCGGACCGTATTTTGCCGATACGCCCTTTGGGGCCGACCACAAAGGGAAGGGAAAGAGCATTCCAGTTCTTGTCAGCGTCAGGGGCTTCGGTAGGGTCGGGTTTAAGGCCACGCCAATTGAGGCCATCATCGGTGGAAACGTCGGTGCCGTTAGGGCCGACTGTGACCCAGGTCTTGGTGGAGGCGTCATAAGCGACACCCGAGCGATAGCCGTGCGGTGGGGTTACCGGCGTTGTTACGATGAAGTACGACGACAAAGGGACATGCGCTCCATCTTTGCTGGAGAGGAAGGCGGCGTTTCCAGCGGACTCTTCTGGTTTCGTATAGTCACCGCCGACTACCATGAGTCGGAGAGGAAAATAGCCGCTGGGTTTAGCAGCAACCGCGAACGCGCCAGCAGATGAGCTAGCCCGAGCAAGAGGCAGCCTGACGGATGAGAAGGTGGTCCAACATGGCGGGCCGCCGTCGAAGTCGAAAGAATCCGAGTACACCAGACGGGAACCTGATCGGCCCCCGGTCACAAAAAGGAAGTTGCTTGAGAAAAAATGGACGATCGACGAGTTACTGGCGGCAAAGAGAGATTCGTCCTTCGAAGCTTTTGGCTGGCGTTCGCCGCAGGCGCCTTTCCAGCCCAATCCGCGTCTTCCCCACCGACGCCAAGTTTCGCCGCTGTCGGAGGTTAGGAAGACAGAGAAAGCTCCTGCGACTGGGTCACCAATCAATACTCCACTAGTTTCGGATAATTCCGACGGCCAAGGCTTGGATAACCCGACTGCATCCCAAAATCCATCCTTGTCAGGATTGGCGAAAACGAGCCTCCACGTGTGGCAAGCGTCGGTAGTTTTGTAGAGGCGTGAGAGATCGCCTTTGCCACTGGACATGACGATGGCCGTGTTTGCGTTCAAGGCTTGGATGCCGCGGAAGTCAAGACCTTCAGCGCCAGGCGGTGTGGCGCATCGCTGCCAGTGGTCGCCGTTGTCAGTGGTGCGCACGACGGTGCCGTTGGTGCCGCTGGCCCATGCGACACCGTTATCAATGGAGTGAATGCCGCGTAGGTCTGCGCTGGTGTGCGAGTCTTGAATAAGCCATTGCGCGCCCGCGGTGTATGAAAAAACGAATGTGAGCGCGATGGTGAGCGGAAGCCGCCGCATGCGAAAAAGTATAGCGAAGCGCTCGAGGGTTGGCCGTGGGTATTGGTCCTAATCGATGGTCATTAGGCTGCGTTACGATACCCATGGGCCAAACGTGCTCACGCCGACCCATGTTCCGCCTCTCCCTCGTCCTCAATTCCGATTTTTGATAGGCGATAGCGGAGGGCGTTGCGCGAGAGGCCGAGCAGACGCGCGGCTTGCGATTTGTTTCCGTTGGCACGCTTGAGCGCGGCGCGAATCATCTCGTCTTCCCACTGATCGAGCGTCATGCCTTCGGGAAGAAAGCGATCGGACGCAGCGTCGTTCGCGCGATTGCGCGGCGAATCGAGTTGGATGTCAGCGGCTTCCAACTGATTGCCGGAAGCGAGCGTGCAGGCGCGCTCGATCACGTTCTGCAGTTCGCGCACGTTTCCCGGCCAATAATGACTCATCAGCACCTGCATCGCGGCTGAAGAGATGCCGCCGATTTTTTCGGCTCGGC
>JASHOU010000180.1 GCA_030038475.1 Terriglobales bacterium | reverse complement strand
TCTGTGGATCTGCCGTTCCAGCTCTGGCACATCTCGGGACTGGACAATTATTCGATTCCGCGTCCTGCACTGGTGAAGAGAGATTTCAAGGTCAGGTCGGCAGCTGAGACCGGTTCGTGCCCGGAGGAATCATTCTGCGGCAGCGACATGCGGGCGGCCTACTACGGAGCAACGACCCTGACCGGCTCCGGCCAGCTGATCGGATTGCTGGAGTACGCCGGATTTGATATTGCCGACGTGAATACTTATTACAAGAACGCCGGCCAAACCAGAAACTTCGCTGTCACTGGCATTTCTACCGATGGGACGAGCATCAACTGCGTCTATGCACAGGGCTGTGACGATACGGAACAGACGATTGACGTCACGCAAGCTGGCGGCATGGCCCCGGATGTAACCACGATCTACGAGTACGTGGGGTCCACCGACACAGCGCTTTTGGGTGCAATGTCATCGGATACTCCACTGCCTTTGAATTTGAGCGCCTCATGGATCTGGAGCCCATCGGATCCCGGCACTGACGACCCCTATTTCGAGAAGATGGCATCGCAGGGCCAGAACTATTTCCAAGCGTCTGGCGACGATTCCAAATTTAACTCCAACTATCCAACCTGGCCGTGCGACTCTGCGTACGTGACCAGTGTCGGCGGCACCGACCTGGAGACTGAAAGCGCGGGCGGCCCGTGGAAATCGGAAACGGCGTGGTCTGACAGCGGCGGCGGCTATTGGGCGCCGGACGACATTCCAATTCCGGCCTGGCAGCAGCTTTCGGGCGTGATCAACTCGAAGAACGAGGGATCCACGACTTATCGCAATGCGCCGGATGTCTCGGCAAACGCAAACTTTACTTTCTACGTTTGCGCCGACCAGGAAGCCTGCACGGCCAACGAGTACGGGGGGACCAGTTTTGCAACGCCTATGTGGGCCGCCTACCTGGCTCTAGCTAATCAACAGGCAGCTGCCAACGGCGATCCGGCGATCGGGTTCATCAATCCCGCTATCTACAATATCGGGGTGGGCTCGAGCTACGACACCGATTTCCATGACATCACCTCGGGCAGCAATGGCTATCCGGCGGTAACTGGCTACGATCTGGTGACCGGTTGGGGCAGCCCGAACGGAGACGGAATCATCAATGTACTGGCGCCGACGAGTGGCCAGGCAGTGGCCAGCTTCAATCCAGCTTCGCTGAAGTGGGGCAAGGTCGAAGTGGGTAAGACGACCGCGGCGAAGAAGGTGGTTGTGACCAACACCGGAACAGTAGCGCTTAACATCAGCACGATTGCGGTCAGCGGCGACTTCGCGCTAGCAACGGTCAAAGCGACCAAGAAAGTAACTCCTTGCGTCAACGGCAGCAGTGTGGCTCCTGGCGCAACTTGCGAAATCAAGGTCACCTTCACACCGGAGCAGACGGGAACCCTCACCGGCGACGTGAGCTTTACCGACAACGCTGGTGGCAGTCCGCAGCAGGTACCGCTGAGCGGGACCGGCAAAAACTAACTGGTAGAAGAAGTGAAAACAGCGGGCGGGACTTCGGTCCCGCCTTTTTTATTGGCCGAGTATTTTTATCGGCTAAAGAAGCGGAAACGCCGAAGAAGGGATTGATATGGGGTGGGAGACGGGAATTGAACCCGCAACCGTCGGAGCCACAGTCCGATGCTCTACCGGTTGAGCTACTCCCACCGCAAAGAACGATTATAGCAATTGCGGCGCATCTCGGGTGGAGTCGAACATCGTGGGCTGGAGCGTACTCAGGGGGAATTCCGATCAGGCATCCAATGAAAGGCGTGAACCACGGAGGTCACGGAGGTGACGCAGGGCTGCGGCTCTGGCTACGGTCTGCCCACGCCCATGTATTGGAAGCCCATGGCGCGCAGACGCGAGGAGTCGAGCAGATTCTTGGTGTCAATGATGATCGGCCGTTTGACCAGGTGACGGATCTTGACGAAATCGAGAGTTCGAAACTCGGGCCAGCCGGTGGCGACGATCAGCGCATCCACACCCTCGGCAACTCCGTAGGCCGATTCGCAGTACTTCACCATTCCGTTTAGTTGCATCCGCGCATCGGGCATGGCTACAGGATCGTAGGCGCGAACGCGAGCGCCGCCGGCGAGCAGGTTCTGCGCCAGTTGCAACGATGCCGAGCCCGCCACCGAGTTCGTGTTCGGCTTGAAAGCCAAGCCCAGAATGCCGACGTCCTTGTTCTGCACGGTTTCGATGGCGTACGACACTTTTTGCAATAGCCGATCCACCAGATTCTTATTCACCTCGCGGGCGGCATTGAGAACTTTCAGGTCGACGCGGTTCTCTTGCGCCAGACCGGTGATCGATTCCATATCGCTCTCGGCGAAAATTCCACCCATGCCCGCGCCCGGCTGCAGGCAGCGCGGCGCAATTTTCTTGTCGAGTCCCATGGCCAGCGAAAGGCTGACGGCATCGGCATTAACGTGTTCGCAGAGGCTGGCAATTTCGTTGATGAACGAAATCTTGGTCGCGACAAATGCGGTGGTTGCTTCGCGCGCCAACTCCGCGGTTTCGTAATTGGTGACCAGCACCGGAACTCCGCGCATCACCAGGGGATGAAAAATCTGTTTCAGCGAAGAAACGGCTTCGCTCGAAGGCGTACCGAGAATGATGCGGTCGGGCCAGTTGAAGTCTTCGACCGCGCATCCGTTCGTAAAAAACATGGGCTGGCACACGAGCAGGCTTTTCAGGCCTTTTTCTTTGAGCAACTTCTCGATCTTGGTGGTCGAGCCCACCCGTCCGGGCGTAACGATCGACAATACTTGAAAACGTCCGCCCGCGCTGGCCAGCCGGACGACAAGTTCTTCCAGTCCCTCGGCCGAGTCTTCCGCGAGAAAAATTACCTGTGCCCTGCGAGCCAGCTCTTCCGGGTCGGCAGAATATACCAGGCGCCCGGAGCGCACGTTGCGCCGAATTACGTCCTGAAGATTCTTTTCGAAGAAGGGAATATTGCCTTTGGCGACTTCCAGGATGCGGGTGCCGTCGGCGTGACAGCAACAAACGGGCGTGCCGAAATCGGCGAGACAGGCGGAAATAACGGTAGCGAGGTAGCCGGATCCATAGACCCCAATTTGCATAGTCTCTCTTTCGGTCGAACTGCGCGTTCGAACTTGCGATCTCGTCCGCAGCCTGGGATCCGGCGCTTGCTGCCCGTTGAATCTATGGTAATCCGGCCCACGGAGTTGGCAACGGGTGGAAAGTACATGTACCGCCGCTCGCTGAAAGTGGCCGCTGGTTGCGGGTTTTGGGGGGGTATTGCGGAGCGTGTTTCTCTGCTTGGCGGCGTGAGGGCGCTACAACTTGGATGACAACTGGCCGCGTCCCAAAGGCACGGCCGCCACATCGTGCCAGCGACCGCTGTTCTCACGGACGAACATCAGCTCTTCCACTTCGACGCGGCGCTTGCCTGGAAACTGCGCCCAGCGCAGCCGTGCCAAGGACAATGCAGCGCCGGCCTGCTCATCAGTCTCCGTTTTCATAATGGTGAGATGCGGAATATAGGGCCAACTCTCTTCGCAACTCAGCCCTTTGCCGCAGAGTTGGTCGTGCAGCTCCCGGATACGGTAGGCTGCGCGCTTTACTTGAATGAAAACGGTCGGCGTGGTCGGCAAAAACGTCTCCACGTCTCCGAGCTCGACGCTGAACGGAACGACGCGACTGCAAGCCTCTTCCAGAAATTCCAGCGCGGCGTCCTCGGTTCCAACCAGCTCACGCGGCGGAAGAATGGTGAGGTGGGCGGGCATGTGAGCGATGGTGGGGTGGAGTTCCCGGCGCAGTTGTTCGACGAAATCGCCAACCGGATTACGTACGTAGGTCACCAAAGCGTAGCGCGAACTGAGCATGATTTCCGAGGGAAATTATAGTCCGAGCGTGGTCGGCGAGGACAATGCCACCTTTTGGCGGTATCACCAAGGTCACCACATATGATTCTAGGAATCGCAAGCGTTGGCAGCAAAACGAGCGGCGAAATCACTTTTTACTTTTATGCACTTTCGCTCGAGCACGCGCAGACGCCTTCGTCTTCATTTTGATTTGATTGTAAGCAACGGCGGCGCGGACGAGACTCTTTAGAGCACGTTCATTAATCTTATCGCCTTCGAAAAGATCGATCGCTCGCCACTGGTTGCCTCCCAGGCCCGCATTGAAGAGCTCGTCAGGATCGGGGAGGTGCGCCCCGTGGGCAAAGGTAAGCTTCACTTTATCTTTGTGGGCGTTGCCGACCGCGATGATTCCGCCGTGCGACCACGTCGGGCTTCCCATCCACTTCCATTCCTCGATGATCCCCTTGTCGGCCTCAAGAAAGCTCTTGCGGATGCTGGCGAGCGTTTTGCCACGCCAGTCTGTGAGTCCTGCAATCAGTTGATCAATACGTTCCGATGGATTCATTGGATCTCCATGCCTCGAATTCTAGCCCGTTTTCATGCGAGCAGAGGGCGCACCCTGTGCGCCTTTGCAAAGATGGGCATTCCGGACTCTAGAAGCAATCCGGTTTTGCTTAGCCGCCAAGTGTCCCCCTTTCGCAGAGAACACGCAAGGATGGGCCGCTCTTTCACCCGATGCGTCGTCCGCCCCACTTCGCGACATACGGCAGCGCGAACAAGTACAGGCCGGTGAAAAACTGCAAGGCGAGCACGAACACCGCCGAGAGGCCCAGCCGGTTGGTGTATTTTCCCTGTGCTATGGCAACGCCGTTGACGATGACGACCAGCGTAAAAAGAACGGACAGCCAACGGTGAGTCTGCCGAATCCATTTGTTCCAGTTCATTGGGACCTCCTCTGAAGACGAAGACGGAAGCGGGTCGAGAATTGTTTAGAACCACCCCACTCAAGCCAAAATCGGGCTTGAATGGGGCACCGGCTGGATCGTTTTGTCATCCGTCCGATTCAGACTTTTGAGCGGCGTTAGGTCGGCATTCGGGCGTTTCGTTGGCGAACTGTTTTGCGTACTCGGCGTTCAAGCGCCGCCAGCCGTCGGACTTCATGGCGTCGGCGCCGACCAGGGGTCCAATCGGCTGACCGGCGAGGAGCCGCGCCAGCACGTCGAAACAGATATGCCAGCCCGCCGCTCCCCAAGAGATGAAGCGTCGATCAATCACATGCCACAGCGTCAGCCGCGTGCCGCTGCCAACGGCTTCGAGTTCCCACCGGGTATCGCCGTACTCGAGTAGCCTAGGGGCCTCGGCACGCGTCACCTTGGTTTCGATCGGGCTGGGCCTTCCCACCCAGGTGAGATTCACCGATCCAACCGCGCCCAGGCTGGCATCGACCACAAAGGGCGCCCACTCGCGCAGTTGCGCCGGGTCGGTGAGCGCCTGCCAGACTTTTTCAGGCGAGTGGCGGAGTTCTCGAACGAGAATGAGCGTCCACTTGTCTTCGTCGCTTTTGACCTGGCTGCTTTGTACCTGACCCTTTTGTATGCGGCCTTTTTCTATCCGCGCTCCGTGGGCCGGGCCCGGTGTGTAGTGATCGCGATCGAGCATGTTTTTCTCCGTAGAACTAAGCGCCGTTATTGAGGCGGTCGTTGGTCGTTAGCCGTTAGTCATTATTCTTAGTCGTTCACAACATGGATTCTGGCCAACGAAAACGATGCATGATCGAGGACGAATGACCAGCGACAGATTGGGCGCACGATCCCGCTGAACATCCGTCTACCAGCGCTTCAGTTGCGTGAGCTGAATGAGGTTGCCGCAGGTGTCGTTCAGCCTCGCGATGGTCGAGCCGGGCACGTCGGTGGGCGGCATGATGAACTCTGCGCCGCGGGACTTGATGCGCTCGTAGTCGCCCTTGACATCGTCGGTGAAGAACATGGCGGCGGGCTGGCTCTGTTGAAACATTGCCTGCTGATAGGTCTTGGCCGCGGGGTTGTTGTTGAGCGCCAGCTGCAGTTCGGTGCCGTCGGGTTCCTCGGCCGGGGCCACGGTCAGCCAGCGATAGGGGCCGTTGCTGAAGTCGTTCTTCTTGGTAAAACCAAGAACTCCGGTGTAGAAGTGCAGGGCTTTCTCCTGATCGTCCACGTATAGGCTGGTCACTTTGATTTTCATTTTATTTCTCCTTTATCACGTACGCGGTTTGGGCCGCGTTATCTTCTTTTTGGTTTTCTTTTTCGTTGATGTTGATGGTCGATTCTGTGGATGATCCATGCGGTCGCGATCCATCCGATCGAGGTGGCGTTCGAGAGCATCGATGTGAGCCGACCAGAAGCGTCGGAATTGCGCCAGCCAGGCATCTATCTCCTGAAATGGTTCGGGTTTGAGCCGGTAGAGACGGCGTTGCGCGTCCACCGTGGACTCAACAAACCCCGCCTCGCGCAGCACGCGCAGGTGCTTGGAAACAGCCGGCTGTGGCATACGAAGCCGATGTTCGATCTCTCCCACCGACTGTTGGGAAGAGACGAGAAGGCTCAATATCGCACGGCGGTTGGGCTCGGCAATGATTTCGAATGCGGATTCCACCCTTCGTATATACTCCACATGGCATATACGTGTCAAGGCATATATAAAAATAATTTTTGAGTGAGGGATTTCATTCAGCGTGGCATTGGACGCAGCAATCGTCACTCAGATGATTCGGTTCGGGTTTCCCTGGTTCGGACTGGATCGCGCGCGCTTTTCGCAGCTTCGGGGAAGTAGTTTAGAATCAGTGGAGCAGTAGAGTCGGGGCGTAGCGCAGCCTGGTAGCGCACCTGCCTTGGGCGCAGGGGGTCGTTGGTTCAAATCCAATCGCCCCGACCAAACTTCGAGTTTCAGTTCTCACAAGTGACCGCACGGTGTTTATGCCTACGGATCATCGCGACTAGAGCACAGCAGCCGCGAACTGGGTAATGATTGGAGATCCCCTCGCCAACTAACGGCCAACGGGTGCACGTAGCTGTAGCGCGTTACGCAGCGCCTCATAGGCGGGCTTGGGGCGGTAGTTGCTGTCAAACAGCAGTGCGGCACCCTGGGTTTTCCTGGAGTGCGATCCGATCCAGGAATATTTATCGGTCAAACCCCAGGTCTGGATCGCCGTGCATCCGGGATGAGACAAACAAGCGTTGGCAACGGCGCGATAGATTTCAGCCTGCTGTTGTAGATTTTCCGGGCGAGGGTTGCCGTTTGCGTCGACCGGCAACGCCACATCCATCTCCGTAATCTGAACCTGGATTCCGAGAGCTGTGAAGCGGCCGATGTTGGCGGCGATCGACGCGACATCGGCATTCAGCCCGGCAATGTGCATTTGCAATCCCACGCCATTGATGGGAACGCCGCGCTCACGGAAATCGCGAACCATGTTGTAGGCCGCATCCGATTTCGGATTGATCGTCTCCGCCTCAGCCTCGTTGTAAAAGAGCAAAGCCTGCGGATCGGCTTCGTGCGCCCAGCGAAAACATTGCTCGATGTAGGAGTAACTCTGCTGGGAGCTGCGAGCTGCGGGCTGCGAGTGGACCCGATTGCTCAAAGCACGCGGGTCAGGACTCGCGCCTGTGTCGTTCTCGGTCATTGCGATTGCGATTCCCGGTTGATCGCGCCAAATCGTGCTGCGCAGTTCTCCGGGATGCAATTCGTCAAAGGCTTCATTGACCACGTCCCAGGCGAAGATCTTGCCGCGATAATGGCCGACCACGGTCTTGATGTGCTGCTCAAGAATCTGCGCGAGTTCAGCCGAAGTATATTTTCGGTCGGTCAGCCATTTCGGATTCTGCCGGTGCCAAACTAGCGTGTGCCCGCGAACCTTCATACTGTGGCGGGTTGCGAAGTCCACGACCTGATCGGCTTGTGAGAAATCGAAACTCTGCGGCTGCGGGTGCACGATCTCCCATTTCAACGCGTCCTCCGGTTCGACCATGTTGAATTCGCGCGCCAGCGTCGACGCATACGCGGCCTCGGAAAGTTGCACAGGCCTGACGGCAACGCCGATGAGCAGTCCAGAGGCGCGTGCGGCTTCACGCAGCGACTGCTCTTGCGCGCCAGTTCCTAACGCCAGGTGCACGGCTGCGGCCCCCAAAACAAAAACAAGCCATCCGATTGCGGCGCGTTCTAGTGTCGTCATCGTGATCATCGTTATTAATGTCAATATCAACGTCAGTGGCTTACTTTGCCTGAGGAAGGAACTTCTGCAAAGGACAGTGCTCACAGTGCGGTTGTGACTTTAGGCAGTACGTTTTGCCCACGCCGACGATCAGCCCGTGCATGTCGTTGAACACCTGAACCACGGCAGTACGCTCAGCAGTGCTCATGCGCGATGGC
>JASHOU010000179.1 GCA_030038475.1 Terriglobales bacterium | reverse complement strand
GCCTCGATCTCGGTTTCTCGAGTCACAGTCATTTCAGCGCGGCATTTCGCCGGCTCTACGGCCGCTCACCCTCCGAGTTCAAGCGATCAGCGCTTCGCCGCTAGATCCCCTCCTCCAGCAAGTCACTAAAGATTTTGACAGCGCCCGCATCCTCGACGTGGCTTACTGATTCCATGGCCGAAAAAAGCTGCGCCGCTTGCGACTGCATAATCGATGGAATTCCGATCGAGGTCACAATTGGTGGAAAGACTGTAGAAGTTTGCTGCGACGAGTGCGCTCAAAAGCTCAAGGAGGCGGATACATCCGCGCCAGCGTTGAGGGCGGGCGTCATCGGTCTGGTGGTGCTCACGTTTGCGGCTTTCATTGGGGCCTCAGGACATGCAAAGGCGGAGGGATCGATGATACAGCATAGTGTCGAAACACCTTCGGGGCGAATCAGCTACTTAGAGCAAGGCAAAGGTCCAGTTGCGTTGTTTGTGCATGGCGTCCTGCTGAACGCATATCTGTGGCGGCATCAACTGGCGGATTTGTCGGATGTACGGCGCTGTATTGCAGTGGACCTGTTGGCGCACGGTGATACCGAAATCGATCCCGATCAGGACGTGTCCGTGACCGCCAACGCGAAGATGCTCAAGGAATTTCTCGACGCTCTGAGGATCGATCAGGTGGATCTTGTCGGCAACGACAGCGGTGCGGGCATCGCGCAGATTTTCGCTGCCCTGCATCCGGAGCGTGTTCGCAGCCTTTCTCTGACCGACGGCGACACGCATGACAACTGGCCTCCCGAAGCCTTCAAGCCGTTTCTGACGATGGCCGCTTCGGGAGGGTTGTCGGAAACGCTGAACGCGATGATCGCTGACAAGAATGTCTATCGATCGCCGCAGGCCCTGGGACCGGCTTACGAACATCCAGACAAAGTGACTGACGAAATCATTGAAAACTATTTGCAGCCGCACCTCCGTAACGAGCAGCGACTCCGCGATCTGGAGCGATTCCTCGCAGCCTTTGACCACAAGCACACACTCGCCATTGAAGACCGCCTGAAGACGTTGAAGGCGCCGACCTTGATCGTCTGGGGTTCGGACGACGTGTATTTCGACGTGAAGTGGTCGCAGTGGCTGCAGGAGACGATTCCAGGCGCCCGGCCGCGCGTCGAACTCAAAGGCGCTAGAATCTTTTTCCCCGAAGAGCGGTGGCAGGAGTTCGATAGGGAATTGCGCAATCACTGGCAGACGGTCGAAAGGCAATAAGTGGAGCGTAGAGATGGCGAAAAGCGAACACAGTGCACAAGGCTCAATCGGTGATGCGGATGAAATCTTAATAGCTCAGGTACACAGGGCCGAAAGATTTCGTGGGCTGCACATCAGTGGAAACCCGCTCGTGCTCGTCAATGCTTGGGATGCGGGCAGCGCCAAGGCCGTTCAGGCGGGCGGGGGCAAGGCAATCGCTACCAGCAGTTGGGCAGTCGCTGACGCGAGCGGCTTCCCAGACGGCGAGCGGATCCCACTGACTTTAGCGATCGACAATCTGAGGAGGATTGCTAGAGTGACAGAACTGCCCGTCACAGTCGATCTCGAGAGCGGTTATGGCGATGAACCAGAGGTGGTAGGAGCAACGATTCGTCTGGCCATCGAAGCTGGAGCCGTTGGATGCAATCTGGAGGATAGTTTTCCAGCGAATGGAAGATTAAGGAGTGCGGGCGACCACGCAGATCGTATCCGTCGCGGCCGGCAGGTGGCCGATGAAACAAAAGTCGGGTTCTTCATAAATGCCCGGACTGACGTCTTTTTCCAGCGGCCTCCAGAACAGCATGACAAATCGATGGTCAACGAAGCGATTGAGCGTGCACATGCTTACGCCGAGGCGGGCGCAGATGGGCTTTTCGCGCCCGGCTTGGTAGATATCAATCTCATTGCGCGCTTGGCCGCCGAGTCCCCCGTGCCGCTCAACGTCATGGTTGTCGACACAACGCCGCCTCTCAGTGTCCTGGCGCAGCATGGCGTGGCGAGAGTCAGTTACGGTCCGCGACCTTATTGTTTGGCCATGAGGGTGCTCGAAGACACAGTCCGAACCGCGACGATTTGATGTCGGCTCGCAAAGCCAACAAACGAAAACCAACAAACGATATTGACAATAGTACATCTAAGTAGTAGACTAATCCTTAGAACATGCCTCGCCTCTGTTGTTGTTGCCGTTAAGCGTTCCCGCCTGTTGTTTTAATTCAAATTTCTTGCTCTAAGGAAGGTGTCTGTGAAGGAAGACGAGATTCTTTTTCAAATCAGCCGCATTATTGGCTCGACAACGAGTTTCCCCGGCGCGTTGGAACAAAATCCGTGTTCTGCTGGAAACAACATTGGGGGCGCGAGCGATGACCATTGCTTTGCCGCGAGGGCTGTCGTTGCCCGCTGACGTCGCCGGCACTCACGCTGAGCAGGTTTTAGAGGCATTCGACCTGCCATATCGGTCTCTTTACTCGGTGCCTCTGCGAGCCGACGGCAGGGAATTGGCAAAGCTGATCATCTGCTATGCGTCTTCGGAGTTCCACGGCTCGATTCCGCAGCGCGTTTCCCAGTACACGGGGGAACAGTTGGGGATGCTCATGCAACGGAGCTATTTGCACAAGGATCGCATTAGGCTCACCTCGGCGTTGGCGAGGTTGCGCGAGGACCTCAGTGCTCGCAAGGTGCTGCAGCGTGCGCAGGGAATTCTCACGGCGCGGCGAGGCATGTCGCCGGCCGCGGCGAACCTGTGGATCTCGCAGGAAGCGCACCGCTCGGGCCTCTCGATGCGAAGGGTCGCCGAACAGATCGTGGCGGGCGAAATCGCGGAACGCGACGCTGTGTTCACGCCGCGCCGCCAGCGCATCGCCTGATTCCAAGTGGTGCCAGCTACGCGCCGGTTACTATTTGATCGGCGTGGGCGCCGGTGGAGGCGGCGGCAGCGGGGCGAAGTCCACGTAACCACGCTCTCCATTCGGCCGTATGGGCCCTGGACCAGGTCCGAGGTGGTCCCGATCGACGTTGTTCTCGGCGCACGAATATTCATTGGTTCGCGTGGCGGGATCCGCGGTTTCCCAGGTTCGCGAGTATGTGAACGGGCGCGTGTAGAACTTGGGATCTTCGATGAGCGTGTCGACACGGATATGATCGGCGTCCGGGCGAGTCCACCTTTCTACGACGTGCAGCGCGTCGCTGTGGGGGCTGCCGTTTTCGTCCGCCCAGACCTTGGTGTCCTTGAACGCGATGGAATCGATCACGAACGTGTCGCCCTCCCAGCGGCCCACTTCATCTCCGAAGAAACTCGGATCGGGATCTTCCTCATGTTTGCGGCCGTCGGTGGGAATCAAGCGAAAGTAGGTGTACAAGTACAAGAACGCGACATAATCCTTGGTCTGAAGAACAGTGAACGGAAGCGCGCTCGCGTTGTGGCGTGGAATGCCTCCGATGATGCACAGGCTTTCGGGATCAATTGTCGCGCTGACGTTATGCTTCCAGGCGGCCTCGCCCTCCGGCGTGAAGGGAAGCTTGAAGCCCGGAAGATCCTTACCGATGTTCCCTACCGGATGCGTGTCGCGTGTGCCTTTCCAAAACCCGTTGAGATCGGGATGCCCGTCGGGAGTGCGCGGCGCCGGTTTCAGGGCAGCGGGCCTTTGCTGTTTGGCGGTCTGCTGCGCTAGGAGGCCTGGGACGAGAGCGAATGCTAGCAATCCCCGCCAGAAGAGCGCAAATTTTTGCTTCCGCAAGTCCATATGAATGATAGAGTATAAGACATGATTCAATTCGTCAATGCGTCTTTGAGAAGGAGGAGCGTGTACGGCCTGCTGATTGTGGCCTTCACCGCGAGCGTGTTCCCCCTTCACGCGCATCATTCTTTTGCGGCCGAATTTGACGGCAC
>JASHOU010000178.1 GCA_030038475.1 Terriglobales bacterium | reverse complement strand
TTCATGTGCCGCGACGATGCCGAATGCCTGTCGATGGTGCGCGAGCTGCTGAGTTTTATTCCTTCCAATAATCTTGACGACCCGCCGCGCAAGGCTTGCACGGACCCGATCGATCGGGTGGATGAGAAACTCGACACGCTCGTTCCCGATCAATCGAATATTCCGTATGACATGAAAGATGTGATTCACACGGTCGTCGATGATGGCTACTTCTTTGAAATTCACGAGCACTACGCGAAAAATATTGTCGTGGGATTTGCGCGGCTGAACGGCAAACCGGTTGGGATTGTTGCGAACCAGCCGGCAATGCTGGCGGGGACGCTCGATATCAATGCGTCGGTGAAGGGCGCGCGCTTTGTGCGCTTCTGCGATTGCTTCAATATTCCGCTGGTGACGTTTGAAGACGTGCCTGGTTTTTTGCCGGGCACGCAACAGGAGTATGGCGGAATCATCCGGCATGGCGCGAAGCTGCTGTTTGCCTTTGCCGAGGCGACTGTGCCGAAGGTTACCGTCATTACTCGCAAAGCTTACGGCGGAGCGTATTGCGTGATGGCGTCAAAACATATTCGCACCGACGTGAATTATGCGTGGCCGAGCGCGGAAATCGCGGTGATGGGGCCGGAAGGCGCAGTGGACATTGTTTACAAGCGGGAGCTGGATGCGGCGAAAAATGGCGGCGAGAGCGCCGATGGGGGGATTTCCGAGCGCGAAGCGGTTCGGCAAAAAAAGATTGAAGAGTTTCGCGATCGCTTTGCCAATCCCTATGTCGCAGCCGATCGGGGATTCGTGGATGCGGTCATCCAGCCGCGCGAGACGCGCAAGAAGCTGATTCAGGCGCTGGAGATGCTGCAGACCAAGCGCGATAAGAACCCTCCGAAGAAGCACGGGAATATTCCGCTGTAAGTACTTACTTATATGTAACTTACATTGTGGAAAACATTTTGCTCCGTCTGACGTTCTACTGACGCGCAACGGACCGAAAAGGTTCTGCGCTAAGGGGGTTTTCATGGACTGGCAAAGTGCTTATTACGGCAACTATGACCCAAACGACACCGACGAGGCTAAGATACTCCGCGACATTGCGGTTCCCTGCCGCCTTTGCGAGGCTGCATTCAGAAGGTTGAGGTTGACGCTACGGTTTTGTGCGACCTGTCACCACGGCTTTTGTGAGGGTGAACACCTTAACTTCGCGGCTGGTGGGCGTGGCCGTTGCGTACTCGACGGTCCCAAGCCAGTCTGACGGCTGGTCAACTTAAGGCGGGCTGACCACAGGATCTGCCCGTACAGGTCAGGGCATAAGCGCACAAATAGAGAGTCCCGAGGTGATGTTGGATTCATTCGTCTCGGCCAGTAGCTCGCGTTTAGACCCTTGCTGACCTTTTCCTACAACTCCCTTGCGGGTGCATTGTAAGCCGATCTTTGCTCGGGCTCCGGGCTCACCGCCAACCGGATAAATCAGTCCAACGCCTCGGGACTCTATCCTGCCTTCGACAGAGGCTCCTGTTCTTCTCGACCAGCGCTTAGCTATAGACCCTTACTTGCCCTCCCAGACCCACCTCGCGGTTGTCTGGGTGACTTCGCTTGAGCCCCGGACGCTGCACCAACCGGAAAAACTTCAGAACGTGTCAAAGAACGATTATGGTTTTACCACGTTGATTTTTTGCGTCAACGAAATTCATGCGTTCGTAAGTTGTTATTCATCAATCGAGTGCAGCTCATGCACAGCCGGGTGACCTGAAAATTGTGCATCTGCGGGCTGCGGATTGCGAAATCGCCTGCATCCATGCGGTTTTTAGAGGTTTTTGTCCGATAGAAATGCAGTTTTACGCCAAGATCACAGACGATGGTGATTGTGCAAATCGTGTTTTATCCGCATGAATGCTGTGTTATTTGTGGTTTTCCGCCTATATTTGAGGCAAATAGAATCGCGTCAGTAACGCCTTCTCGCGAATCCAGAACAAAAATAATGATGTGCGATCAGGACAAGCGCACCTGACGACTTATCCTCTACAATGCTGCTTCTTCCCTTATTCATCATGGAGGCGTTTTTGTGATGCGAAGCTTGCGGGTGGGCGCAGCGGTTTGTTTCCTGGCGTTAACTTCTTTCTCCGCGCAAGTTTCTTCTACGCAAGCCTCCTACGCGCAAACCTCCTCCAGGCAAGTGCTGGCGCGGGCGTCGAGCGCGCAGAATTCCGACGAAAAGGCGGCGAAATATCTGGAATCGGTGCGGCATCAGCCGGAATTGCTCCTGGCATTTTTGCAGGAGATGCCCAAGGGCGGAGATCTGCATGTTCACCTGAGCGGCGCGGTCTATGCGGAGAGCATGATCGACTGGGCTTCGGAGAGCGCGCTGTGCGTGGACCGCACGACTTCGAAGCTGATGCGCGCGGCGTGCGATTCGTGCGACGCGTATACGAACAAACCGTCGGTGCGGTGCGCCTATCAGGATCACATTCTTTATGACCAACTGGTGGATGCGTGGTCGATGCGCAACTGGCATCGCGAGGAGGAGTCGGGCCACGACCGATTCTTTGCGACCTTCGACAAGTTCGGGCCAGCAGTGCACGACCACGTGGGCGAGGCGTTGGCGGAAGTGGCGTCGCGTGGGGCGGAGGATCACCTGCAGTATGTCGAGATCATGCACACGGCCGACGGAGAACTGGCCGACGAGCTGCAAGTCAGAAATCTTCCCAAGAAAGTGGGATGGGATGCTACATCGGAGCTGAAGGCCGAGGACGATTTCCGCGGACTCCGCGAGAAACTGCTGCCGGGAATGGCGGAGATTGTGGCGGCGGTTCGGAAGCAAGTCGACGCGGATGAAGCGCGCAAGAAGGAAGTGCTGCATTGCGGGACGGCGCAGGCAGCTCCGGGATGCGAGGTTGAGATTCGTTATTTGTACCAGGTGCTGCGAGGATTGCTGCGCGAGCAGGTGTTTGCGCAGATCTTGCTGGGCTTCGAATTGGCCAAGGCGGATTCGCGGTTTGTGGGCTTCAATCTGGTGATGCCGGAAGACTATTACGTGCCGATGCACGATTTCGATCTGCACATGCGGACGATTGAAGCGCTACGCAGGTTTTATCCGGGGACGCACGTGTCGTTACATGCGGGCGAACTGGCGATGGGGTTGGTTTCTCCGGAGGGATTGCGATTTCACATCCGCGAATCGGTGGAGCGCGCAGGAGCGGAACGGATTGGGCATGGCGTGGATGTGATGAGCGAGGATGATCCGATTGGATTGTTGCGGGAGATGGCGAAAAAGAATGTGCTGGTTGAAATTTGCCTGACCTCGAATGATGTGATTCTGGGCGTCAGCGGCGACCGGCACCCGCTGCCGGTCTATATGAAATACAAGGTTCCGGTGGCGCTCGCAACCGACGACGAGGGCGTTTCGCGCAGCGATATGACGCACGAATATGTGCGCGCGGTCGAGACTTATGGCTTGTCGTATGCCGATTTGAAGCGCATGGCGCGGGCGAGCCTGGAGCACAGCTTTATTCCGGGCGAGAGTTTGTGGGCTGCTGGCGGGAGCGATGGACGCGAAATGCGCCGTGCGGCGGTGTGCGCTGACGATGACGTGTCGGGTGATCGCGTTTCGGACGGGTGTGAGAAGTTGATGGCGGCGAGTGAGCGGGCGCGGGTGCAGTGGAAGCTGGAGAAAGCTTTCGCTGAGTTTGAGGGGAAGTTCTAGCAGAAAACCCACCACGGAGGCACAGAGTCACGGAGAAGCGATTCAAGAATGACGACTGATTTGTATACGCGCGCGGAGTCGGCTGCTGCATTTGTGCTGTCGCAGACTGCTCTGCGGCCGCGGATCGGGCTCGTGCTCGGGTCCGGGCTGGGGTCGTTTGCCGACGAACTGGCTAACGCTGTCCGCATTCCTTATGCGCACATTCCGACGTTTCCGCGGTCGACGGCGATTGGCCACGCCGGACAGCTTGTAGTTGGCAAATCCGGCGGGATTGCGGTCGCGGCGATGCAAGGACGTGTGCATCTTTACGAAGGCTATTCTGCCGCCGAAGTAGCTTTCCCGACCCGCGTGCTGGGGCGAGTGGGTGTTCGCGCGTTGATTCTTACGAATGCCGCCGGTGGAATTAACTCCGAATACGGACAGGGCGCGCTGGTTGTGCTGCGCGATCACATCAATCTGCAGGGGCAGAATCCGCTGACGGGCGCCAATGACGAGCGCTTTGGCGCGCGCTTTCCCGACATGACTTACACGTATAACAAACGTTATCGCGAGATTGCGTTGGAGGAGGCGAAGAAGCTTTCGATTCCTCCGCATGAGGGCGTTTATGCGGCGCTCGCGGGGCCGAGTTATGAAACTCCGGCCGAGATTCGCTGTCTGCGGACGATCGGCGCCGATCTGGTGGGCATGTCGACCGTGCCCGAAGCGATTGCGGCGCGGCACATGGGGATGAGCGTTCTGGCGATTTCATGCGTGACGAACATGGCCGCGGGAATTCTCGATAAGCCGCTGGATCATGCGGAGGTGCTCGAAGTGGGGCGGCGCGTGATGGGACAGTTTGTGGCGCTGCTCAGGGCGGTGATTCCCAGGATCGCGGAAGAAGTGAAGAAAGCGGACTAGGTGCTGAGGATTTCGCGGACGGCGCGGTGGGCCTGGTCGATGGCGGTGTTGGTGTAGGCGTGGCCGTCGGCATCGGAGTTTGCGATCTTGATTCTTTCAAAGGGCTGGCGGCCGACGACGCAGGGACGCTCGGATTCGGGGCGATCGAGCGGCTCGAACAGTTCGTTGTACTCGTAAGCGTAGCCGTGGGGCCAGCGGTTGACGGTGATGGCCTCGATGTCATGAGCGGGATTGAAACCGCCTGCGGAGAGTGCGCGGCCCAGTTCATCGCGCAGGTTGCGCTCGAAAGTTTCGAAAGTCGTGGTGACAAGTTCGAAACGGCCGGCGCGGTATTGATCCTTGCAGTCGAACCCGGGCTGGCAGGGCACGCGGAGAAGATGGAGCAGGCAGGATTCTTCGGGCGAACTGGGGTAGTGGTAGTTGCCCATGGAGACCGGGAAGTCGAGCGTGATGTTGCTGAAGTACGAGCCGGGAGCGTAGATGGCGCTGATGCCGAGCTTCTGAAACGCTCGCCAGTTGCGGATTTGCACGTTGGTATAGACCAGAGGCATTTTTACACCGTAGGCCAGCGCTTCTTTTTGTTTCTCCGACATCTCCGGACACAAATAGGGAATCATCATGTTGTAACCGGCGAGGATGCATTGTGAAGCGCGGACGCGATGAGCCTCGCCGCCGCGCACGTAGGTTACGGCGACTTCTTTTGCGGTCGAGGGATCTCCGACGTGTTTCACGTTGATAGCCGTGCTGTTGAGGCGGATGCGAATGGGCGAAGCGGGATCGTCGAGGCGGGCGTAGTTGGCACGAGCGGTGACGATGTCTTCCATGGCGTTGCCGGGCAGGTTACGGCCGGAGGTTGGCAGCGCGGGCAGCGCGGCCGGGACGAGCGAGCGTACCAGCAATCGGGCGATGGAAGCGTTGCCGTCGGGAAAGTGAAAGATGTAGGGTTCGTCGAGTTCGAAATTCGCCCCGGTACTTTTGGGAAGCTTCATTCCGGCGAAGCCGGGGAATCCCTCTCCCGCGCAGTCATTCGCCGACACAGCGTCGATGCCAACCGCGTAGATGTCGTGGGTTGAGGTCTGGAAAATTTTGACCACGTCGGGATGAACCTTGACGTGTTGCAGCAGGAAATCTTTATAGCTGGTCTTGATGAGCTTGGTCTTTTTCTGCTCGGGGGTGAGACCGGGCAGGTAATCGACGCTTGCGTGCTGCAGGCGGAAAAGATCTTTGCGGGCAGTTTCGGAGATGGGGATCTGGGAAATATTCTCCAGGGTGAAATCGACGCCGAAATAGTGGAGGCCCTTTTGCGGCACGAGGCGGTCGACGCCAAAAGTTTCCTTGTCGAAGAAGACGGCTTCCTTGAGATGCAGGGAGTCGAATAATTTCTGATCGTAATACTTGTAGAAACGCTGGACGTCGATGCCGAGTTCTTTTAAAAGGCCGATCGATACCGGGCTGTAGTCGCGCGGGGCTTCGATGGATTGCGTTCCTCCATAGCCGAGGAGCAGGCGGTTTCCGGCGTGAAATTCATTGCGCTTGGCGTGGCCGCCGAAATCGTCGTGGTTATCGAGGAGGAGAATTTTTGTGGAGGGTCCCGCGGATTTGCGATAGAAGTAGGCGGCAGCGAGGCCGCTGATGCCGGCTCCGACGATGATGAGATCGTAGGACTCGTCGTCGTCGGTGGGATTGGCCCAGGCTTCGAGATCGTTACCGCCATCGCGGAGGGCATGGGCGACTTCCCAGGAGCCGTCGTGGCTGCCGCGCATTCCGGTTTTCGCAGGCGGGTAATAGTGGGGATCTTTCTCGGGAGCGAATGGGGATTGCGGGATTCCGAAGGCGTGCAGCCAGGGGGAATTGGCAGGAAGCAGAGACGCGCCGACGGCGATGCCGACGCCGTTGAGGAAGTCGCGGCGGGTGATGTCGCGGTTGAGGCCGAGTTGGCGGTCGTTGTTTTTCATTCAGTACGCGCGCAAAGGTTTGCCCTTGAAGATATTCATTACTTCTCGCCATCCATACAGGTTATCGGTATCGATCATTCTTGGAGGGAGGGCAAATACATATTTGTCATTCCGCCCGATCTCACCGGGTCCGATGTTGGCCGCGCTGACAACAAAATCCCCTCGCTGAAGAGAATCCCACTGAGCGTGGGTGAAAACCATGATGGAAATGTCCTGGTACGGTTTTGAAGGAGTGGATTGAGGGTTTACAAGTGTGATCGAAGGACCGCTTGCCGACACGTCGCTCTCGCCAGCAGCGCTAGTCCAGGTGTCCTCAACCGTCGAGTATCCCTTCCACGTTGTGGGCAGCGAAAAGGTGAATCTGTATTTCGTATTTCTGTATTGTATGAGCTTTGTGGCTCGGGCCGAGGGTTTGGAGCCCGTTTGTTGGGCGCTTTGAGGCGATGCCTGCGCAGCGGGGGCAACGGCCTGCTGTTGCGGGAGAGCTGCGACGAGTTGGTTTGTCGCAAGTAAAGATGACAAGACGACGAGGCGCGCCACGCGGAGGGTTTTACTACCCGGCATCGTCATACCTGTTTGCCAGTACATCACCGACAATGTCGGCGGTCAAGGCTGACGGGGCCTATTTAAAAAACCAGCCCCGGAGATGGACTCCGGGGCTGGCGGTTTGACGATATAGCTGATCAGGCTGCTTTGGCGACGTCGAAGCGATCGTGGTTCATCACCTTGGTCCACGCGGCTACGAAGTCTTTTGCGAACTTCTCTTTCGAGTCGGCGCTTGCATAGACTTCGGCGAGGGCACGCAGTTGGGAGTGCGAACCGAAGATCAGGTCGACACGGGAGGCGGTCCACTTGAGCTGGTTCGTCTTGCGGTCGCGTCCTTCGTAGATGGCTCCGGAGCCATTTGACTCCGTCGACGGCTGCCATTGCGTGCTCATGTCGAGCAGGTTGACGAAGAAGTCGTTGGTCAGCGTCTCCGGCCGCTTGGTGAAGACGCCGTGCGAGGACTTGCCGGCATTTGCACCGAGGACACGCAGGCCACCCACGAGAACCGTCATCTCGGGCGCGGTCAACTTCAGCAGTTGTGCTTTGTCGACCAGCAGTTCCTCTGGCGATAGGCGCTGCTTGCCGTGGAGATAGTTGCGGAAACCGTCTGCTTTCGGTTCGAGCGGCTCGAAGGATGCGACATCAGTTTGTTCTTGCGACGCGTCCATGCGGCCCGGTGTGAAGGGGACTTTCACGTCGAACCCGGCAGCCTTCGCGGCTTTCTCGATCGCGGCGTCGCCGCCAAGAACGATCAAGTCTGCGAGCGAGACTTTTTTCCCGCCGGTGGCTGAAGCGTTGAATTCCTTTTGGATGGCTTCGAGCTTCTTCAGCACGTTGGCGAGTTCAGCCGGCTGGTTGACTTCCCAGTTTTTTTGCGGGGCGAGGCGAATGCGCGCGCCGTTCGCTCCGCCGCGCTTATCGGAGCCGCGGAAGGTTGACGCCGAGGCCCAAGCCGTTGAGACCAACTGGGAAACGGACAGGCCAGAGGCGAGGATTTCCGCTTTCAGAGCGGTAGCGTCCTGCTCGCTGATGAGCGGATGATTCACAGCGGGGATGGGGTCCTGCCAGGGCAGATGCTCCTTGGGAACGAGCGGGCCGAGATAACGCACGATGGGACCCATGTCGCGGTGCGTCAGCTTGAACCATGCCCGGGCGAATGCATCTGCGAACTGATCGGGATGCTGGTAGAAGCGGCGTGAGATTTTTTCGTACGCGGGATCGAAGCGCAAGGACAGATCAGTGGTGAGCATGGATGGCGCGTGACGTTTTGAGGGATCGTGCGCGTCGGGCACGGTTCCGTTTCCTGCGCCATTTTTCGGCGTCCACTGGTGAGCGCCGGCTGGACTCTTGGTCAGTTCCCAATCGTAGGTGAACAGGTTGGTGAAGAAGTTGTTGCTCCACTTGGTCGGCGTCTGGGTCCAGATGACTTCGAGACCGCTTCCGATCGTATCGGCACCACAACCTTTACCAAATTTATTCTTCCATCCGAGGCCCTGCTCCTGGATGTCGGCAGCTTCTGGTTCGGGGCCGACGTAGTCAGCGGGAATGGCAGCGCCGTGGGTCTTGCCGAAGGTGTGACCGCCGGCAATGAGCGCGACCGTTTCTTCGTCGTTCATGGCCATGCGATGGAAGGTTTCGCGAATGTCCCTGGCGGCTGCGACGGGATCGGGCTTGCCGTTCGGCCCTTCGGGGTTCACGTAGATCAATCCCATCTGAACCGCGCCGAGAGGATTCTGAAGATCGCGGTCGCCGCTGTAGCGCTCGTCGGCGAGCCACGTGCCTTCGGGACCCCAGTTGAGCTCTTCGGGTTCCCACACGTCGGCGCGTCCGCCGCCGAAGCCAAAGGTCTTAAAGCCCATCGACTCGAGGGCGACGTTGCCGGCGAGAATCATCAAGTCGGCCCAGGAAATCTTGCGGCCGTATTTCTGCTTGATCGGCCAGAGCAGGCGGCGCGCTTTGTCGAGGTTGACGTTATCAGGCCAGCTGTTGAGCGGTGCGAAGCGCTGCTGGCCGGCTCCGGCGCCGCCGCGGCCATCGCCGATGCGGTAGGTGCCAGCGCTGTGCCAGGCCATGCGGATCATCAGCCCGCCGTAATGGCCGAAATCGGCTGGCCACCATTCCTGC
>JASHOU010000177.1 GCA_030038475.1 Terriglobales bacterium | reverse complement strand
TTTGAGTTTTTACCGCGCTCGCGCCAGCACCAGCGTCACATCGTCGGGCTGTTCGTTGTCGCCGATCCATTCCGCGACCGCCGCGACAACAATTTCCGTGATCCTTTCCAGCGACAAATGCCGATTCTCGCGTACCAGTTGAATCAGGCGCTCTTCGCCGAACTCGCCGTAATCGCTCTCCGGTTCGGTGACTCCATCGCTGTATGCGACCAGGATGTCTCCGCGGCGCAGTTGCACACTCGCCTCGGGAAAACTTAGATTGTCGAACAAGCCAACCACCGTTCCGCCGCAGTCGAGCAAATGCGACGATCCATCGTCGGAAATCAAAATCGGCGGCAAATGGCCGCCATTCGCGTACGTGAGGCGCCGCGTCGCCCCATCATAGATTCCCAGAAACAACGTCGCATACTTCGCCGCCGGAGTGCTTTCATAAAGCTGATGATTCAACAGCGCCAGCAAGTTTGCCGGAGAGCCATCCACTCCATTTCCATCCGAAGCTGGCATCAGTCCCAAAGTGCCCGTTGCTCCCACCGTTGCCGTCTCTTGCAGCGCAGGTATAGCTTCGATCGTGTACGCGCGCACCGCCGCGTAGATGGTCGCCATCAACAACGCCGCCGAAATTCCTTTGCCGCTGATATCGCCAACCGCCATCACCAGCTTTTCGGAATTCAGCGCCAGAAAGTCGTAGTAATCTCCGCTCACCGTCCGTGCCGGTCGGCAAAAGCCGTGCACCTCCAGCGTCTTGAGCTGCGTAATTAATTTCGGATAAAGCTGCGCCTGCACCTCCTGCGCAATCGCCAATTCTCCTTCCAGTCGCTGCTTATCTTTCTGCTCCTGCACCAGCTTTTCGATCGACGCCGTCATCGAGTTGAACGAGTTCGCCAGCGTCGCCAGTTGATCGTTCGATTGCACCGTAATGCGATGACTGAAGTCGGCGCGATTGATATAGGTGGTCGCTTGATACATCTGATCGACCGCCGACGTAATGGTCTTTACCAGCTTCGTGCCCGCGAACCACGCCAGCAGCCAGATGGCCGCGAACACGACCGCAATCAGCAGCAGGATATATTCCACGCCGCGCGCGTAATCGCCCAGCGCCGCAAACAGTCGCGCATACAGCACCGACGGCCGCGTCTCGACCTCCGCTAGCGCGCCGGCTCGCAGCCGTTGCCCCGTCGCCCAATCCAACACCGGCAGCGGGATCGGGAATGTAACTTCGTGGTCGAACATACCGCTCGATGGAGGAACCGTTCCCGCGGAAAAACTCTGCTGTCGCGCCTCTCCGCCGCCGAACTCCATAAGAGGCTTCGAGCTGCTCGCCTCCGTCCCCCTCGTCGTTCCCGCGCTTGCAGCCGATCCTTCGGTCCCGTACACCGCAATCCGCCCTAAGTCCCCGGCGATCGTCTCGACAAAATTCTTGTCGAGCGGTTCACTCAAAATCACGCGCAGAGATAATGAAGAAGATGAGGGTGAGGCGGAAGTTTCCGATCCTGCCATAACTGTCGTCGCCGTGCGCAGAAAGAATTGGCCGTGATCGCTGACAATATCGCGGAAGTCTCCACTCGCGTTTCCTGTTCCGGTTCCACCAAGAAACGTCGGAAGATCCAGTCGAGCCGCGCCTTCCGGCACTGTGCAGTAAGCCTGCGCCTGGTTCCCATACCACGCGCACAACTGCCGCCGTGCCCACTCCGGACGCTTCGGCTTGGTACGGCCAAGCATTTCCGCATCGAGCTTTGCGCCTCCGGAAATTCCGTTCGCCAGATGATGGGCGATGGCGCGGTTGGCCGCCTCCATGCTGCGCAAGTGCGAGGCAATGTCGGAGGTCACCACAAAGCTGGCGAACTGCCCGGCAAAAAGATACAGCGCGATCACCGACATCATCGCGAGCAGCAGAACCGGAATCACGCCGATCAAAACATACGTCACGATCAGCCGGTTCCGCAGCCGCCATAAGAGTTGCGCGCGCAGCCAGCGGAAACCGACCCACGCAAGCAGCGCCATGGCGAGCAGCGTGAGAAGAACGACCCAAACGTCCAGGCTCCCAGACACGACTGGACTGGCTCGACGCGTCAACCATTCGACCGCCAGCAGAAGCAGATCAAGCGCGAGCACATAAAGTGCCGCCCACGTCATCCAGCTCTGCGGCCAGAGTTTTCTTTCGCGCAGCTTGCTCTCGAGTTCGAGAGAGATCAATCTCATCCCATTGCCCGATTCCAAGAACGTTCTTGCGACGTCCCGCTTCAGCCGATCATATTTCTGGATAGATGTCGAAAAACGCCGCCAGACTCGTCTTCAGCTGCTTTTCAATCTCGTCCTTGCCGCCCTCGAGAATGTGCATCGCAACCCGCGCCTCTCGCCCATTCTTTAATTTGATCGTAGCCTCGCCTACCTCCGCGACCTCATCAGAGGGCAACAAACGCAGACCATATACCAAGGTAAGGTTCGCCATAGCAACGATTGTAAGCCAGAGAATGCGAGGCAGGAATTATGCGTCAAAAGAGGCTACACGCGGCCGGGTTTTTGCTTTCGGCCTTCGACCAGCTTGATTTTTCCGAGAACTGAGAACTGACAACGCCCTACCCCGGCGGCCACTGCAGCGGTCGTCCCCCAATCAGATGCACGTGCAGATGAAAAACCGATTGCCCCGCGCGCGGACCCACATTTAATACCGTCCGATACCCGTCTTCAATCGACCGCACGCGTGCAATCTGCGCAGCCACCAGATGGCATCGTCCCACCAGCTCCGCGTCTTCCGGCGTGGCTTCCTTTAAGCCGGCAATATGCTTTTTCGGTACCACCAGCACGTGCGTCGGCCCTTGCGGATTCAGATCTTCAAAGGCAAACGTGTGTTGGTCTTCATAGATTTTCCTGGATGGTACTTCGCCG
>JASHOU010000176.1 GCA_030038475.1 Terriglobales bacterium | reverse complement strand
CAGTTCCCATTTCTCAGTTCTCAGTAAGGATCCCCTGAGCTTTTTCTGAGAGCTGAGAGCTGAGACCTGAGAACTGGGAACTGAAATGGCGGCGACCACCCCTTCAAACGGCGCGCGATTCAGGCTTTACGCCTTGTCCGGATTGCTGTGCCTGTGGTTCCTCGCTATCTGTGTGCGGCTCGTCTATTTGCAAATTTTCTGCTATGGCGACTTCGAGCATCGCGCCCAGCGCCAGCAGCAGCGCAGCTTCGATCTTTCTCCGAAACGGGGCGTCATCTACGATCGTGCCGGACGCGAGCTGGCGATGTCGATCCAGGTCGACTCGGCCTTCGTGGTGCCGTCTGAAACTCCCGATCTCGCCAACACCGTCAGCCTGATCTCGCGCATTACCAAAGATGATCCTCGCGTGGTGCTGGCCGATTGCCGCGCGCATAAGACTTTTTGCTGGGTCGCGAGAAAAGCGGATGCGGAAACGGTGGAGCGCATCCGCGCGCTGAATCTGCAAGGAATTCACTTTCAGAAAGAAGCCAAACGCTTCTACCCCAAGCGCGAACTGGCGGCGCAAATTCTTGGCTACGTTGGCACCGACGATCAAGGTCTGAGTGGACTGGAGCGGGAATTCAATCAGCAGTTGCAGGGTAAGCCGGGCAAGCTGATGATCTCGGTCGACGCGCGCAAGCACTGGTTTGCGAGCGTGGAAAAAGAGCCTGAGGCCGGCGACAACCTCGTGCTCACGATCGATCAGAATATCCAGTACATTGCCGAGCGCGAACTGGAGCGCGGAATGGAAGAGACGCACGCTATCGCGGGCACGGCGATCGTAGAGAATCCTCACACCGGCGAAATTCTGGCGCTCACCAATCGGCCGACGTTCAATCCGAACATTCGCAAGGAAATTACCAATGAAGCCTTGAAAGACCGCGCCGTGAGCGATAGCTACGAGCCGGGGTCGACTTTCAAGATGGTGACGGTCTCCGCCGGGTTGGAAGAAAAGCTCACGCGTCCCGACGAAGTATTCGACTGCCAGATGGGATCGATTGTGATCAATGGCATGCGGATACGTGACAGTCACAAAAACGGATTGCTTACCGTGGCTGGAATTCTCGCGGAGTCGAGCGACGTGGGCGCGATCAAAATTGCGATGCGATTGGGCGACGACCGACTCTACAAATACATTCACGCGTTCGGATTCGGCCAGCAGACTGGCATTGAGTTGCCGGGCGAAACCCGCGGTCTCACCAAACCGGTGGATCGCTGGTCGAAAGTGTCGTTTGCCGCGATCTCGATGGGACAGGAGATAGGTATTACCGCTGTTCAGCTCGGTTCGCTGATTTCGACATTTGCCAATGATGGGGTGCGCGTTCCGCCACGCATTGTGGCCGGCACGATTGAGCCGCGGAACGCTCCACAAACGGTCGCGTTTCAGCCGGTGGAGGGAACGCGGGTAATTTCATCGTTAACGGCTGCCGAGATGCACCAGATGCTGCAGGGAGTGGTGCTGCATGGCACCGGCCGCAAAGCCATTCTTGAGGGCTACAGTTCCGCGGGCAAGACGGGCACGGGGCAAAAGGTGGATCCGGCCACGGGCGCGTATTCGAAGACGAAGTATGTCGCGTCGTTCGCCGGATTCGCTCCCATTAACGATCCCCAGATCGCCGTGGTTGTGATTCTCGATTCTCCAGTAGGGCTGCATCAGGGAGGCCAGGTTTCGGCGCCGATTTTTCAAAGAATCACGCAGCAGGCGCTGGAATATCTGCACGTTCCGCATGATGTTCAACTTCCGGCGAATCAGCAGATCTTGCTCGCTCGCCGCAACGCACCGGATGACAGTTTCGACGAAGGCTCGCTTGATCATCTGGGCGCAAACCTAGATGCGGGCGATAGCAGCGGCGCGCCGGCAATTGCAGCGACAGTCAGACCTGGTGCGATTGGTGGCCAAGTCGTTCCCGCAGCGCTGACTGCGAGAGATGTTGATCGTTCGGCGGCGGGACAAACGACGCAACAAAAAGCCGATGAATCTGGTTCAGTGGCGGGCAGTTTGCCTGCCATGCCATCGCAGAATTCGCCCACGCAAAATCCGGCCGCGGGTGGAACCGTCGTACTCGACGTCGAGGAGGGAAGGATCGAGGTGCCGTCATTCCTTGGCAAAAATCTGCGCAATGCCATGGAAGCGGCGCAAGATGCAGGGCTCGACCTCGATGCCATCGGCAGCGGCGTAGCGCGCGAGCAATCGCCGCAGCCGGGTGCGCACGTCGCCACTGGGTCGCACGTTGTTGTGCGCTTCGGCAGATAGAGCAAAGTGCCGGCTGTTTATAATCACTGCAATGAAATTCCAACAACTCCTGGATGGGGCCGAGGTGCTTGCGCGGAGCGGCAACCCGGCGGTGACCGGTGTGGAATACGATTCACGGCGGGTGCGTCCCGGAAGTGTTTTTGTTGCGATGAAGGGCGAGACGAGCGACGGAAATCGCTATATCGATCAAGCCATTGCCGCCGGAGCGGTTGCCATCGTCACCGACTCCACAGCCGAAGTGCCGCGTCCGGCCGTGGCCTGGGGGCAAGTGGCGCATGGACGCCGTGCGCTGGCTCGCTTGAGCGCCAACTTTTACAAGCGTCCCGCGGAGCGGATTGCGAATACCGGAATTACGGGAACCAATGGAAAAAGCACGACCGCTTTTCTGGTCGAGTCGATTTTGCACGCCACTGGACGGAAGACCGTGCTCGTTGGGACCATCGAATATCACGTTTCCGGAAAAATTGTTCCAGCTCCGCACACCACGCCGGAAGCGCTGGAGTTGAACCGGCTGTTGTCGGAAGGCTTGGGGTTGGGAGTCACCGAGGCGGTGATGGAAGTTTCATCGCACGCCCTCGAGCAGCAACGCGTTTTCGGGATTCCGTTTGATGTGGCCGTCTTTACGAATCTCACGCGCGATCATCTCGATTACCACGGCACGATGGAAGAATATTTTCGCGCGAAGCAAGTGCTTTTCGAAGGTTGTGGAACAGAACCGCCGCGCGCCGCCATTGTTAACATTGAAGACGAATATGGCCGGCAGATCGTGCAGCTTGCTGATAAGAGGAGCGAGCTTGTACTCGCCTACGGTCTCGCTGCGGGCGATTTTCATGCCGAATTAGTTGAAATCACGCCGCGCGGAACGCGGTTTCAGATGGTGACGCCCGCGGACAAGATTGACGTGTTGTCGCCGCTGATCGGAAATGTGAATGTCTACAACGTGCTCGCAGCTTCGGCCGCCGCGTATGCCCGCAATTGTCCCGCCGAGGCAATCGCGAAAGGAATTTTCGATCTGGTCAGCGTCCCCGGCCGCTTTGAGCGCGTGGATTGCGGGCAGCCCTTCACGGTTGTGGTCGATTATGCGCACACCGACGACGCGCTCCGCAACCTTATTGCACAAGCTCGGGACTTCGTGGCTCGCGCCGGACTCAAAAGAAAAGTCATCACGCTTTTCGGCTGCGGAGGTGATCGCGATCGCAGCAAGCGTCCGCTGATGGGCGAGGCCGCGGGCAAGGGCAGTGACTTCGTCGTTCTCACTTCCGACAATCCTCGCTCCGAGGATCCGCTCGCGATCATGAACGATGCCGTGATTGGATTGCAGAAGTCTGGCGCGAAATATTCGATGGAGCCCGATCGCCGCAAGGCCATCGCCGTGGTGCTAAAGCAGGCAGCGCCCGGCGACATTGTGCTGCTGGCGGGCAAGGGGCACGAGAAAGTCCAGATCACGCCGGAGGGGACGATTCCGTTTGACGATGTGCAGGTTGCGCGCGAGAGTTTGCAAGCGCTGGGCTACGATTGCAAGAAGGCGGCGAGGGCCGGTAGCGCGGGAAAGACCGCATGAAACTTCCTCTGGCGCGCATTTGCGAGTTTATTGGCGCGAGCGACGGCGCTGAGGTCGAGCAATACTCCAGTGGGAGCGCGCGACGGAATGGCGAGGACACCCGTCTCTCCATCGAAATCGCACAGGGATATTCCATCGATTCGCGTACTGTGCAACCGGGAGAGCTTTTTTTTGCGGTCAAGGGCGAGCGCCTGGATGGGCACGATTTCGTCGAGCAGGCGCTAGCGCGCGGCGCGGTTGCCGCAGTGGTTCGAAAAGATCAAGCCTCACGCTACATGTTTGGGGACGAGCATGATTCCCACAGACTGCTTGCCGTTGACGACACGCTCCTGGCGCTGCAAACGCTGGCCACAGCCGTGCGAAAAATTTGGGGCAAGACAGCGATTGGCGTTACCGGCTCGATGGGCAAAACCACCACGAAAGAGGCGATTGCTCATTTACTCGCGACGAGGCACCGCTTGCATCGCACCAAAGGGAATTTCAATAATCATTTCGGCCTTCCGCTCGGACTGCTCACGCTCGAACCGGAGTATGACATCGCGGTGGTTGAGATGGGGATGTCACATGCTGGAGAAATCCAGGCGCTGGCTCACATCGCATTGCCCAACGAAGGCGTGGTCACCAATGTTGCGCCGGTGCACCTGGAATACTTCGAATCGATCGCCGACATTGCGCGTGCAAAATATGAATTGATCGAAGCATTGCCTTATGGCGGCACTGCCGTGCTGAACGCCGACGATGAATATGTGAGCCAGTTTGGCCGGGATTTCAAAGGAAAAGTCGTCATGTTCGGATTGAGGACGACGGCAGGCGCCGCTGCAGGTTTTCTAGCGGACGTCCGCGCGGAAAATATTGAGGTGCTCGGAGCTGACGGCACGCGCTTTGATCTCGTTGCTGATGAAGTGCGTCATGCGGTGCATAGTCCGCTGCTCGGCAAACATAACATCTATAACGTGCTCGCGGCGGCTGCCATTGCGCTGGAGCACGGCATTACGCCTTCGGAGATCGCCGCGGCTTTGCCGTCGCTCGAACCTGGCGACAAGCGTGGGCAGGTCGTCCAAGTGGGTAACAGCACGGTGATCTTCGATTGCTACAATTCAAGTCCCAAGGCATTGATGGCTGCGGTGGATGCGCTGGCAGCGATGCCGGCGGGGCGGCGGATTGCGGTTGCAGGTGAAATGCTGGAACTTGGACCAACGGGCGAGCAATTGCATCGCGACTGCGGACGGTATATGGCGGGCAAGGTTGATTTTCTGATCGGCGTGCGCGGTTTGGCTGGGCCGATGGTGGAAGCGGCGCGGGAAGCGGGATTGGCGGCTGAGTTCGTGGCCACGCCGGAAGAGGCTGGTGAATGGCTGGCGCGCGAGACTCGCGTGGGAGATGTTGTGTTACTGAAGGCGTCGCGCGGTGTAAAACTCGAAAAGGCATTGGAAGCGTGGCGGCAAAAACGCGGTTTTCCAGAACGCTCAAACGTAAGCTAATAACTGAGGGCTGACAGCGGAGAGCTGACAGCTGATGCCGGAGGCGGATTGCTCTACTGGTTGCTCTACCTGAAGCTCTACCACTACTTCCCGCCATTTCGCATTTTTCGCTACCTGACGTTTCGCACTGCGTTCGCCAGCCTTACTGCGCTTTTCACGGGATTGATCGTTGGGCCGATCGTGATTCAGCGGCTGCACGATTTTCAGATCGGACAATACATTCGCGAAGAGGGTCCGCAGGCGCATCAGAAAAAAGCGGGGACGCCGACCATGGGCGGCCTGCTGATCGCGATCGCCGTTCTGGTGCCGACACTGCTGTGGGCGGACCTGAGTAATTCGTTCGTTTGGATTGCGGTCTTTGCTACGGTGTCGTTTGCCGCGATTGGATTTGCCGACGATTACCTCAAAGTCGTTCATCGCCGTAATCTCGGGTTGACGGCGCGCGCCAAGATTGGGTATCAGGTCGCAGCCAGCATTTTGGTTGCAGTTGCGTTGATCGCTTTGCAGCATTACGGACTTTATTCAACGCGGCTGGTGGTTCCATTCTTCAAGCAATTCCATCCGGATTTGGTGATCGAACGCTGGGCGGCGAACCCACACCTGTGGCCGCTAGCTTTTCTGCCATTCCTGGGTTTTGTGGTCATCGTGATTGTGGGATCGAGCAATGCGGTGAATCTTACCGATGGCCTCGATGGACTGGCCATTGGCTGCACCGTGATCGCAGCGGGAGCTCTCGCCGTGCTCACCTACCTCAGCGGCCACGCGACTTTTGCCACCTACCTCGAGTTGCAGAAAATGCCGCAGGTCGGCGAACTCACAATCTTTTGCGGCGCCATGGTCGGCTCAGCGATTGGATTCTTGTGGTACAACGCGCATCCGGCCGAAGTATTCATGGGAGACGTCGGCTCGCTGGCGCTAGGCGGCGCAATCGGCACGGTTGCCGTTATGATCAAACAGGAACTGCTACTGCCTTTCATTGGAGGAATTTTTGTGATCGAGGCGCTCTCGGTGATTCTGCAAGTCGGGTCCTACAAGCTGCGCAAGAAACGCATTTTCAAGATGGCCCCGATTCATCATCATTTTGAATTGCTCGGATGGTCGGAGTCGAAGGTGATTGTGCGCTTCTGGATCGCTTCGCTGGTATTCGCGCTGTTTGCGCTGACGACGTTGAAATTGAGGTAGGGAGATTTTGTAATTTGCGATCTGTAATTTGTAATTTAAAAGCTCAGAACCAGTTCCACGCGGAATGCTTTTAAATCACCAATTACCAATTACAAATTACCAATCACCAATTACCCATTGAACTTGATGGATCTCAAAGACAAGCGCGTGCTCGTCGTCGGCCTCGGCAAATCGGGCGTGGCTTCGGCGCTTTTCTTGAAGTCGCGCGGCGCCCGAGTTACGGTGTCGGATTCGAAACCCGAGGCCGAACTGCACAACGAAATCCTGCCGCTGCTGGAGTACGGAATCACCGTCGAAACCGGCGGCCACGGCGACCGCACGTTTCGCGGGCAGGACTTGATTGTGGTGAGTCCGGGCGTGCCGGTGGACGCACCGCTGTTGGTGCAGGCACGCAGCCTGGGAGAGCCGGTGATTGGTGAAATCGAACTGGCGGCACAATTTCTGGCAGGGCCGATTGTGGCCATTACAGGAGCGAACGGCAAAACGACCACCACGTCATTGGCGGGCGAGATTCTTGCCGCAGGGAAGCTTCCTACGCTCGTCGGCGGCAATATCGGCACGCCGGCCATTAGTTTCGTGGACCAGGCCATGCCGACAACCTGGACCGTGCTTGAAGTTTCGAGCTTTCAGTTGGAGACGATCGTCGAATTCCGTCCGCGCATCGCGGTAATTCTGAACATCACGCCCGATCATCTCGACCGGCACAAGACTTTTGAAAACTACGTTAATGCCAAGGCGCGCATCTTTGAAAACCAGCGGCCGGAGGATTTCGCGGCTCTCAACGCCGATGACGCGGCAACTGCCGGATTGGCGGACCGCACCCGGGCACAGCTGTTCTGGTTCAGCCGAAAACGCGAAGTAGACAAAGGAGCATTTGTGAGCGGCTCCGGGATCTATTTTCGTGATGGCCACGGCGAACACGAGATCATGCCGCTGGCAGAGGTTCCGCTGAAAGGCGCGCACAACCTGGAAAATGTGCTGGTGGGAGTTTCGATCGGCATGATTGCCGGGTGTCAGCCTTCGGATATTCGTGGGGCGGTTCGCAATTTCAAAGCGGTGGAACACCGGCTGGAGTTCGTCGCCAAAATTGCCGGCGTGGATTATTACAACGACTCCAAGGCGACGAATGTGGATGCCACGGTCAAGGCGCTGGAATCGTTTTCGGCGAATATTCATTTGATTCTCGGAGGTAAAGATAAAGGCAGCGACTACACGGCGCTAAATGAATTGCTGCGGCAGCGGGTGAAGCGCGTGTATACGATCGGGGCCGCTGCGGCAAAGATCGAATCGCAGATTCAGGGAGCGGCTGACATCGCACATACGGAAACTCTGGAAAACGCGGTGCGGCTGGCGAGCGAGTCGGCTGTCGCTGGTGATGTGGTGCTGCTGGCTCCGGCTTGCGCGAGCTTCGATCAGTTTCAGAGTTACGAGCATCGCGGAAGAGTGTTTAAGGAGACGGTGCACTCGCTGGCGATGTTGCGATCGAGTTAATCGTCTGACTTGCAGTTGCTGAAGGATGCCCTGATTCCCAAGCTGTACTGGAACCAAGTCAGTCATCCCCTCGGCAAAATCAGGGCCGAAATTGCTCCTCCCTTCCATGTCTCCGTGGTGAAATAGATTCTCGTTCTCCATTTCCCATGGCCAAACGTGTCAGTGTCGATCGCTGGATGTTTACCGTGACCACGATCCTGGTTTTCATCGGGCTGGTCATGATTTTCAGCGCGTCGGCGGTGATGGCCAAGGAGCGCTTCGGCTCGGCTTACGAATTCCTGCTCAAACAGTTGATCTGGGCGGCCGCTGGACTGGCTGCGATGGTTGTGGCGATGAAAGTCGACTACAAACGCCTGCGATCTCCAGCGGTGGTTTTTTCTTTCCTCGGCGTTACCACGCTGCTGCTCATCTCCGTTTTCTTCCTCGATCGCGCGCACGGCACTCACCGCTGGTTTCATCTCGGCCTCATTTCGCTGCAACCCTCGGAGTTGGCAAAGCCCGCGCTCATTCTTTTTCTGGCGTGGTTTCTGGAAAATAAAAACAATGCGATGGATGACTGGCGCAACACGCTGATTCCGGCCGCGACCCCTACCTTGGCTTTTCTGGCACTGATTGTCTTACAGCCCGACCTTGGAACCGCTATCGCTTGCGCGAGCATCACGGCTTGTGTGCTGTTTGTGGCCGGCATTCGCCTGCGTTACTTCGGATACGCTGTCGCGGCCTCGCTGCTACCGCTTTATTTTCTGATTTTTCACGTCTCGTATAGGAAAGATCGAATCCTGGCTTTTTGGAATCCCTACGCCGACCCGAAGGGGTTTGGTTTTCACATCATCCAGTCGCTGATCGCGGTTGGAACAGGCGGCGTGACCGGACTCGGCCTGATGGAAGGCAAACAGAAATTGTTTTACCTTCCCGAACCACACACGGATTTTATTTTTGCGGTCACTGCTGAAGAATTGGGACTGGTCGGAGCGCTCACGGTGGTCATCTTGTTTGCGATTTTTCTCTGGCGCGGGACGCGCGCGGCGCTGCGGATGCAGGATAACTTCGGCCGATTCCTGGCAGTGGGAATCACCAGCATGATCGTGCTGCAAGCTTTCATCAACATCAGTGTGGTGCTGGGAATGATGCCGACAAAAGGTATTCCGCTGCCTTTTGTTTCCTATGGAGGATCGTCGCTGTTTGTGACGCTGATGTGCGTCGGCGTACTGCTGAATATCACGAAGCAGGCGGAATAGCAGGGTCAGGTCTCTTAGGTCTGGGGTAAATCAGACCCGCTTGAGCAGAGATATTCTTTAGCCTCGACGAGCGGCTTGGCGTCAGCCTGCAGATCCGCGTCGCAACTCCTCTCGTGTTCCTGGGTTTAGTACCGTACAGTATGTTACGGAGGAGCCAGCTATGAGAACCGATCGGCGGGGATTTGTGGGTAGGGGATTGGCGTTGGCTGGCTTGGCGGGCGCGGCCACAGGGACAGTCAGCGGTTTCGATTCATCGCCACAGGCGCAGGCTCCGGCGGGAGCGACGACCAACCCGAGTTTCGCAAGTTTCGGATGGGAAGTTTCCAATCTGGATGACAACGGCGCCGACGTTTATTTTGAAGTCACCAGCAACATGACCGTGACCTCAGTCGATATGGACGTTGCGTTTATGATTACGTCCGCGCCCGCCGCGGCCGGTTTTGGTGAAGTGCTGTGCAGGGCGGCGGTTTCTCCGGGTGCGCGGCCGAAGTTCTATGAAGGCGATCCGGGCGCCAGCTTCGAATCGCCGCAGAGTCCGAACTTCAGCAAGACCCACATCTATAATCCGAACAAACTCAACGTGGGCGATGACGGTTATCTGCTACAGAATATTTTCTACAGCGTGATTTTGAAGACGTGGGTGCCCGCGAGCGGAGCCGGCTCATCAACTTCCAGGCACGTTACCGCGGCGCGATCGCTGGCATTGAATGCCGGCGATTATCTGGTGTTCAATATGAGCCACGCGGGAGTGTCCGGCGACGCTGAAATGCAGGTTGTTCTGGAATACACCCTCAGCTGATTTGCGATCGCCGGATTTCCGGGATTCCCCGGCGGACAAGAATGAAGAAGCATCTGGGAAGAGCGGCGATCGAAGTGGGTTTTATCGTTTTCCTGTTTTATTCCAATCTTCTGATGGGAGAATTTGAGCGCTCGGGTCTTGGCGAGAAGCGAGGCCTCACTTCGGCGCTCCGGGATGTTTTTACCGCCGCTAATTTTGAAATTGCCATGACCGCCGCGCTGATTGGGTATTTCATGGTGGAATTTCTTCGCCGGAGATTTTAGAAGCTGCGGCCAGACGTCTAAGCTCCTGCCTGTTTCTCCATTGCCAGCAATTGTTGTTTGCGATCGAGGCCCCAGCGATAGCCGCCGAGGTTGCCGTCTTCGCGGATTACGCGATGGCAGGGGATTGCCACGGCGACCGGGTTGGTGGCGCAGGCTCGGGCTACGGCTCGCGTAGCCTTGGGCATGCCGATTCTCTTCGCTACGGCGCTGTAGGAGCGGGTTTCACCGCGAGGAATTCTCTGCAAGGCCTCCCAGACTCGCCGCTGAAACGCGGTTGCGCGGATGTCGAGCGGCAGCGAGGGATTGATTTCTTTCCCTTGCATGAGTCGGGTGAGGGTGTCGCGCCATTCAGCCATTGCGGCATCGTCGCGGCGGCGAGTGGCAAAGGGAAATTCGCGAATCAATCCCTGTTGCAGTTGTTGATCGGACTCGGCGAACTGAATGGCGCAGATGCCTTTGTCGGTGGCGGCGATTAACATTCGACCGAGAGGCGAATCGGCGATGGTGTAGCGGACGACGGCGGCGACGGCCCCACGGCGATATTTCTCCGGCGTCATGCCGAGTTGCGCAGCGGTGCGCTCGTAAAGGCGGCTGCTGGAGCCATATCCGGCGGCGTAGAGCGCGGTGGTGACGTCGTGGCCGGCTTGCAGATTTTGCTTCACCTGCCGCAGGCGGACGGCATCGATATACGCCCTGGGCGAGACGCCAAGCACCGACTTGAAAGTTCGCTGAAGGTGAAACGGGCTGCGACGAAATGCCTTGGATAGAAGGCTGAGCGTGAGGCGGTCTTCGATATGTTGCTCGATGAAGCGGCATATGGCGCGAACCAGCGCCGATTGCGGGTTCCCATCGACCGCTTTGGGACGGCAGCGCAGACAGGCGCGATAGCCGGCCTGCTCAGCCTCAACCGGCTGGTCAAAAAAGTGCACGTTTTGGCGGCGCGGGTGCCTGGCGGGGCACGATGGACGGCAAAAAACGCCGGTGCTCGACACGGCAAAAACGAAGGCGCCGTCGAGCGAGGCGTCGCGATCAAGAACAGCCCGCCAGCGCCGCGCCTCGATTTGCGGTATCTGTGAAGCTATCTGCGCGGGCATCTCCGCAGCGATTTGTAGTGGGGGCGCCTGTTGTTCCCGGCTTTCGCCGGCAGAGCCGCGTTCCGCGCTTTCTGGGAATGTTGTTTTCATTGTTTCTTCTGCAAGTATCGCATTGGTCGCCATGGGCCGTAAGGTAGAGCACTGCGGTCGCAGCGAACTATCCGAATATTGCGGTCAAAACGAATTATTCGGTCGGATTCGAGGCGTGGGTTGCTTACTCATTAAGTGCAGATGCTTGCACCACTGAACGTGGACCGAACCGGTGTCTAATCGCTAAATACTGCCACAGCAATGCCTTACACATTGCTTCTGAGATGGTTTCAAGGATGCACTGTTTCGGCTATAAGCCCGATGTCTGGGGCAAGCCTGGGGGCAAGTGTGGCCACCTTTTACAGCTATAACGCTGAGAATGAAGCTGCGAAAACGGCGTCGCGGTCGGTGGGACTGATGCCGCTGTTGGTGATATTGTTCATCGTCTCCTATGCCATTCTGACCATGCTGGTCTTTGAACAGGGCCAGACTATCGAGTCGCAGCGCAACTTGATCCGCGAGATGCTGAAGGACAGCACACAACTGGCGGCATTGAAAGATAAGCTGGCGCGCGACGAGAGCAATCGGCCGCACGAGAAGACCGCCCTGTCGCCGGATCACAAAAGCGGCGATGCGGGCAATTCTGCGGCGGGCGCAAAAGGACAGGACGCGAAGGGATTGAATAAGGAAACGCAGCGGCCCGGTAAATCGGCGCATTCGACGAAACAAATTCCTGGGAAACCGGCGGGTGATTTAGAAGATGTTCGACGCTCAACACGAATGATCTAGCAGGGGCAGTAGGTTCGTAGGCAAGCGGATTGCAAAGAGCAAGGTTCGACGAACACCAGTTCTGTGAGAAAAGCGGTTCTGTGAAACGCGGCCTAATGTGGAGGCCGTTAGACAACTGAGACCCTGATCATGAAGGTCCTGGCCCTAGCCTTAGTCTTGTCGATTCCCGTTCCCAAGTTGGCGCCCCCAGCTAGGCTGCCTTTCTCCACCCCCAGCCAGCAACAAGAAAATCCCAAGGGCGGGCGGTGGTATTTTGCCGCCAATGGCCACGCCGTGTACTGCTACGGACCGGTGTTCACCATGCCGCAGCCGCAGGGACGTCTGATGAAAGTTGCCACGTTCTGCCGCGGCGATCAGATCATGGTGCCGCTGAAAGACTAGTCAATCCCTTTACAAACGTGCGCCCTTGCCGTTCCCCTATAATTGGGGAGTCAGAAATCCCGTCTTGTTGTGGGCCCGTAGCTCAAACGGATAGAGCATCGGATTTCTAATCCGAGGGTTGCAGGTTCGATTCCTGCCGGGCCTACCAGAAAGTCCTATATTGATCCTACGTTCGTGCCATTCCCCGGCTGACGGCCAGGAAGTAGATTGGTGGTGAGCAGACTTCGGGGGAGGGCTGTTCGACGAGCGTCCGCTGACTCTAACCAGAGTCCGGGC
>JASHOU010000175.1 GCA_030038475.1 Terriglobales bacterium | reverse complement strand
CCTTCGATGAAATCTTCCACTTCCTCGTCCGTCATTGGCTTCCACCAATCGGGATCAAAAATCTGGATTTTACCTTTTAGCGTTCCGAACCTTGGCTTCTTTCTTGTGGACTGCTTGGTGCGCACGAGATCGACGACCGGCACGCCTCGGCGGCAGATCGTAACCTGCTCGCCATCTTCGACGGCCTTGATCAGCTCGGGAAGCTTGTTTTTTGCGTCGGCTACGCTGAATTTCATGGATTCAATATAGCCATCTTACATAGCTATGTCAAGATAGCCACATAGGATAGCTATGCAGTCAACCGTTGCGAGAGACGCTGCATCCAATTCGCGGCGAGCGATAAAACCAGAGTTCGGAAGACCAGAGCCGCGCCGGAAACTAATCTTCTATCAGCCAGTCCATCGCCTCTTCGCGGGTTTTGAAAGTCGCGATGGTGCGCTGGGAGAAGTTCTGGAAATTTTCCATGAGCGCGTGCGGAATACCTTCCGTACCGATCCACGCTGTCTTCTTCACAAACGGCCGGTCGAGCGTGAGCACTTCCTTGATTTTCATCGCGACCGCGTGATCGACTTCGGCGCCGGCGAAGTCGGCCAGGGTCACCACCGACTCGTGCGCGTGCTTGGCCACGACGATCCTCACGTACTCCAGCAGAAGCTGCATCTTCCTGGCGTCGGCATGAGAGAAATCGAACTCGAGAATTCTTTTTCCTTTGTGCTCGACGAAATGGATGCGGTCGTCCACCGTAAGCTCCGAGCAAATTCTCTGTGCAACTCTGTGTTCCCTGTGGTTAAAGCTCTTTTCACCACAGAGTACACAGAGGCGCAGGGGAAATCTATTTCAACAGCGACTCGACGACACTGTAAGCCTCGCCCAGCGCGGAATCGAGAGCCGCCGCGTCTTTGCCGCCAGCTTCGGCGAGGTCGGGACGGCCTCCGCCTTTGCCGCCGACTTTTTGCGCTACTGGGCCGATGATCTTTCCCGCCTGAATGCGGCCGGTGAGGTCTTTGGTGACGCCGACGATCAGTGAGACGTTGCCGTTTGAGGCCGAGCCCAGAACGACCACGGCCGAGCCGAGTTTGTCACGCAGTTGATCGACGAGCGTGCGCATCTGCGCGCGCTCCAGATTGTCGACGCGATGCGTGAGAACTTTGACCCCGTGAACCTCTTTGACTTTTTCGCCGATGTTGGCGGTGGTCGATGAGGCAGACTTCATGCGGGCCTGATCGAGTTCGCGCGCCAGATGCTTAATTTCAGCGTCTTTCTTTTCCAGTTCGGCCTTCAAGGCTTCGGCGGGATTCTTCGCGGCTTCGCCGCTGGTCAAGCTCGCGACCACTTCTTCGAGCTTGTGGTCTTTGCGGAAGTGCTGCAGCGAGCCTTCGCCGGTTACGGCTTCGATGCGGCGCACGCCTGAAGACACGCTGCCTTCTTTCAGAATCTTGATCAGGCCGATTTCCCCGGTCTGCGCTGTGTGCGTGCCGCCGCAGAGTTCGGTGGAGAAGTCTCCGATTTTGATGACGCGCACGCGGTCGCCATATTTTTCGCCGAAGAGCGCCATGGCGTGGTATTCGTTGACCGCCACGTCGATGGGAACGTTCTCGATCACTTCGATTCGCTCGTTGTGCAGAACCTCTTTGTTGATGATGTCTTCGATGTCCTGTAGTTCTTCGTCTTCGACGCCAGTGAAGTGCGAAAAATCAAAGCGCAGATGATTCGGCGCGACCAGCGACCCTGCCTGCTTGACGTGCTTGCCGAGAACTTCGCGCAGCCCGGCGTGGAGCAGGTGCGTGGCGGTGTGATTGCGCATGGTGGCGGCGCGCGTTTCGGTGTTGACTACGGCATCGACTTTGTCGCCCACGCGGATGGGTTGTTTCACAAAGACTACATGCGCGCGCACTCCCTGAACCGGGTAGTACGTTCCGGTGACTTCGGCGACGACAGTGTTGTGATCGTCAGAGTAGAACCATCCGCGGTCGCCAACCTGGCCTCCGGATTCGGCGTAGAAGGGAGTGTGATCGAGGATGATTTCGCCCTGCTCGCCAGGCTTGATCTCCTGCGCGCCCTGGCCGGCTTTTATGATCGCCAGCACTTCGCAATTATCGGAGCGCGTTTGGTGGTAGCCTTCGAAAGTTGATTTCGGAAGCTGTTGGTAGGCAGGGTTGGCAGTTTGCTTGGCCGCGCCCTTCCAGGAGGCACGAGCGCGAGCTTTTTGTTCCTCCATCGCGTGGTCAAAGCCAGCCTCGTCCAGAACAAATCCATTATCGCGGCATGCATCCTCGATGAAATCGCGCGGTAGGCCAAAAGTGTCGTAGAGACGGAAGGCCTTGTCACCTCGGTAAATCGGTCGCAGGCTTGGAGCAATGCTGCCCCAGTCTGCAGGCGTTACGTGCTCGCCGAACATCTTTTTAACCACTTCCAGAGTGCTGCTTGGATGTTCAGCGAGGAATTTCTCCGCTCGCAGCGGTTGGAAATCTTGTTCAAGCTTCTCTAGCCCAACTTCGAGTGTACGGGCGAATCGCGTCTCTTCCTCCTTTACAACTCCCGCAACCCGGTCGGCTGCGTCAACAAGCTCTGGATATGCGTCCTTCATCAGATCGACGACGGAGTAGACCATCTGGTAGAGAAACGGTCCCTCGGCATACCCTTTCCGCCCATGGAGAATAGCCCGTCGGATTATTTTCCGCAGAACGTAGCCCCTCCCGTCATTTGACGGAAACACGCCATCTGAGATCAGAAACGTCATTGCGCGGGAGTGATCGGCCACTACTCGCAGCGAAGCGGCCGTATGCTCCGGTTGCCTTACAATCTTAGTTAGCACCACAGTCGTGCCCATGAGTTCCGCCGCCTTGTCGATCAGCGGCGTGAACAGGTCTGTCTCGTAATTCGAGATCGCGCCCTGCAGCACCGCCGCAATCCGCTCTAACCCCATCCCCGTATCAATCGACGGCTTCGGCAGCGGAGTCAGCTTGCCGCTCGCGTCGCGGTCGAACTGCATGAACACCAGATTCCACAGTTCGACATACCGTCCGCAGTCGCAACCAAAGGAACATGCAGGAGCGGTCGTGCCGTGTCCCTGCTCGCTGGCCGCCGGACCCATGTCGTAGTGAATCTCGCTGCACGGGCCGCAGGGGCCGGTGTCTCCCATCTGCCAGAAATTATCTTTCGCGCCGAATTCATAGATGCGGTCTTTGGGCACATGCGTGAGCCACAGATCGTAAGCTTCGGAGTCGCGCGGAACTCCGTTTTCGCCTTTGAAAATGGTGACGTACAACTTCTCTTTCGGAACCCCAAGCCACTCCGGCGACGTCATCAGCTCCCATGCGTAAGGAATGGCTTTCTCTTTGAAATAATCGCCGAAAGAAAAATTTCCCAGCATCTCGAAAAATGTGTGATGGCGATTGGTGAAACCCACGTTTTCTAAGTCGTTGTGCTTGCCGCCAGCGCGCACGCATTTCTGCGAGGTCGTTGCGCGCACGTAATCGCGCTTTTCGTGGCCCAGGAAAACGTCTTTGAACTGGTTCATCCCGGCATTGGTAAAGAGCAGCGTCGGGTCGTTCGCCGGGACGAGCGACGACGAATGCACCTCGCGGTGACCTTTCTGAATAAAAAAATCCAGAAACTTGCGGCGAATTTCGGAGCCGGTAGGCATGGAAATTAAATTCTAAATGAATGGTGGGCTAAATGAATGATGGATGGATTGGCTGTTAGGCCGGTGCATCGCCTTGCCTTGCGCGGTCGCTACTGGCGCAGCCCGATCCAGCCTTCGGAGATGACCATGGAATTGCCGGGATTGCGAGCATCGTATTTTACCGAGGTCGGCAGGCCAAGACGGCAGGAATGCAAGTTGATCCACTGGCGGAGATAGGTGACGTCCTGCGAGGCCTCATAGGAAACGCCGGCCACGTCGTATTGATAGATGAGCATGATGGCGGGATGCTTGCCAGCGCCCTTGATTTTCGCGGCATCGGTTTGCTGGGCGTCGATCTCCTGGACATCGATCACGGTGCCGTCGGTGATGCGCCCAATGGTATTCAGCCAGGTGCGGCGCTCGCGTTCGATATCGTCGGCGGACTTGGGCTTGCGGCGCAGCAAGGCATAACTGGCGAGAGCGACGCCGATCGCGCCCAGAACCAGTGTATAGAGACGAAGCGAAATCATTTCCAACGGAACCTGGAGTTTGCCACCACTTTCAGCATAAGCCGTAACCTTGCCGAACGCCAAGGGCACCGAGGTGCGCAAAAATCTTCCGAAGCTGTGAAAATCTCGCGCGAATCCGGTTCGATTCGTTGTGTGGTGCGAGGATATTCCTCAAAATTTAACAAGAAAGTGACAGTTTTTTGACAAATGGCACGGCGCGGCGGGTGTAGATTCCTGATCTGCGGTTGGGATTCTTTTCTACCGCGCGAGGGGCGTTTTCACTCAGATCGACCAGCGACAAGGTTGAATGTTGCTAACGAACACTTCAACGACTTCACCGAGCTCGACGCGCTATATGACGCTAAAGTCGTGGGCGATTTTATGGGGCTAGAGGCGCCGTAATGGCGAGGGCTCGGGGAACAGGGGCCGGTCCCACACCCGGCCCCTGAATTGTTTTTGTCCCAGCTGTTTCTTATTCCGATTGTTTTGTCAGGGACGTTTTGTTCGCATGACTCCGCCGGCGCTCGGTGTCTCGCTACGTCCGGCTGCGGTTGCGGCTCTCGTAATCGCGCCAGGGAGTGAGCACTTTGTAGCGCGGCGTGGCGGTCGCGGTTTTCTTGGTTGAAGCCAGGAGCTTTCTTTTGACGAGCCAGCCGACGGCCGCCTGCGCCGAACTTTTTGACACGCCGATGCACTCGGCGATCTGCCGATAGCTGGCTTCCACTACATTTCCCTTTCGCTGCTCTTTTTCCGACACTCTTTCCTGCTCTCGGGTGAACCAGAGGTAGACAAGAAAGCTGACCATGCGGCGATCGTGGCCGACCAGGTCGCGCATGAGGACATCAACTACGTAGTCGTCGATGGCAATCATTTGTTAGTCGTTGGTCATTAGTCGTTGGCCCTCAGCTGCTCGCGATGAATCAGTTGACGAATGGCGAGCTACTGCTAACCATCTCCGAAATCGCGATCATGCTGGGAATTACTATACCTACAAGCAATATAGCATTAACTAGCTGATTGCATCTGCGGGCGCGCTTTTCTATTCTCGTTTTCGGTTGGCGTTTTCAGGCAAGCCGACTTTGCCATTCACTTCGTCACTTCGCTACAAGGAGAAAGAAAATGATTCGTGGCATCAAGTTTGCGTGCATTCCCACCCGCGATCAGGACCGGGCATTGAAGTTCTACACCGAGAAACTAGGCTTTCGGGTGATGACCGACCAACCCTTTGGGGCGCAGCGCTGGATCGAACTGGGCATTCCCGGTGCCGAGTCGCAGCTGGTTCTTTTTACGCCGGAGGGATTCGAAGACCGCATCGGCGGATTTCAGCCCATCACATTTTGGACC
>JASHOU010000018.1 GCA_030038475.1 Terriglobales bacterium | reverse complement strand
AATCACAAAGCAGCCATCGCCCTGCATAGCCTATTAGAATTTGACACTTGCACAGTTCATTGAGAATCACCCCCGCGATGGAAGCGGGAATCTGCGAGCATGAATGGAATCTCGGTGAACTACTCGGCTAAGACTGTTCAAAACTAACATTTGCCATGGCCAGGGCCGCCCGCGCGAAATCAATGGCTCCAGACGCTTCGCTATTCAGCTCAAACGTGCAGTTAACAAAAATATGTTTTCTAGCTTTACCGGGCCGCCTTTGTAGAGTATGTACGCACCACGGACAACAAAATTTCTTATGTGCCATCCATCAAGATGCACGGTAGTCGCATGCCCCGTGCTATCGAAGAAAATAAAGGCAGGCCCAAGCGACTTATCGGCGTTCAAATTCGTTCCAATCCGCTCGGCTATGGCAGCATAGGCCACCGGAGCCGAACGAACGCTGATGCCAATCGTGTGGCTCTCGTTGCCATTCGCATCCGCCTACAACGGCAGTTCGAATCTCCAGGGACGTAGATTATCAGCCGGATAATTAGCTTCGTTAGGGGCTTGGCTTCCGTTTTGTGTGGTCCGGTAGGAAATCAGAGCTTGCAGAGCGTTAATGCCTGCGGGAGCAGCAACCTTTGGGATTGATTCAATAGCTATATTTCCGGCCTCCACCACAGGAGCGAGATCTTTTGACTCCTTGCCCTCCGATCCTGCCTGTTTAGAAACCTCTGCCGTTACCTCCAATGCCGCCGCTAGCGCTTTGGCGTCCCCCTCGGTGTCCCTTAGTAGCTTTGGGATTTGCCCGATAACCGAAGAAGCGTCCTTTGATGTGAGCTTGAGGAAAGTCTCGACTTTTGTGAGCCGCGTTTCAATAGGCTGGTTTTTCTTCTCAATTGCATCTGATATTACGAGGGGAAGATGGGAATTGAACCACCAAGCTGCCAATCCGATCATCAGGCCAGCCAGTATTGGAAAAGTCCAGCCCGAAAGATGGATGCCGTCTTTTGGTTTCCCCACTTCGGGAAAGTATACTACTTCGCAAAGTTCTTCAGAGTTGGCGCAAATCGACCCCATCGGCTATCCTCCAATCGAGAGCCGATATAGCGTCGGCGGGATTTTAGACCGGGAACCCTAGTCTTGGCGGGGAGAGTTCCCCGTTGCCTTCAGTCTACACCCTCAAGTCAATGGTCCTGGTTTGAGGGACTACGGCAACGCACCCGGGGACACTACCGTCAATGTCGGCCTTGACATCCCGAATCCGCATGATGACACGCGTCCGGGAACGTGACCGGCAGGGCAGACTCCCGTAGGGCGATGTATAGAGGCCGCTTTATCTTGGGGCGCTCGCGAATTGCATCACTAGGCTGCTGCTACTGCTTGTCCCAGACCAGCATCAGCTTAATCGGCTCGCCCTTCCCGTCGGCGCCGTTCGCGACCAGCGTCAGGGTCTTGCCGTCCTTGGAGACGGTGGTCATGTTGGTCATCATAACTTGCCCGGACTTCTTGAACATCGCGCCGTAGGAGTGGGAGCCGTTGTGCCTCAAGGACACCGAATCGGCGCCACGCAGGCGCTCCGGTGCGGTAGAAGCGGTGATCGGATAATCCTTGCCGTCGAGACTGGCCGTGTATTGATAGCCCGTATGGCTATCGTCTGCCTCGACTTCTTCCAACGTGGTTTTCAAGCTGTCGCCCTGCGCCTGGATGGTGAGGGTCGCGCTCTTGGGCGGCGTACCGGAAAACTTGGATTTTGCGACGTCCAGCTTCCATGTACCTGCCGCGGGGTTGTCCTGCGCCGCGAGAAGGGGCAACAGGGCCGCGAGCATCCATGCAAAGATGTATTTCATCTCACGTAACCTTCCTTTCTTTTCGTTATGTTTGTTAAACTTCCAGGGAAGGATAACATGTTTGGAGCGGCTGCTGTAAGGTTTGGCATAAAAAAGATATTAAAAATTTCAATGAAACATTCGGGCAACTAGCCCAGTCAAACCCTTTGAAACCGGGAGGCCTTCGACCCCCTGCGTGGAGCGCCGTGCTGACGAGCGTCCCGTATCGTCTGCGCTCCTGGTTTTTTCCGGACTGCTACACTGAAATCTCCCCCGCGAGCGCCCTGAAGGGCACCCCCCAGCCAGTTGGCAGGAATTTGATTACCCCAGTGCGAACGACGACCTCATTGCCGCTCGATGCAACCATTTCATCCCGACCCTCGCGCCTGGGCGCTGAGTAACACTCATGTGAACGCTAAAATAACTTTCATGCCCGACGACAAGCCCACCGCCAGCTTCGAAGCCGGCCTCCAACAGCTGGAGTTGATCGTCAAGGAAATGGAAAGCGGCGAGCTGCCGCTCGAACGTGCTCTGGAGCTGTTCGAAAAAGGAATGCAGTTGAGCGAAACCTGCCGCAAACAGTTGGAGGAGGCCGAAACGCGCATCGAAATGCTGATCCGCAAAGGCGATAAAGTTCAAGCCGAACCCTTCCGTCCCGACAAATCATGACTCTTGCTCAATACCTGGCGCACCAGCAATCACGCGTGGAAGCCGCGCTCGCACGTTGGGTCCCGCCCGAATCCGCGCTGCCCGAATCCATCCATAAGGCGATGCGCTACAGCCTGTTTGCGGGCGGCAAGCGCATCCGCCCTATTTTGTGCATCGCCGCCGCGGAAGCCGTCTCGGATTCACCCTCGGGCATCGAGTCTTGCGCGTGCACGCTCGAGCTCATTCACACCTACTCGCTTATTCACGACGATCTGCCGGCACTCGATAACGACGACCTGCGCCGCGGGGTCCCCACCTGCCACAAGGTATTCGGCGAAGCGATGGCCATCCTCGCCGGCGATGCGCTGCTCACGCTCGCTTTCGAGGTGCTGGCGCAAATGGAGTGCATGCCCGATCGCAAGGTCGCGCTGATCGCCGAACTTTCGACCGCCGCCGGCACCGTGGGCGGAATGATCGG
>JASHOU010000174.1 GCA_030038475.1 Terriglobales bacterium | reverse complement strand
GCACGACGGTTTCTCCATACTGTTCCGTCCCGGAACAGATCGATACCTGGTTCAAGGCCTTTCAGCGGGCGAAGCAAATGTGTGGCGCTCCGGGAACGCAAAAACGCCTTCCACCGCAACAGGAAATCGCATACCTAGACGGGCTAGTCCGTGGAGTCTATGCCAAACGCAATCTGCCCGTGGGCCATGTTCTGCACGACGCCGACGTCTATCTTGCCATCCCGTTGCAGCAAGGGCAAATCTCCTGTCGCGAACTCATGCGGGGCGAGGTTTTGCTGAAACCAGTCGCCAGGGATCAACCCATCATGATCGACGCCATTGATAGTCCTTACGCCAACATTCCGTCTCTCACGGAACTGATCTACAAGCGTGGTCTGCCTGCACAACCTGCAACCGCTCGCGCTGCCAAAGCCGGCAGGGGAAGCGACTGACGAAACTGGATTTGCCCTCATGACATGCGCTCGCCAAGAACTCGAATCTCTGCTCCTCGAGACGCCGCCTGCGGCGCGGATTCGCCAGCAGGAAGCCTTCGACGAGGCGGCCTTGGGGCGGCGTCGAATCGTCATTTTCGGAGCGGGGCGGTTGGGCCGTTCCGTGCTCCGGGGTATCTCCGGCACGGACCTCGAACCCGTTGCCTTCGCAGACAATAATCCCCGCACTTGGAGAACAATCACCGATGGACTTCCCGTCTTTTCCCCTCAGGACGCGGCAACCAAGCATTCGCAAGACGCTACGTTCGTCGTCGCTATCTGGCATCCCAGCCGATCACCACTCATGTCTGCACTGCTTGATCAGTTGCGGGCTCTGGGTTGCCGCGCCGTTGCTTTCCCCTTACTCTTTTGGCGTCACTCAAGGACTTTTCTTCCCCATTTTTTTTGGGAACTCCCTGAAAACCTGCTTCAGCAAAGCAACGACATCGCGGATGCTTTCGAACTGCTCCATGACGACTTTTCGCGCCATACATTCGCCGCACAACTCCAACTGCGATTGCGCGCGGATTTTGACTGCATCGGCGCTCCAGTCGAGGGCGAACAGTACTTTCCCGGCCTTTTCTCTCTTACCGCCAACGAGTGTTTCGTCGATTGCGGCGCGTACACTGGAGACACGATCCAATCTTTCATTTCCCAGACCGATAATTGCTTTCGCAAGCTAATCGCTTTTGAAGCCGACCCAGCCGTCATGCCCAGCCTTGAGGCTTTCGTGAACGATATGGGCGCTCGCGCCCTTCTTATCCACGCGGTGGTCGGAGCCCACACTGGGGTTGTTCATTTCAGCGGAGACGGCAGTGGGGGCGGTTGCATTACCAGCTCTTCGGGACTTGAGGTTCCTTGTGTCCGCCTTGACGATGTTCTCGCAGGCGAAGCCGTTTCCTTCATTAAAATGGACATCGAAGGTGCGGAAATCCAAGCTCTAGAAGGCGCGCGCCAAGTCATTTGCCGCGATCGACCGATTCTCGCCATTTGTGGGTACCATAAACCGGATCACCTGTGGCGCGTTCCGCTCTTGCTACGAAACCTGGCGCCGGACTCTATAGTGTTGCTGCGCTCTCATTGTGTGGACGGTCTCGACGCCGTCTTCTATGCCGTCCCGCCAGAACGGCTGGTGCAAACTACCGCCAAATCTGGAAAACGCTTGCCACCAATGAAGTCGTTTAGTAACACACAGGATTCCTCTTCATGAAAACCATCAGCGTAGTTACTCCCTGCTTTAACGAAGAAGGCAATGTGCGCGAAGTCTACGAACGTGTGCGCAGCCTGATGCTGACCATCGAAAAATACCGCTACGAACATATATTTATCGACAACGCATCCCGCGACACGACCTTTATCGTACTCCGCGACATTGCTGCCTCTGACTCCAACGTCAAGGTGATCCGCAATGCGCGCAACTTCGGGCATGTGCGCTCTCCAATGCATGCACTATTGCAGGCGCGCGGCGACGCCGTCGTCGTTCTCATGTCCGATCTGCAGGATCCACCCGAGGTTCTTGCCCAGTTACTCGAACAGTGGGAGAAGGGGATTCCGATCGTCATTGCGGTCAAACACAAAAGCCGCGAATCGGCGCTAATGTTTTTTGTTCGGAAGATGTTTTACAGGTTGGTTAACCGTCTCGCGGACGACATCGACACCTTCGAAAATTTCACCGGCTTTGGACTCTATGACCGGCAGGTTATCGATCTGGTCCGGCAATTTGGCGATCCTTATCCTTACTTCCGCGGTATGATCGCCGAAATCGGGCTTCCTCACACTGAAGTTCTCTATGAGCAGCAGCGCCGCAAAAGCGGCAAGTCGAACAACAATTTCTATACTCTCTATGATCTCGCCATGCTTGGTATCACCAAGCTTTCAAAGGTTCCGCTTCGCATGGTGACATTTTCGGGATTTGCCGGATCTCTGTTTTCTCTGCTTGGGGGCATGGCGTATTTTGCTTACAAATTGCTGTTCTGGAAAAACTTCACCGTCGGGATCGCACCTATTGTGATTGGCATGTTTCTTCTCGGCTCGCTCCAGCTTCTCTTCATGGGCATCATCGGCGAGTACATCGGCAATATTCACACGCAGGTGCACAATCGTCCGCTTGTTGTGGAACGCGAGCGGCTTAATTTCCAGTTTGAACCGGGCGAACCGCTTCCGCGCGATGATCGAGCTTCAGGCGCAGCGGCCGGCCGCTAGCTGAAATCCACGCAAAGCTTTCGAAATGAAAAGCCCTTCTGGCCTATGCTCAGATAAACAATTATTGTTGACCGGCCGCTGCTTTACATTTCAATGGCTTTTCGTTTTCCACTAAGCTTGGAGACCGAAAGGAAAAGTTCTTGTGACCCAAAAAGCTGAAGACGACATTGGCGCTGGTTAACAACGCGCCGGCAATATACGGCGCTGCGGCGACAAAATTCGTGTATCGGCGAATCGTGAATACCAGGATCGGCAGAGACACCGTGCCAATGAGAATTCCGCTGCTGTAAACAGCGATGCAGCGCATCCATTCCCGCATGTAATTGCCCTTGGTTCTAAAGATAAACCACTTATAGTTTAAGTAGGACACGCTAATGTTGAGCAGTGTGGAGATAGCTCCGGCAAGTATGTAGCCATGGTGCGATACCACGTCGAACGCGGCCGTTAGCAGTGCATAAGTGCTATAGCCAACTACGGTGTTGACACCGCCAACGAGCAGATATCGACCGAATTGCCGAGGTGGAATATGACGGGTAATTTTTGCCAGACAGTCTGGCAGCCGAATCTTTTCCAGCACGAATGGCCTTGCGATGGTTCGCTTCTTAAGCACAGATTTCCACTTGACCTCTGAACATGGCTGAGATTCCTGCTTGCCTCGGTCACTGCCTCCAAAATACGTGGAAGATTCCGAAGCGGCGGCTCTCAGGAAATTTCTTCGTAACTTCCAGTTTTACTTCCGGATCGATTGCCCCGCTGGGGAAGAAAGGTGCCTCATTAATGACCACCAGCTTCAGATCGTCCGACTGCAAGACGCGCAAAACCTTAGTGGGTGCCGCTCCCCCGTCGTCATTCGTGGCATTGCGCAGACCGGATAAAAAAAACAGCTCGGGGCAATCGTTGCCGGTATACATCACACCGTTTGGCGAGTGCCGTTGCAGAAAATGAATGAGGTCTTCCATTTGCTCGGCAAGTTCGATCCGCAGCCCACCGGCGCGCTCCAGATTCAGTTCAGACATGGCTCCAACTTTGTGAGTCAGCTCATAAATGTAATTTGGGACCACCCTTAGAACTGCAAATACCAGAAGAAATACGGTCAACGCGGTCAGGACGTATGTTCCATCTTGCTTTTTCGCGCGCTTCACGATCGCCGTCGCTGCGAGAAAGGTCAGCGGAATCGAGTATGACAAATAGATGGGTGCCGCAAATGGATATTGCACCAGGCTGCACATCGCCGCCAGTGATATAAGGACCATGACTTGCTCCTTTTGCAGGTTCGCATGACGTTCGGATTTCTTGATCGCCAGCACAACCGCGCCTGCCAGCACTACTAACGGAGTGAGAGTAGCGATCGAGAACCAGACATTCAGAGCAATTGGTTGTGTTGTTTTGATGACGAGTATCAGAAGCCCGAGGCCGAACATCGCACTTATAAGCTTTCTCTGAAACTCGCGCAGATAGATAGCTGCCGCTACCACCCCCACTAGAATCATTCCGTAGATACTTTTGTCTATACTTATTGGATGAATAATGCCCAGCGCCACCGACCGCGACATTGCGCTGGAAGCGATTCCAGTGAACAAGGAACGAATTGCGCCCGATCGCGCGTAAGGAACCAAGAACGAGAGGATTGGAACAAGAACACCGGCCACGAACGGAATTACCAACTGGAACAGGCCGCGAAACCGTTCGCCGGTTCGCGCGCTGACTCCGTGGTCTGAAAGCAGAACCAATCCCACCAAAGCGAGAGGAGGAAATACAAAGTGATAAAGCTCGCCAGCACTTAATCGCGCGTGAAACATGTAAATTAAAACGGCAGAGAATGTGCCCAGGGCGCCGAAAGCGAACACTCGATAACCAATCGCTCGATGTCTTGTCTTGGAAGATTCATGAGATCGTTGCTCTACGAATGCCAGCGCTAGTAAAACACCGGCAACGTAATAGGCACCGATAACTTTGATCAAGGTCGATAACCCGCCGCAAAGGCCGGCCACAAAAAGCCAGCGTGTCTTTCGTACTTCGAGATAGCGGAGCAGGCTCGCCGCTCCAAATGTGGCGAAGAACAGGTTGTACCAAGATGGCATGGCAGCCGGATAATTTGGGTAACTCCAGGAAACTGCCAACAGTGTGACGATCCCGGCTCCTAACAGCGAGGTAAAGCGCAGAGCAATGTAGTAAACCGTGGGGACCCATGCCAGAAAAAAAAGAAATATACAGATTCGCAGCGACATCAGGTTGACGCCGAACAGGCGGAAAGCAGCGGCGTGGATGAAACTGAGTCCGCCAGTATAGATCTCGATGAAATCGCGGTGCGGAAGTTGCCCCTGGAGCGTGCGCAGAGCGCTCTGCCCTAACGTCCCCTCGTCGGCAGGGACCCAGCCATTGCGGAGGTGGAGAGCAACATACGTGCCTGCGAGTGCCATGACTGTTGCCAGGACAACCGATTGGGCCCTCCACTCTCTGCGTGCGAGCGAACTGGCAACATCGTTCCCGTAGGCACATTCATCTTGACTGGCTGCTTCGCTTATCCTGAGTCCAAAGCTAAAGGTTTCCGAGATCGGACCCGGCTGCCTGATTCTGTCCGATACCTGCGGGGACTTATTTGTCACTTTGCCTCCAGCGAGTTCAGCCGGAGCTTTGTATCTTTGCTATCGGGGTTTAGGCGCAGGGCTTGCTGATATTCGTCTCGGGCCGCTTGGGTTTCTCCACTCTTCTCCAGCGACATACCGAGCCAGTAGTGATAATCCCAGACGGCAGCGTCGATCGCGACTGCTTGGCCCAAGTATGTTTGTGCTTCATTATTTCGGCTCTCGAGAAACAGGGTACGGCCCAGAAAGTGCCGCGGCGCTGCCAGTTCCGGCGATAACTGGATGGCGCGACGGAGTAACCGTTCCGCTGCATCGTAGTTACCGGCCATCATCTGGATATTCCCGCAGTTGTAAACGGCTGAGAACAGATCCGGATCGCGCGCCAGCACCTGAGAACAGAGCGCCAGCGCCCGATCATAATCCCCCAATTTTCCCCACATTGCGGCCACAGCCGCAGCGCCAGTATCCGATTTCGCGTATTGGGGCATCAGGTCCTGGGCATACTGCAATGCCGCGCGCCCCTGTTCATAGCGACCGGCGGCAATGTAGACGTCGGCCAACGCATAAGCCCCGTAAAGATAGTCTCGCCGCCTTCGGAATGCGTCTTCCACCAGCGGAATTGCGCGATCATAAGCACCTAGCCGACTGTACTCGCGGGCCAATCCTACCTCCGTATATGGATTTTTCGGATAGAGCTGATATCCCCTGGTATAGATGAGTAAATCGGAATCCCAGTACGTTTGCTGCACTAGCGACATGCCAACATAGACGACACAAAGCGCAATGATTGCCGTGCCTTGTAGCGTGGTCGCGTTCCAAGCTTTGGGTGCTGGAATTATGCGAATGGCCTTTGCGGCAAGAATGGCAAATCCGATGGATCCGAAATAGATGTAACGGTCGCGTACAAAGTCCCCTTCAGTAAAGGCCCGCAAATACAGCGCCGGCGCGAGGCCAATCACCATCCACAGTGCAGCAAAGAAGACAAGAGGATCATTCCTCTTGCGCGCCCAGAAATACAGCAGTCCGACAAGCCCAAACAATAGCAGCAGCGGCACCACAAACTTACCCAGATGCTGCAAACTTACATAAGGGAAGTAATAAAGACCCGTTAACCCAACCGGACACATCAGTTGCCGCAAGTAAAACGTGAGCACGTAGGGGAGCGTTAGAAGCACGTCCCTTTGCGTATGCATCGGGTCAAACGAACCCGTCACTTGCGCCAACGCATATTTTCGGAGGAGCAGATAACCGATTGTAACCGCCGCATAAGGCAAGCTCGCGAAGACCACGGCACGCAACCGCTGCGACAGGCTGGTTTCTTTCGCGGTTGGGAAGAGCCACGCGTAAACCGCCACGAGCGCAGTGAAACCAAGCGCGATCTCTTTGGTGAGCAGCGCGCCCGCAAGAAAAAAACAAGATACTAACTGCCACAGCACGCGATGCTCCTCATGCTGATCGCGTACATGCAGGAAGCCGACAAACGATAACGCTGCAAACGCTGTGGCCATGCTGTCAGAAACTGCGGAAATCCAAGCCACACACTCGATGTGAATCGGATGCAGCGCAAAGATCACAGCCGCCAACGCTGCAGTCCAGTACTCCATCCCCAACTTGCGCACCATCCAGAACATTGCCAACACGGCGGCGATGTGAACCAGGATTGCCGTCAAGTGCCATCCCCATGGGCGCAGGCCGATAACCGCGTAGTTCAGCATCGACCAGATCACAAACAGCGGCCGATAGTAAAGCTGAAATCGGCCGGTGTGATACCAGAGATCGCTGATAAACACCTTATGTAGCTTGCCAAGCGAGCGGATGAGCGGATTGTCGACGATCTGTGCCTTATCGTCCCAAACGAACTCGAAGAACAAAGTACCGCTGTACAGCACCGCCGTCGCCAGGGCCAATGTCGGCAGCAAGATCGCAGGCCGGCGAAAGAATCCCGCTACTGGTTCCCATGGATCACTTTCGGCCTTCGCGTATTCGCGATTCATGGGTTCTGTCGTCGAAATTTCAGACATACTGGCCGCCCTTGCTCTTCTTCATGTGGTCGCGTCACTCTGGCCGCGAATTGCCTGGGATATTGGTCACAATCTGTTGCAAACCAGATTGGCCCGCATAGAGGTAGACGAGGTCATACTAATCTGCCTTGACAACTCGTTGCATGTTACTGAGGTTACCTGCGTGTGCCACATAGCCTGCTTCCGTACGCTGATGTCTATGCGACGATCATTTCCATGGGGTCCGTCACGGGAGCCAAGCCTGCTCAGTCGCCAGCGCCCGTATTGTGCGTTGACCTCGATGGCACTTTGATTCGCAGCGACTTGTTGTGGGAGTGTTTTCTCGTTCTTCTTAAGTCTCGTCCCATGTCACTATTGCTGATTCCCGTGTGGTTACTAGCCGGACCGGCCTGCGTTAAGCGCCAACTAGCCGCAAGGGTTTCCCTCGATCCCTCTCGTCTTCCTTATCGGCAGGAAGTACTAGAACTTCTGCGGCAGGAAAAGGCTGCAGGTCGCCGCATAGCGCTCGCAACGGCTGCAGACCGCAGCCTTGCAGAAGGAATTGCCAGATATCTCGGCTTTTTCGATGAAGTTCATGCCAACGACAGTCACGTGAATCTCAAGGGAGCTAACAAGGGTGCGTTTCTGGCAAACCGCTACGCGCAAACTGGTTTTGAATATGTGGGCGACTCCTCTTCCGACGTGGAGGTTTGGCGCATCGCTCGATCAGCCTACGTAGTCGGCAATCAACATCGCGCCGCGCAAGCCGCTGCCGTGACCACCCTGAAAGCTACGTTTTTCGAACCGCGCGCGGCGTTTTACAGCTCGATTCGCATTTGGATTAACGCTTTACGTGGATATCACTGGGCAAAGAATCTCTTGCTCTTTTTACCACTCGCGCTCTCCCATAATCTGGCAGCCGCGTCGCTAGCGAAAACTTTCACAGGCTTTGTGCTCTATGGCTCTTGTGCTTCCGGGCTTTACATCCTCAACGACTTGCTCGATCTGCACTCCGACCGTGAACACCCCTGGAAGAAGAAACGCCCATTTGCCGCCGGCGAACTCTCGATACCTGCTGGCTTGCTTGTTTCGTTAATCCTGCTGCTTTCCGCGCTCAGCCTGGCGTTTCGGCTTGGCGTGCAGTTCGGGTTAGTTCTGCTCGGATATGCCGCGTTAACCATGTTGTATTCGCTCTATCTAAAGAAGATCGCTCTGCTCGACGTTTTCGTTCTCTCCAGCTTCTATAGCTTTCGCATTCTCGCTGGCGCGCTGGTTTCCGCAACGCCACTCTCGCAGTGGTTTTTGACGTTCTCGATGTTTCTATTTCTCAGTCTGGCGATGGCAAAACGCTATTCCGATTTAGTCCATGCCAGTGACTTAGTCAAAACCGGCAATTCGGGGCGCGGATATAACACTGGCGACCGCGAACTGTTGCTGTCGCTGGGCGTGGGAAGCAGTTTTTCTGCCGTCGTGATTTTCAGCCTCTATGTTCACAGTCAGGATGTACGTTTGCTTTATTCCGCGCCGGAATTCCTTTTCTTGCTCTGCCCCATACTCCTTTATTGGCTCAGCCGGACTTGGCTTTTGGCGCATCGCGGAGAACTGAAGGAAGATCCTGTGACACTGGCGATTCGCGATCCCGTCAGCTATGGAGTGGCGTTGGCTTCAGCGATTGTAATCGCTGCAAGCATGATCAACAGTAAGTTATAGCGTAGCGATTATGTCTTCCGTCGTTGTCACCGTAACCTACATTGGTTTCGATACTTAGTTAGTATGTCTGGTCAAACAGCAACGGCTTTGCGCAAACGTCCGGCGGCGGCTACCGCCGCGCAGGTTCTCTCGTGGGGACGCTACCCGAAGACTGCCCACGCCTATGTTCACAAGCCTGCCTGGAATGACCAAGTGCCGGAGATTCTCAAAACTGCTGCGATTGGATCCCTGCTTCCTCATGGACTCGGCCGCAGCTACGGCGATTCCTGTCTTAATGCTGGCCGTGAACTGATCGATTGCCGACGTCTCAACCGCATTCTTGGTTTCGACGAATCGAGCGGCATGGTGCGCTGTGAAGCCGGGGTCAGTCTCTCAGATATCATCGACGTGTTTCTGCCTAAGGGGTGGTTTCTTCCAGTAACGCCGGGCACGCGTTTCGTGACTATCGGCGGAGCGATTGCCAACGACGTACACGGCAAGAACCATCATTGCGCCGGCAGCTTTGGCGCCCATGTCCATCAGATTGCGCTGTATCGCTCGAATGATGGTCTGGCCCTTTGCAATGAAAGACAGAATTCGGCAATGTTACGCGCAACGATTGGAGGACTTGGGCTGACCGGCGTCATTGCCTGGGCCGATATTCAACTCAAGCGAGTGGCTGGTCCGTGGATCAATGCCGAGATTGTTCCCTTTGAGTCTCTCGAGTCATTCCTCGACCTCAGCCGCGAAAGCAACGATCGCTTCGAATATACGGTCGCCTGGGTTGACTGCTTTGCCGGAAAGAACGCGCGTGGCATCTTCTTCCGTGGCAATCATGCCGCCGAATGCGGCAAAGCATTTCAGCGCAAACATGGCCCGGAGCTCCCGTTTGCGCTTCCAGCGTGGATGCTGAATCGTTATGCGGTGAAGGCATTTAACACTGCCTATTACAGAATTCATGCGGCGAAGAAAGATCCGGCAGTTGTTCCCTACGACTCATTTTTTTATCCGCTCGATTCCGTCGGAGGATGGAATCTGCTCTATGGCAAGCAAGGCTTTTTACAATATCAATGTGTAATTCCGGAAACGAATATCGAAGCCATCGAGCAGTTACTCGATCTTATCGCGCGCTCAGGCATGGGTTCGTTTCTCGGAGTGCTAAAACAATTTGGTTCAGCGCCGCCAGCCGGAATGCTCTCATTTTCCCGTCCTGGAATCACCATCGCGCTCGATTTCGCCATGCGCGGCGAGCGCACGCTCAAACTCATGCAGTCGCTCGACGATGTCGTCCGGCAAAGCGGCGGAGCGCTTTATCCGGCGAAAGACTCTCGCATGAGTCCGGCTATGTTTGAAGCATCTTTCCCGCGCTGGCGCGAGTTTGTTCCTTACATCGATCCTAAAATGTCGTCTTCATTCTGGCGGCGCGTGACGGAGTCTCAGGGATGATGACGATTGCCACAAACTCCACAGTTCCGCGAACTGAAGTCGCTGCACGAGAGAGCGCAGGGAACGCAATCGCAACTCCAATGAAAAAGGTCGTCGTGCTCGGCGCGACCTCGGGTATTGCTCTGGCAGTGGAGCGCCAATTGGCTCATCGTGGATGCGAACTACTTCTGGTCGCGCGTTCGCCGCAACGCCTGGCTGAACTTCAGGCGGACTTACTGATTCGCGGGGCCAAGAGCGTCTTGACTTATGCGGCCGACTTAGCTGCCATTCAACATCATGCGGGAATACTTGATTTTGCCCGTCGAACATTAGCCGATTTTGATACCGTGTTGCTCGCTTACGGTTCGATGCACGACCAGACGGATTGTGAATTGTCGGTTGACGCTCTTCTGGAAGAATTGCACGTCAATTTTGTCAGCGCGACTGCGATCCTGACCTTATTTGGCGCCGAATTGGAGCGGCGCCGCAGCGGATGTCTGGCCGTTATCACGTCTATCGCCGGAGATCGCGGACGGCGGGCCAACTATGTTTATGGCTCTGCCAAAGGCGGGCTTTCGTTATTCGTTCAGGGTCTGCGCAGCCGACTTCATCCTGTCGGCGTCAGCGTGATTACGATCAAGCCCGGGCCGGTGCAGACTCCAATGACCGACCACCTGGCAAACTCTGAGCGCTTCGCCGAGCCGGAACAGGTTGCGCGCGATATTGTGCGGGCGCTCGAACGGCGCGCGCCTGACGTTCTCTACACGCCGAAGGTGTGGCGCTACGTTATGGCCGCTGTGCGGCACATTCCAGAAGGCATTTTCAAACGATTGTCGTTTTGAATTACGTGGGCGTGTTGCTAGCGTCTGCCGCGTCCGCCTCCGCCGCCGTGACCACCGTGGCCGCCTCCACTTCCGGGACCGCGTCCGCGACCGCGGCGCCGGCGATTCCGATCGCGATCGCCACCTCCACCGGAGCGTCCGCCTTCGCGGGAACCATCCGAATGGCCGCTGGCTTCCACCGACGCCACGACTCCATCGACGCGATTGAAATTCGGCTCATCTTCGGCATCGAAATCGGCTCCGCCCTCAATTACCGCAGTGGGCGTGCCCTGCGGAGCGCTTTGCGAGACCGGTGGCGCCGAAGCCGCGGTTGCGTCCACCTCGGGAGCTGGTGAACCGCTTCCCGCCATTTTGGCGCGCTGCTCTTTCAGAATCGCCTTGCGCGAGAGCTTGATGCGGTTACCTTCGACGGCCAGAACTTTCACCAATATCTGATCGCCTTCTTTCAGTTCATCGCGAACGTCTTTGATTCTGTGCTCGGCGACTTCGCTGATGTGGAGCAGACCATCGAGGCCGGGAAGAATTTCGACGAAAGCTCCGAAATCCGCTAACCGGCTCACTTTGCCAAGGTAGGTCTTCCCCACCTCGGCGGAGGCTGTGAGATCGCGGATAATCTGCAATGCCTTGTTGGCCGAGACTTCGTCGTTCGAAGCGACGTTGACTTTGCCCGAATCCTCCACATCGATCTTGACGCCGGTCTGCTCGATGATGCTGCGAATCATCTTGCCGCCGGGCCCAATCACGTCGCGAATTTTGTCGACCGGAATCTGCAGGGTGTAGATGCGAGGCGCGTAGGCGGAAACCTTGGTGCGCTGCTCGCCGAGAACCTCGGCCATTTTGTCGAGGATGAAAAGGCGGCCGCGCTGCGCCTGCGCCAGCGCCTCGCGCATGATCTGCGAGGTGATGCCGGCAACTTTGATATCCATTTGCAGAGCGGTGATGCCATCTTTGGTCCCGGCAACTTTGAAATCCATGTCGCCGTAGTGATCTTCGGCGCCGGCGATGTCGGTGAGGATGGCGTACTGATCGCCTTCTTTCACGAGTCCCATGGCAACTCCGGCGACGGGAGCCGTCAGCGGGACGCCCGCATCCATGAGCGAGAGCGAAGCGCCGCAGATCGTGGCCATCGAGGACGAACCGTTCGACTCCAGAATGTCGGAGACGACGCGCATGGCATACGGCCATTTTTCTTCGGTCGGAAGCACAGCGGAGACAGCGCGTTCGGCGAGCGCGCCATGGCCGATTTCTCGGCGGCCAGCTCCACGCATGAAGCCGACTTCGCCGACGGAGAACGGCGGAAAGTTGTAATGCAGCATGAAGCGCTTTTTGGCTTCGCCCTCGAAACCCTCCAAGCGCTGCATGTCGTCGCTGGTGCCGAGCGTGGTAGTGACGAGGGCCTGGGTTTCGCCGCGGGTGAAGATGGCGCTGCCGTGGGCGCGCGGCAACACTCCGGCTTCGATCCAGATTTCGCGAATCTGATCGAAGGCGCGTCCGTCGGGACGGCGCTTGTGATCGATTACCTGATTGCGGAAGATGCGCTCGCGCAGGATTTCGTAATACTTGGAAAGCTTTTTCTTGCCCTCTTCGTCGTCCTCCGGGAGAGCGGCGAGCAACTCATTCTCGAGGACGCGAACCAGATCGTAGCTTTCCAACTTAGGATGCTTTTGCGTATCGAGGGCGTCGCTGAGGCGGGCGCCGATTTTCGCTTCCAGAGACTTGTAATAAGCCTCGTCGAACTCGGGCGGCGTGACCTGGCGCTTGGGCTTGCCGACTTTGCCGCGTAGTTCGCTGATGGCGGCGCAGATCTTTTTGATTTCGGTGTGCGCGAACTCGATGGCGTCGACGACGGTTTCTTCTTTTACTTCCCGCGCGCCCGATTCGATCATGACGATGGCATCGGCCGTGCCGACGACCATGATGTTCAGCAGGCCATCTCGCATTTCGGTGTAGGTGGGATTGGCGATGAAACGGCCATCCATGAGTCCGACGCGCACGGCGCCGATTGGGCCAAGAAACGGGATATCGGAAATGGTGAGCGCGACCGAAGCCGCGTTGATGGCGGAGACATCGGGATCGTTTTCGGTGTCGGCGGAAAGAACAAAGGCGATGACTTGCGTCTCGCACTTGAATCCCTCCGCGAACATGGGCCGAATGGGACGGTCGATCTGGCGGCTGGTGAGAATTTCGCGCTCGCTCATGCGGCCTTCGCGCTTGATAAATCCGCCGGGGATGCGTCCGCCGGCGTAGGTGTATTCGCGGTAATCGACGGTGAGGGGAAAGAAATCGACGCCTTCGCGGGGGTCGGGATTAGCAACGGCGGTGGCAAGCAGGACATTGTCGCCAAAGCGCACAAGAGCTGCGCCGTGGGCCTGCTTGGCTAGTTTTCCGGTTTCAATGGTGAGGCGTTTTCCGCCGGTTAATTCGACGGAAACTGTAGTTGCTTCTGGCTTCATAGATCATCCTTTTGTTGAGCAGGGGGCACATCGCGCCAGTACAGGTTTGGGTGGGCGGGCGCGTATGTCAGGGCCGCGTTTGGAAACGCACTTTGCAAAGTTCTCAGGGTTATGGACCGGCCCCACACGAAGCCGGTTGCGCTGTTATTTGCGGATGCCGAGCTTGGTGATAACGGTTTTATACCGTTCCGAGTCGTACTTCTTCAGGTAGTCGAGCAGACTGCGACGTCTACTAACCATCATGAGAAGCCCGCGGCGCGAGCCGTGATCTTTCTGGTGCGTCTTGAAGTGTTCCGTTAATTGACCAATGCGCTCGCTCAGCAGAGCGATTTGAACTTCCGGACTACCGGTATCGGTAGGGTGGGTGCGATACGTGTCAACTACGGATTGCTTTTGCTCTCGGGCTAGCACTAACCGGTTGCACTCCTGTCTCTAATCGTTGTCGTTTAGTAACGCTTTGATGTTAACACGGCGTGGTTCAACGAGGCAAACCGGCAGCGGCTGAATTTGGTTTTCCACAGGCAAATTCAGCCACTGCCGAAGATAGCTCCGTTGATTGTCGTCGCGGCGGCAACCTACGCTCTCTTGTTCTTGACTTTCTCGGCGAGTTCGGCCGCATCTGCCAACATTTTTTCGATTCGCCGGAGTTGGCCGTCGGGAGTTCGGTAGTAGAAAATGCCGAAGAGGTGCCCGCGCCGGCGAGCATCAGACATGGCCTTCCAACCCTCGCGGGCGCGTGGATTGCGTGCGAAAGCGACTTGCAGAATCGGAGGAAGTTCGCGTTCCGCCTCCATCACGTTGAGTAATCGCTCGGCAAGCTGCTCGGCGCGGCGCGTGCGGGCTTCGGTACTTTTGGGATCGGTGATCCACTTCGCAATGTCACTGCGGGTTGAATGATTCAAGCCGTCATACCAGCGCCGCAGCGACCGATCTTCATCGAGAATACGCTCAAGTTCCGCTGGGATGGCCGCGACTCGCTCTTCACGATCCGGCTCAAGCCGAAAATTTGCGATGGTGCCGACAACTGCTCGCGCACCCTTCTGCATCTTCTTATTGACCAGCAGAATATGTCGCCCATCACCGGTCGGAAACAGCGATGTGCGAAACGCAAATCCATTGATTTCGCCCTTCACTTTAATCTGGGCGCGCAACCCCCACACTCTGGCGGCATCGAAGGGTAGGTGAATAATGACCCAATTGAGACGCGAGCGCATGCGCTCAAGCGGAGCCTCGAAGCGTTTCGCCGAAGCGGCCGGCTTCGGGTTCGATGCTTTCGGCATAGCGAAAATTGAACGATTACATTTTATTACGCACTGCGGCGAGCTTGCACCGAACGGGTTTCAACCGGAGACGAGCCTTCCGAGGGCCTGTTAGACTATGAGTCAGACATTCGCAAAAACCCCAGTGATCTGCCCGAAATGCGGTGAAGTTAATTCGGACAACTTCCGCTTTTGCGGAATGTGTGGCGCCGTGCTCGAAGCTCGGCGTCCTGCGGGCGCGCCGTCACTAAATCCACTCTCAGCTTTCCCTCCAGTTTCCCAGGCGAAGCCCGGCAACGCGCAGGAACAGCCGCGGCCCGGCACAGAAAGCGCGACCAGACCGGGAAACAGGCCTATAACATCAGGTGCTAATCCGTCGGTCGTCACTCCGTCGAGCAGTTCGTCGATGAATATTCCGTCAATCAGTGGTCCGTCGATGCTGGGCTTGAATCAACCCGCGACCAATCAGCCTGATTCAGGCCAGCCGAGCATGGACTTGCTGCGGGAAAAATCTTTCTCCGGCCTGGATTCTTTTTTCGAGCCCGAGCAGCCAAAGACCGGCGGACGGCGCTTTCTGCTTCTACTGGTCCTGCTCACAGCGCTCGGCGGAGCGGGATGGTGGATTTATACGAACTATCTGAACCCGACGGAGACTCAAAAGCCGCAGGTCGCAAGTTCAAGCCCCGCGGCAGCTCCTACCGATATGAGCTCGACGAAACCGACAGCGACGACGGCCGCTCCCGCACCTGATGCAGGTTCGACGCAATCCGCTGCATCGTCGCAAGCGGTTGCGCCGGCAACGGCCACGCCATCGCCAGTTCCCGAAGGCCCGTCGGAGAATGCAAACCCTCCCGTTGCGGAGACGAAGCCCGAAGTAAGACCCGTGCCGAAACCGTCGCCTGCGCCCGCGACTTCGGCCCGCGCGGCATCGCCGAAGATTCCACTCGAAAAGAAGACAGTGTCGAAACGCGAAGCGATCGCTCCGGCAGCACAGGCTTCGCCCGAGCCTGTCGCGACGGCCAGCGGCGATGCCGACTTTCGCAAGGGTGAAGCTTATTTGTATGGACGTGGTGTGCCCGAAAACTGCGACGAGGCAGTGAAGTATCTGAAAGCCGCCTCGGCTGAATCCAATGCCAAAGCGCGGAGCGCGTTCGGAACGATGTATGCCACCGGCCACTGCGTGGTACGCGATCTGCCAACATCGTATCAGTGGTTCGCCATGGCGCTACGGCTCGATCCGACCAATCAGATTCTGGAAAAAGATTTGACCGCGATCTGGAACCAGATGACGCCGCCGGAGCGGCAAATGGCAGCGCGGGCGAAACAGTAATAACATCGGGTAATCGGGAGATCTGGCGATCGAATGATCTAACAAATCACCCGATGACCCGATTCTCCGATCTCCAGATTCACTCGCCGGCTGGGACCAGATTCAACGCTTTCTTCACCGTGCCGCGCTCGATCATGATCTTTTCCTGCAGCAGCGTGATGGCGTAGATGAGCTGCTCGGGACGCGGCGGACATCCCGGGACATAGATATCGACGGGAATAACCTGATTCACGCTCTGCACCAGCGCGTAATTGTTGAAGACGCCGCCGGAAGTCGCGCACGCGCCCATGGAAATTACCCACTTCGGTTCCGGCATCTGCTCCCAGAGCTGGCGAATCACTGGAGCCATTTTGTTGGAGACGCGGCCGGCGATAATGATCAAGTCTGACTGGCGCGGCGACGGGCGGAATACTTCGGCGCCGAAGCGCGCGATATCGAAACGCGACGCACCCATCGACATCATTTCAATTGCGCAGCAGGCAAGGCCGAAGGTCATCGGCCAGATGGAATTCTTCCGCATCCAGTTGATGGCCGAATCGAGCGTGCTCATGACGATGCCGTCGGGCACGCCGTCTCCGTAGACGAGTTCCTTAACCACCCGTTTACCCTTTTCGATATTGACGTAGGGACCGAAGCTGAGTTCTTGCGCCATATTTCTATTCTAACGCTTCTATTTTAACGCATCCATTCTAACCCGCAGTGAGCGCTGGCGGCGGCCACGGCGGCCGCATGGGCGACATGGCGGAACGACTGCGCAAGGGCGCGTTGTCTCTGCCCGAAGCTCTCTTTGTCTTTCGCACCTCGGCTTTCGCACCTCACCCATTGTCCGCTAGCAGATTCGGCTTGGTTGTGGTTGCGGGCTTGGGATCGAGCGGAAACATGGCTTCGAAGCGGGCGTGGGCGGCCTGGCGGCGGGCTTCGATTTCCTCGGGAGTGTCTCGGGGCGTTTCGTCTGGCGGCTCGACGGTGACCATTTCGGAGGGTTCGGGGATTTCGGCGTCGAGATGCTTGAGATTGCAAGAGGCGATCTGGAGAGCGTAGAGGACGAGCCCGGCTTCGCGGGGATCGATCTGGCGTCGCAGAATCCGTTCGGTGATCTGATGAAGGGAAAATTGAATGGAGTGCGAATCCTCGAAGACGGGCAAAATCAATTCACGGAAGCGGGAGTACTCGAGATTGGGGCGACCATACTCGAATTTTAGGGTGCGACAACGCTCGTGGTAGAAGCAGAAGAGCTTGTCTTTGAGGGCGGGCGAACCGCAGCGGGCTCCGTTGGTCTTGATGTGTTGACAAATGGGCGATTCAGTGGACTGCATGGCGCTCCTTGTTAGCGAATCATTGGCCAGTTGCTATTGGCCGTGGGTTCGGATTTGTTAGGACCCCCCACCCCCCGTGATCTTTGGAATCATCGAGTTAGGCGGCAATAATATCTCTAACTCACCTATAGCAATTGGTGCGCCAAATACCTCAGCAGAATAAATGAGTTTGAAAATGCCATGAGAGACTGCCGTTCTCATGGAACTACTTCATCCTCTGCAAAAGGTTGACGATCCGCGAGACCTTTGCGGAGATGCGGAAGAGTGCAGGCACTACTTCCAAGTTCTCGAACGGTGCTCCCTCGCGGAAAGTTATCTTAAATCTGACCTGTCCGTGGTTCTTGAACTTTGCCCCAAGGGAAACGTCTTGCCAGTAGTGATTGGGCCGTGTAATTCCAACGTCGAAGCGGTCAATACTTCCATCTTCATTCTCCAATTCCACGCCGCTAATTCCTACGACCGTGAGCACGGGAATGAGGAGATGATGTTTGTCGTCGATGTCGAGGGAGTGGAGAGCGAGAATATCGGCGTCCCCTCCCGCGTAACATTTCACGCCATCGACAACAAGATTGAGCATGGCGACTGTTACGCCAGTCCCCTTGAGCGTACCCTTAAACTCCTCCCGCGTTTTCTTCGGGTAGATGGGAAACTTTCTGTGAGCGGCAGTTGCCGGGAACATCCCGCACCAAGCGATATCGAGAGCGCAATGCAGATTGTGAATTGCATCTCCAACAATCAAAGCAATATCGGAGCGCAGTCTGTCGTCAGTAAGTCCGTAGTGGAGAACCTGTTTCCCCGTTGTCGCATTGACGTGCATAGTGGGGCCGTTACTGTCCGAAGAGGCGTGGAGTCTTTTCTCGATATCCGCGATGTGCTTGTTGGCCCGCTCGATTTTTAGCTTCCCGTGGCCAAACGGGTGGTCCCAGATTTCTTTCACGGACAGATCATCCAACCGGCTTGCATCTTAGTCTTCAAACTCATTCCCGGTATCGGCTCTAGAGTTGTTTTCTTCTCGATCTTCGATAGCTTCCTCTAACCGGCTTCCAATCTGCGCAAGGGCGCGCTGAATGCCGATGAGACGATCCATAATGAGGGTAAGGAAAACAAATAATAGAATCTCAGCCCAGAGCGACATAAAGAATTTCCTCTTGCATCAGTCTAGACTGTGGAACATCAAACGGGTATGCCTGAACCAACGTTGGATGAACGCATTGCCCACCTGAAGAAACACATAGAGAGAAACCCTTACAGTTCAACTCTGGAAAAAGAGCAGTTGGAAGAACTGGAAAGGCAGAAACAAAAAGAAGGCAATGATGTAAAGTTTCATAAATAGAAAAGCCACGGGTGCCCGCCGTGGCTGTGACGCTCTGCTCGTGCCCACATTAGGGCCGGAGCATGGAGTGTGTCAACTTCTAAAACTTCAAATCTTTCAATTGCTGAATTAGAGCAGCTAATGCGTCGTCAGAATCAGGAATGGCGAGATCGGTATGAACTCCTCTCAGAACTCGTTTGTTCGCCAGATACCTCTTCATTGGCGGAGTGTCTCGCATTGCTTCCCGCAAGGCTAGAACGTCGGCAGAAAGAGAGGTTACACGGTTCTGCTGTTCGAGAACGCGGCCCAAGGCGATAACAACCAAATCGCGGAATTTGTTTAGAGACTCAGTGTTCATGGTTTCCTCGGTCGATGGAT
>JASHOU010000173.1 GCA_030038475.1 Terriglobales bacterium | reverse complement strand
ATACTGGCGGACGTGAATCTTGCCGTTCTCGAACTCCAGCGAATGTCCGGGCGGCAGCTTCTGGATTCCCGTGAACGCAGTGATGGGATCGGGAACGTAGCCGTAATACAAGTATTCGAGCAGACCCTGCGGGTTAACTTCCGCCAGTTCGGGAGCGATTGCCAAAATCGATTTAATTTCGGAAGCGAAGTAGAGTTTGTCTTTGACGAGCGCGTAGTGCAGCGGCTTTTTGCCCAACCGGTCGCGCGCCAGAATCAGCTTGCGCTTGGTCTGATCGTAGATCGCGAGGCTGAACATGCCCCGCAATTTCTGCACGCAGTCAGCCCCCATCTCCTCGTAGAGATGGATGATAACTTCGGTGTCGGTCTTGGTGTAGAAGCGATGGCCGTGTTTTTCAAGCTCCGGGCGAAGCTCGGGAAAATTGTAGATTTCGCCGTTAAAAACGATCCATGCGCTACGGTCTTCGTTGAATACCGGCTGATGCCCGCCGGAAAGATCGATGATGCTCAGCCGGCGCATTCCGAGCCCGGCGCCATCTTGCACGAGAATGCCTTCGTCGTCCGGACCGCGGTGCACAATCTGGTCGCACATGTGGCGCACCAGCGCTTCGCTGATGTCGCTCTCTCGAGTTGCGCTCACCACTCCGGCAATTCCGCACACGGCTTTTGCTACCTTTTACAACCCCAGGATCTAGTAATCCTCAGCGGCAGATCGCGGAATTAGCGTTCAAGCCCGCCGAGCCGGTTTGCGTCCCCGCACCGCAATCGCAGACTCCCCGATGCGCATGTCTTCCATCTCCATCGCCTCATACCAGCGGAATACCTGCTCGTACGTGTGTTTCGACTGATACTTCGGCGAGTACCAGTCAAAGGTGTCGAGCAGGCGTGCTTCGGGGTCCTTTTGCCGATTCACGGGAAAGACGTGATGTACCGCTCCCGCCATGGGCTTACCCAGCACAGGAATGCGTTGCAATCCTCGTTCGAGATGATAAAAGAACGGAACCGCGACCCGCAGAACTCCGTGCAGCGTCTCCGGCTTCATCTTGTGCGTGTAGCGCCGCCAGAAATCGCTGAAGCGATACCACTTGTTGTATCCACTATAGAGCCAGACGGCGAGAACGCCGCCCGGCTTGAGATATTTGTCCAAGGTTTTGATCGCGGCTTCGCAATCGGGAGTGTGATGCAAAACCCCCACGCTGTAAATGACGTCGAAGCTCTCCGGCGCAAACGGCAGAGCGAAGACATCCGCCTGCATGGCGATAAATTCGCGGTCGGGAAGATTCTTGGCCGCGACTTCCGCCGCCAGGCTCAGATCGACTCCCACGACGCGCGCTCCCCAGCGCGTTGCAACTTCAGCAAAACGGCCCATGCCGCAGCCCACATCGAGAACCAGTTTTCCTTGGAGTTCCTCGGGCCGCAGCCCGGTCTTTCGGCGAAAATGGCGGTCGGCTTCCAGCACCTCGTCGTGATCCAGTTGCGTTTTCTGATAGCGGTGCCACTGGAAACCGAAGCTGGCGGCGTAATGCTGCGCGTCCACAAAACGCGCGATGCCGTTGACCTGCGGATACGCGCGCCGGCACGCCGGACAGTCGAACCCTCCAGAGGAGTCGCCCTCCAGCCTCTCGCCGCAATTCAGGCAACGCAAAATCCCGAGCAAATCAGCGGACAGGGCTGAGTGCACCGGCTCTTCCGTTATCGGCATAAACCTCCAGGAAATGTCGCGGCTTTTTCTTTGCCGGGGCCGGCGCCAAACCACCCTCCCTTTCTCTTTCTCTTACGATCTGCAGCAAGGCGGCGATAAAAGCTACGGCGAAGTAGGGAAAGAACTGATAGGCCTCGGGCGCAAACAATGCTCCTACAACAAAGCCGATCAGCGAACCGTGCAGCGCACCGATGAAAAGAACTGTGTGTTCGTCCAGGTCCTTCGTCCGGAGCAGAATGCGGAGATTCTTGAAACCAATCCGAATGAACATCAGATAAAGAATCAGGCAGGGAATGCCGCCTTCGACCGCCATTTGCAGATAAGTCATGTGCACTTCGTGCCAGATCAACGAGTAGGAGACGAAATTGTGGCTGCCAAGGCCGAAAATCGGATAGTTCTCGATGCCTTCAACCGCCCGCTTCATAAGAAACATGCGGTCTTCGTAGGATCCATAGGCCGACTCGTCGGTCGAGCTATCGCCTGAGAGCGCCTGAAACCGGTCATACAGTTTTCCGCCCGCCAAACCTCCTAGCAGGATGCCGGAAAGCAGAATGCCGACGATCAGCCCAGGGCGTTTGCCCTTGATGCCAAAATGGTACAAGCTCACTGTCCCGGAGATGACCAGGTTAATAAAACCGGCCCGCGAAGCGGTAAGAAACAGCGCCGCCAGCATGATGAGCATCCCCAACACCCACATTGCTTTTCCGATGGCGCTCCGGCTGGTGGTAAAGAAGGCAAGCGCGAAGGGCAAGGTCAATACAATGGCGAAGGCCAGATCGTTCGGATTGGAATAGATACCACCGATCACACCTTCCAGTCGAGGGGTGTCATGACCCTTGATAATCGAGATCGCACAAATGATGGCCACGCAGGCCGCCTGAATCCGGATGACTTTCCGTAAACGCCCGAAATCGGTGATGATCAGGAAGATGAGTATCCATGCAATATAGACCTTGGCAAAATCGAGAGAGCGGCTGATGGCGCCGCCCCTCCAGATGGGCGAGAAAAATCCCCCAAGCACCAACAAGCCAATGAGGGTGATTAGAATCTTCCCTTCCTTGGGAACATCTTTGAGCGTGCGTTTGGTTCTGCCCATGGCCGTGAACAGACCCCACATCGCCAGGATGGCCGTAATCTTGGCGCACGGTACGTACTTCAGACCCGGAACCCAGTCTTCCGGGCGCGCGCAGTAAACCACGAAGAAGGCCTCGAGCCAGAAGAAGGCCGACTTGGTCGGATCCACGACCCTCACGACGCGCTTGCGCCAGCTTGGGACTTCTTCTTCCAGTTCAGTTACGTTGTCTGCGATTGCCACAATGCCCTTCTTTCTCGAACCCTAACTTGCACGGCCTCGCCGCACGACCTTGCGTATCAGCGACTCCCCCAAAAACCAGCCGCGACGGCGTATCACTGTGCGCCCCGACGCAACAAAACCGTTTTGATCGTCTGAAACATAATCAGGAAATCGAGACCGATCGAAGCGTTCTTGATGTAGTAAAGGTCGTATTGCAATTTTTCTCGCGCGTCTTCAATCGTGCTTCCGTATTTGTACTTGATCTGCGCCCATCCGGTAACCCCCGGGCGCACCATGTGCCGCACGCCATAGTATGGGATCTCGCGGGAGAGATTTTCGATAAATTCCGGACGCTCGGGCCGCGGCCCAACAAATGCCATATCCCCTTTGAGCACGCACCACAATTGCGGAATTTCATCCAGACGCGTGGTCCGCAGGAACTTCCCCACGCGCGTAACTCGCGGATCATTGTTGCCCGCCCACTGCGGACCGCTGGCCGCCTCAGCATCGTGCCGCATGGTGCGGAACTTCACCACCTTGAACAGCCGTCCATTCTTGCCCACGCGTGTCTGCATATAAAATATCGGCCCCTCGGAATCGAGGCGTACGGCGAGCATGATCAACGGCAGCAAAGGCAGCGTGAGGATCAAACCAATCAAAGAGATAATGACAGAAAGCACGCGCCGAACCAGGACGAAGGTTGTGGTGCGCCGAAAACCTTCGTTGAACACCAGCCAGCTCGGGTTGAGGTTTTCAACTTCGATCTTGCCGGAAATTTTTTCAAGCCAGGAGGTTGCTTCCTCGATCTTGACGCCCCGCATCCGCAGTTTGAGCAATTCATCCATGGGCATGTTGCCGCGACGATCTCGCATGGCGACGATGACGCGATGGACTTTCTGTTTGTTGACCACTTCCATCAGATGAGCCGCGACCGATTGGCGCGACACCTCACCTTCGAGTTTTCCAGTCCAACTGGCGATCTCCACGCCGATCTCAGGATTCTGACGCAGGCCCTGCACCAGCCGCTGGGCCCGGTCGCCGGTACCGAGAACATAGACGCGTTCGACCAGCATGGGTAACTGCACCAGCCAGCCGTAGCCCAGGCGCCAGCCGAAGAGTGCCACGGTCAAAATGAACAGGCCGAGCGCAGTCGAGCCGCCGCCCAACAGAAGATTCGGCCGGATATAGCCGATGCCAGCCATCACAAAGGCCAGCAAGCCCGGCACCATCAACAAGCGAAAATACAGCTCGCCTTTGGTGTTGAGCCGCGCCGTGTCGTAAAGATCGAACCAATGCGAGCACAGCAACACCACTCCGGTGAAAATGAAGAGCTTGAGGTACCCGTACTCATAATTCAGCACCAGGTAGCTGTCTTCCCGAAGCTCGACCAGCGTCGCCAGCAAGAACGAGGTCCAAACGATCAGGGCCTCGCCCAAAAGCAGGATGAGAGTGCGAATCGGGTAATAGACATGGAAGAGCCGGATCAATCGGACCTCGGTTCGTCTCAGGCGGGGCTGGTGACAGCCTCGCCATAGTAGTACTTGGACTCAAGCTTGCCCAACGGGGCTCCATTCAGCACCACTCCGAGCAGCAGCTTGTCGGGAAACTCCTCTCGCGCGCGCTTGGCCAGGTCGGAAGGCGTCACATTGGCGCGCACCACCATCAGAATGCCGTCGCAGGCGCCAGCGACCAGCGTGGCGTCCGAGACTGGGATAACCGGCGAGGAGTCGAGCACGATCCAGTCGAATAGGGGTTCGAGGCGCTGCAGAAACAGCTTCAGACGTCCGTTAGCCAGTAGCTCCTGAGCGCTGGGAACCGCACGACCCGCAGCGACAAAGAACAGGTTTTCCATGGAGCCGCGTTGCACCACAGCAAACTCATCGCATTCGCCCAACAGATATTCCGTCAATCCGGGCGTCTGCGCGGCTCCGAAGTGGCGGTGCATGCCGGGATTGCGCAGATCCGCATCGATGACCAGGGCGCGGCGCCCGTGCTGCCGCACCATCACCTGCGCCAGATTGGCCGCCACGAATGACTTCCCTTCTTTGGGAAGCGCGCTGGTAACGAGTAAACGCTTCAAGGGCAGCTTCTCGCGAATCTGGTAGAGGCGCGAGCGCAGGGTGCGGAACTCTTCCGCTCCGGTCCGGCTCTCGTCCCCCTGGAAAAAAAGCATGGTGCGAGCATCGGGAGCCCATTCGCACTGCGGGCAGCGGGCCAGCAGCGATTCGTAATTCAACCCCGAGGCCAGGTTTGGCATCTGGCTAGCTCCCGCTGGCTGCAATGTCGGCATGTTGTCGGCGACTGCCAGGGGTTGATCGACGACGGGTTCTACGTGCGTCCCCGTGGAAGTTGCTCTTTCTTGTTCGGCGCGTTTTAAGGCGTCATGGATACGGCTCATAGTTTCCTTTCCTTGGGGAGATCTTGTGTTTCGTTTTGGCGCAGCCGGTCGGCCAGGGTTGCCAAAGTGCGCAAGGCTTCGACCAGATCGAATTTTTCCGCTGCCGCAGGATCGGGCGTAATCATCCCTCCGCCAGCGTTGCCATCGCTCAAATCGAAGTCGCGCGCCACCGAATCGACCACTTCGCCCGAAACTGTCTTCTTCTGATCGACGAATGCGCTGACCAGGCAGTGCTCGCAAAGCAGATTGATGACGCGCGGGATGCCCAGCGAATAACGAAAGATGGCGACGTTGGCCTCGGGCTCGAAAATCGGCTCCCCGTTCGAGCCGGCAATGCGCAGGCGCTGCGCAATATAGGACTTGGTCTCTTCCAGGTTAAAAGCGTGAGTTTTGGCGCGCAATGTCAGGCGCTGGCGCAGTTGCCGCAACTGGGGTTGCTTCAGACGCTGTTCCAGTTCCGGTTGTCCGACGAGCACAATCTGCAGCAGCTTCTCGGTGAAGGTCTCGAGATTGGTCAACATGCGGATCTCCTCGAGCACTTCGTCGGAGAGGTTCTGCGCCTCATCCACCACCAGCACCGCAGTCTCACCCGCGCGATAGCGATCGAGCAGCCAGTTATACAGCCGCTGCAGAATCTGGCTCTTCGATTTGGTTTCGCAGGGAACACCGAAATCCGCCATCATGTAATCGAGGAATTGCGGCACGTCCATGCGCGAGTTGAAAATAAAGGCCGTGGCCACCTGCTGCAGGCGCAACCATTCCATCAACTTGTTGATCAGCGTGGTTTTCCCCGTACCCACTTCGCCTGTCAGCAGCACGAAGCCCTTGCGGCTTTGTATGCCGTAGGTCAGACAAGCCAACGCCTCTTCCGTGTGCCGCGTGAGAAATAGATAGCGCGGGTCGGGATTGACGTTGAACGGATTAGCACGCAGTCCAAAAAATTCTTTATACATAGGTTTATGTTAGACCCCTACGTGCTCGTGCTCCTTAGGCGGAGTGGAATCGTCCCGGCGCCAAAAGCGCCGCCGTCCGTTGCCGTTGCCAGCCACAGCTTCATCCGGAGTCAGCCAGGGAACGGAAATCAGCAAGGGCAGATCCATGACCGCGGCAGCGTCTTTCTCGGTTCGGATCGACTTGTCGCTAAACTCGAGAATGATGCCGATCAGAGCGCCGAGCGCCAGGCCCACTCCGAGACCGCCGGCAGCAAGAAGCGGGCGGACCGGAAAAGACGGAGAATCAGGCGCGCCAGCCGTCGCTACGATGTGCATCTGCTCGCCTTCTTGAGCGTTTTCCATGCTGGTGCCGAGTTCGGCGGAGCTTCTCTTGGCCAGCAGATCCTTGTAGAAGGCTTGGGCATTGTCGTTATCCCGAGTGAGGACCTTATATTCCTCCTCGATGCTCGGGCTCATGGCTGTGTAACCTTCGTAGCGCGTAATCGCGGCCTGCAGCCGCTTCTGGTCGGAGGTCGCCTGATCGATTACGTCATGATACTGGTGAATCTGCAGCCGCAATTGCCGTATCTCGGGCGGTTCGGCGGAGTCCGCGGTGCTGCTGGCGGCTTTATCGCTGGCGCTTGTACTTTCGGCCGCGGCCGCCGTGTTTACCTCTTTCAGCTTTTTCTCAACTTCGGCGATGTCAGCCTTGGTCTTGATCACATCCGGGTGGTCGTCCGTATATCGCGCCTGCAGTTGCAACAATTGCGCCTGCAATTGAGCTAATTCCTGTTGAAGTGTCTGCGGATTCTGACTCGACAGCGAACTCTTCCAGGCGGCGATTTGCTGCGCCAGCATGCTTTCCGTGTAAGTCATATCCTGCTGCGCGCGGCCCAGGGTTTGCGTGGTGGCATCGAGCTGCGTGTTCAGCGACATCAACATGCGCATGTTGTTGTCGATGTCGGTCGGCAACTGACCCATGTACTGCTTCTTGAAAGCGGCCAGCTTCGCATCCTGCTCGTCGACCGTGCGCTTGGCATCATCGAGCTGGCGAGTGAGAAACTCGGTGGTACTGGTGGCAATCTCGGAACGCGCTTTCAGGTTCTGATCGACAATCAGCGAGGTCAATGCGTTGCAGATCTTTTGCGAGCGCACGCCGTCACTGTCGGTGTAAACCACGTTGAAACCGGGCACCGGCTCGTTGCCGGCGCTGGGCTTCTTCGACTTGGCGGCGGGAGACTGGTCCACGGCCTGACTCATCGAGGTGATGACGGGCTGGACCTGCATATTCTGCTCGATATTCCCAATCAGCTTGCCCTCCTGATCGGCCGGTACGAGCGACAAGCTGTGAATCATGGGACGCAGAATGCTCGGGCTCAGGATTTCCTGGCTGAGCGTCTGTACTCGCTGGGCAAAATCGGAGGTGATCACCGGCGTGACGTAGTTATCCGGCACCTTTTGGCCTTCCACCAGCACCGTAGACGTCGAGGTATATCTGGGCGTCAGCGCATAAGAAGCCAGAAATCCTCCCAGTGGGGCAATCAGGGTGGGAATCAAAATAACCTTCAGGCGCCGCCGTAGCATTGCCAGATAATCGTCCATTGTCAGTTCGCGATTTTCCATTTTCTTCACCAATCCGGCCGCTCAAGGCGACCAAGAAATTTATTCGATCCGCGTTGGCCGGGGATGCCACAGCAATCCAATGCCGCCGATTTGCCGCTGCGAAATCCTGCCGGTCGAGCCGAACAAGGTGATCGGCTCATCGAACTCCTCTTCGCCGAAGCGATACGCAGCCAGGAATTCCCAGGTACGTCCGATATGTTTGCGGAAAATGGCGGAGGCAAAACCATCGTTGTAACTTCCCGCACCAATGCCCAGAGTCTCCGGGGTGCTTTGGATTCTCGTGTTATGGGAATAGCCAAGATCGCCGTAGAACTGCCAGGTGCGTCCCAGTGGGCGCGTATAGCCGAGCCGAGCCGCCTGGACATTCGAACCGGCGAATAAGCCCGATCCCGCCGAAGTGAATTTTTCGTAGGACGCAATCAACTCGCCCTTGCCCATCTTGTAGTGCAACTGAACCCGAGCGCTCAGCGCCCAGCGTGAGGAGTAGCCGCCTTCTTCCAGTTCCAGGTACTCCGGGCCAGCGCCGGCCACCAAGCGCAACCGGCCGCTGATGGCGTGGCTGTATCGGATATTCATGATATGGGCGTAAATCTGACCGCCGGTAACTTGTGGAAATTGGATTAGCTGAAAAGCGTAGATCGCGCCAATCTGATCGTAACGCCCAAGCAGATGGCTGTACCCGCCCTCAATCGTGAGCTGATCGCTATTGATCAGCTGATCCGTGGGGTCGAAGAAATGGGCGTTGCTAAATCCGCCCGCTACGGTAAGGGCAGCAACCGGACTGATGGCTTGAACGACATCCACAATGGCTGTGTTCGCCAGCCGGGAATAATTTCCCACGGCGCCGAACGAACCACCGCCGAAGAGATGGGCGCCAGGCAAACCACCACCCTCAATTCCGATGCCGCCGGAGTTGGCAATACCCAAACCGGGTGATCCGCCGAAAGTGCCGATCTCAAAGGAACCGTCGGGCAGGTACTCGAAGGCATCGCGCACCGCCAACTGGCCAGTTCGCCAGCGGGTTACGAACAGGAAACCCATGGCTTGCAATTGCCTTACGTAATACGGCTGGGTGTAGAACGCTCCGCCACCCAGGTACTCGAGAAACAAATCGCTCTTCGGCCAGAACTGCTGCAGATCGAATGCTCCTACGACGCGGCTGACGGAATTTAAACCCTTGTAGTCAAGCTGGTTGGCCCCGTTCGTATCCGCCGATTCACTGACCTCGATGGCGGGCGAGATAAAGCTGCGACTGGAAGGGTGCAGATCGAGCCCTGGTTGATCCAACCCTGTTACAGGCGGGTTCTCCGGACTCAGGATCGGAGCGTTCTGCCCAAAAGCCGGCGCCGGCGTCGTGTCAGGCGGAGGCGCCTGCGGCTGTGACTGCGTATTATCCTGGGCTGCCAGAGTGATGCTCATGCCCATGATCAGCAGCGCCATCTGGAGGATTCGTATTTTACTCATACACTTCACCTGCAAATCCGTTAGACGGACCGATTTCGCTTAGGGGACGACAATCGTGTCCCCCGGCTGCAGCAGGTAATTCTGTTCCATGTGCTGGCCCTTGACCAGCTTCCGATAGTTCACCGGCAGTTTTTCTTGTTTGCCGTTTTCGCTGCGCAGAATATAAATGCCCTTGGTTTTGGCGAACTGGTTCAACCCGGCGCTAGACAGCGCTTGCAGAACGGTCATGTTGGGTAACATCGATAGCGCTCCGGTGCGCGCCACTTCGCCGACCATGTAAATCCGCTTGCTGTTGATCGCCGCGACCACCACCGTGACGCGCGGATCGGCAATGTATTTCTTCAGCTTTTCCGTCAGCGAGGAGGCCAATTGTTCCGGCGTCAGCCCAGCGGCTTGCACATCATTGAGCAAGGGCAGAGAAATCTTGCCGTCGGGACGCACCGGTACGGTAGCCGTAAGGTCGGCTTCTTTCCAGACCGCGATATGAAGGGTATCGTCAGGCCCAATCACATACGTCGGCCCGGCTTGGTTGTTGGCGACGGCGTTCGTAGTGCTGACCGGAACAGACTTACTGGGAGCCGCACTGGCCGGGGCCGAACTCTCGGCGGGTTCAGCCGGCGGATCCTGCGCCATCGCCAGACTGCCGATCAAAATTAGTGCCCCAAGCACCGCTAGCCATGTGGATTTCATATTCTTTGACTCGTTCCTCTCACGTTTCAATGTTGTAAGCATCGAGGGTTCAACGTGCAGCATTACTACCGCGCCGATGCTGTCTTCGACTTGCGCTCGGACTTGACCTCGGACTTGAACCTCGAAACCCTGAAACCTCGGAATTTTCCAATCTTGTGTTCACGCCCCGTACCCCTCGAACCCCATTTGCTTCAGCTTGTAGAGCAGAGCCTTGTAGCTGATCTGTAACTCCTGCGCTGCGCGCCGACGATTCCAGCGCGTGCGGGTCAATACTTGCAGGATGATTTCTTTTTCAGCTTCGCGCGAAGCGGCGCGCGAAGCGTCTTTCAAGGAAATCTTTTCGCCGTTGCTCCGCTGATCGACCCGCCGCAAAAGCGAACGCAATCCACCCATGGCGAGCGCTTCATCGCCCAGCGCAACAATCGCTCTGGCGGCGTCTTTCAGCTCGCGGATGTTTCCCGGCCAATTGTATTCCACGAAAAAGCTCTGCGTCTCGGGGCTGAGCATTGGCACGTCGCGGCTCAAGTCGCGCGCTGCAGCCGATAAAAACCAATCCCGCAGTGCCGGGATATCTTCCTTCCGCTGCCGCAATGGAGGCAGCCGCAAACAGACTGCGCTGATTCCGTAATAAAGGTCTTCGCGAAACTTGCCGGCCTTCACTTCGGGCTCCAACTCGCGCGAAGTTCCACAGATGTAACGGGGTACACGCCGCTGCTCGGCGTCATTCAAAGCGATCTGGCGAACCAGTTCTTTCTGCGCCGCGGCCACCAGGTCGGTCACATCCTGGAGATAAACGGTTCCCGCCTGGCCGTCGCAAGCGGCCAGCAACTCCTGGCTGGCTTCACGAGCCTGGTAAACGTGAAATGGCTCCTCTGCGCGTTGCGAGAGAGCATGAATGCGTGCCGCCGCCGCAGCCTTGCCCGAACCGTGCTCGGCCACGACCAGGACAGGCACGCCATTCTGGGCGAGCTCTCGTATGACCGCTTCCACCGTGCGCATGCCGGCGCTTATGCTCTCAAGCCATACGCGAGCGCTGCCGTTCTGCGGCGCGGCTGCGGTTGCCAGGATTTCGCTATTATCCAGATCCATCTTATGTTCGCTTCTGTTTTGCGGCCAAGACGCGAGGGGAGAGTCTTGGACAAAAGGGCTATGCCTGTGAGAGCACACCTGCTGCCAATCCGGGTGAAAACGGTCGAAACCGGTCAGCGGAATACGTCCCTATATTTCAATAACTTGCAACGAAGCCATCCAAGTGGATATGCACTTGACGTTATCACATTGCGGAGAAATAGGAAAATCATTTCCCACGTCCACAGGTAATAGTTAGGATTACTTTCCACTTGTCATCGGAGCAATGAGTCATATCTCTATGGAGGCATTCGCCAAACCGACCCTGTGTTCCACCGAACCGTAATTCGTCGAGAATATTCCCAAGCATGGGAAATGGTTTTCCATTCATTTCCTCGCATTTCTCAGAGGACAGGTTGCATACCACGAGATTATTGCGTTGGCGGCTGGGCACAACTCGAAAACAGGCTCGGACAAAAAATCACGATTTATTCGTGAGGGTAAAAGCAGTGGAAATGTGTCCGGCATTTCAGCGTCTAGGAGAATCCTCTGGCGCCTAGAAGAACGCATCCGCGACTCTCGAGCCCACAACGGCCACGGGTCCAAGTTCAATTCTCCATATGGCACGAAGGTGCCACTGCAACTATTGCTTTGACTTTGCTCCAGCACCAACTTTCGCATATTCTCAGGGTACCAAGTATCGTATGAATAACTCAGCAGAGGTGGCGTCGCTGCTCCCCACGCGCGAGGGTCGCTCCCCGTCTATCTTGCCTCGTTGGCAAGCGGGCGCACTTCTGCTACTGATCGTCTGGCTTTACGCCTCGATTCTTGTGCGCCTTGTTCTGCAGTGGGTCGGACCCCACAACGATCCGAATTTCGAGCACGGAATTTTCGTTCCTCTCTTCGCTGCTTTTGTTATCTGGGGCGAACGCAAGCGACTGCGTGCAATTCCTGCGGGGTCCTCCTGGGCCGGCGTTCCGATTATCGTCCTCAGCCTACTCACGCTGGCTCTTGGCGTCCTCGGTTCGGAACTATTTTTCTCCCGCGTTTCTCTGCTTATCCTGCTGGCTGGCATCGTTATTCTGTTTCGAGGCTGGACATTTTTCCGAGCCGTCCTGTTCCCTTGGGCCTTTCTGATTTTGATGATTCCCATTCCAGCGCTGCTCATCAATCATGTGACCTTCCCCCTGCAATTGCTGGCCGCGAAGTTGGCCACCGCGCTGCTCCAGTTGGTCGGCGTTCCCGTGTTACGCGAAGGCAATCTTATCGTGCTCGCTGCTATGCCTCTTGACGTCGCCGAAGCCTGTAGCGGAATTCGGTCTCTTTTGACGCTGGTGACGCTAGCCATCATCTACGGGTATCTGATGGAAACTCGGCTCTGGGCACGTATCGCTCTGGTGTGCTTCGCCGTGCCGATTGCGGTTGTCGCCAACAGTTTTCGTATCTTTGGCACTGGCCTGCTGGTGCAGTATTGGGATCCCGACAAGGCTGAGGGGTTTTTCCACACGTTCTCTGGATGGGTCATATTCGTCGCAGCCATGATCATGCTCTTCGCCATGCACCGGATGATCTCAATCTTTGCTAAGGCAATCTTCGGCCGCCCCAATCTTTCCCGTCTGGTGGAAACCGGGCGTGCTGCGTCTCCGACGCGGCAAACGCCACCGCCTGGCCAACCCGCCACGACCGCAGGTTCGGCCCGCTTCGCCATTGTGGCGATGCTGTTATTGGTTACCGCGCTCGCGCTCCAGGCTCACTCGCGCGAAGAAATTTTCCCGCCGCGCGCGCCTCTGAGTTCTTTTCCCACTGAAATCGACGGCTGGACCGGAACCGACCAGCCCATTGACCAGGCGACTCTCGATATCCTGGGCGCCGGCGAATTTCTTCTGCGCGACTATGAAAACCCCCGCCTGGAGCAGCAGCAAACCGACCCTTGGATCAATCTCTATGTCGCCTATTTCCCTACGCAACGCACCGGCGATACCATCCATTCGCCCAGCCACTGCCTGCCAGGCAACGGATACGTGCCCATTTCGCGCGAAGTTGTGCAAATCGCAGCGCCTGACGGTTCCTTGTTTCCCGCCAACCGTTACGTGGTCGCGAAGGGACTCGACCGCGAACTCGTCTTGTATTGGTTTCAAGCCCACGGCCGCGAAGTGGCGAGTGAATATTGGGCCAAATACTACCTTATCGCCGATTCCATCCGCATGAACCGCAGCGACGGCGCTCTGGTACGTCTCATGACTCCTATGTTCGAAAATGAAACGCCGGAAGCCGCCCAGGCGCGCTTGATGAAATTAGGTCGGCATTTCCTTCCGTTGCTGGATACCTACATCCCCCGTTGAACTCTGTTGTTTGCAAGATCGCGATACG
>JASHOU010000172.1 GCA_030038475.1 Terriglobales bacterium | reverse complement strand
AACCCTCGTTGCTGCAGGGTTTTTTACTGCCACTTCACGGACTGTTTTTTCGGTCATTACAGCCATCGCCATCCTCCTCGTCGGGTATCGCCCGATGATCGGAGAGTAGCGAATGAAGAAGGCAGGCGCGATGACTTATGTCACGGCAGGAGGCAACTGGAGAATCTACTCACTAGAATGAAGTTCAGCCTCCAAGTTCTTGAAGTTGGTCACCGTAACGTTGCGTCCTTCAATTTTGAGCATTCCTTCGGCTTGAAAGCGCGACAGATTCCGGGAAACAAGCTCGCGAACTGTGCCGATTTGAGATGCCAACTCCTGGTTATTAGCGGGCAACACGATTTCAATTCCGTCAGGCCTGCGCTGTCCTGACGTCTCCGCCAACCTGACTAGAAAAGCCGCCAGCCGGTGGCGTACGGTCGTGAAAGAGAGTTCTTCGATAATGCCAACAAGGCGTCTCAGGCGCGAACCAACGACGCGTAATACCTTGAGGGACACTTGCGGGTGGGCAAGGCACAAAGACTGGAAATCCTGCTTGCTGACAAACAAAAGTGTTGCGTCATCAATCGCGGTTACCGATGCCGGGTAATCTCCACCATCGAAGACCGGAAGCTCAGCGACGGAGCTGCCGGGGCCCTCGATGCTAAGCACGTGCTCTCTTCCTCCAGGGGAGCTTTTGAAAATTCGAACGTGGCCCGACTCGACCACATAGAGGCCAGTGCAGGGCTCGCCTTCGGCAAAGACGGCCTCACCGGAGGAGAAACGCCGCGGAACCGTCCGCTGGGATAGGAAAGCGAGTTCAGTTTCGCTGAGTCCGGAGAAAATTGGAACGCGAGTCAGTGTTTCGGTTCGATTCGGTTTTGTCTCGGGCACGCAGATTATTGTAGCGAACCGAGGACGCACTCGCGGAGCTGCCGGCTAACAATGCGTGAGACCCTGCTTCGTCGCATTGACATTGGCGACAAACTGCTGGTGAGGAGTGCAATCAGACAAATCCCGGCTACCCTGCGAAATTCCGGCAGCACCATCCCAACTGCGCCAAGAAGTTCTAAGATGAATGCTGGTTGTCCAATTTGGAGGTGAATCATGAAAGCGGTTGTCGTCCACCAATATGGCGGTCCTGAGGTCCTGAAGTTCGAAGAGTACCCTGACCCGGTTCCGGGTTCGGGCGAGGTGCTGGTGCGGGTCGCCGCCACCAGCGTGAATCCGATCGACTACAAGCGGCGTGCTGGATTAACGAAAGATTTTTATCCCATCCACTTCCCGGGTCTCATCGGGGTCGATATCGCGGGGACTGTGGTCAAGATTGGGCCGGGTGTGGAAGGCTTTTCCGTCGGCGACCAGGTGTTCGCTATGGCCGACAATACTTACGCCGAACTTTGTGTCGTGAATGCAGCGGTCTTGGCGAAGATCCCCAGGGGGCTCGATTTGATCCAGGCGGCGGCGCTGCCGCTGGTCACGACGACCGGCAACCAGCTCGCTTCAGCTACGGGGATCAAAGCGGGCCAGACGGTTGTGGTCGTAGGCGCTGTAGGAAATGTCGGGCGTTCGGCAGTATTCACTGCCAAGCAACTCGGGGTGACTGTGATCGCGGGGGTTTTGAAGAGGCAGATGGATGAGGCGAAGACTGTCGGTGCCGATCGGGTGGTCGCAACCGACGACGACACCGCGATTGCGAATCTTCCTCCGCTCGATGCAGTGGCAGATACGGTCGGCGGAAGAACCGCCGAGAAGCTCATCGCCAAAGTTAAGCCGGGAGGAGTGTATGCATCGGTGGTCGAGGCGCCGCAAAACTCCGCGAAGTATCCATCTGTAAAGGTGGTACACGTATTCTCGAAATTCGACAGGGAAACGCTCGAGTTCATGGCTGAAGCAGTGCGCGATGGCAAGCTGGTAATCCCGATTAGCCAGAAACTGCCACTCCGCGAAGCGGCCGAGGCTCAAGCGGCGGCAGAAAAAGGTGGTGTCGGGAAGATCTTGCTGGTGGCTTGAACTCTGGCAGCCGCTGCCGGGCGAACACCACGACCGACACGCTCAATTTCAATTCGAGCGGCGGATAGCCCTAACTCTGGCAACGAGCTGCTTTGTCGATCGGTCACTCCAATAACTTGCCGGCGAGCCAGTAATCGACACTGAACCTTCCCGGACCGGAGCAGAGCAGCCAGATAAAGAAGAGCACGTACAAGACTTCCGGAAGGTAGAGCAAATCGTCCAGCCAGCTAAGAGGCGAAAGTCCTTTAGGCAGGGTGGAGATCGCTTCGGTCAAAGTGGCGACAATCATATCGATCAATAAAGCCACGCTGGCCGGGCTCGAAAGAAACCCCACAGTCACCAGGGATCCGCAAACGAACTCGACGCCCGCCACGAAGTAAGCTGTCTGGCGAGGAAACGGGATATTGGCCTTAACGAGCGTTTCGTAAACAGGTTTCGTGCCGCCCGCGACAAACAATTTGTTTGCCCCGGAGATGGCGAAGAACACCCCGATTGAAACGCGTACCAGCAGGATGGCATATTGTTCCACGTCACCGCTGCCCAACAGCGCAAACTGGACCAACCGTTTCCAATCCATCTCTCGTCCCTCCGACCGAGGATGTGCCCCAACCATACCCCGTATCGCGCAAACTCAACTTCTCGGCGACCGCGGCCGAGCAGAGTTATACCATTCACCCCAATGGGCGGCACTAACGCGGAAATCTGTAGCGTTTAAATCCCCACCTCAGCCGGGCCGAGAGCGCTAACCGTACTTGACGGTTGTGCTCTGGCCGACCTCGATAATATATCCGTCAGGATCGCGGATGTAGCAGCGTATCTCGCCGTACTTCGGGATCGGCTCCGTGATGAACTCCGCTCCTCGACTTTTCCACAATTCATAGCACGCTTGAATATCCGCAACCCGGAAATTCATAAAGCTGTTGATGTGGTTCGGGTCGGGGACGCTGAGCGTTACCGTCGGCTTGTCCGGCGTCGGCCCGCCTCCCACGTTCAGAATCATCCAGATATTCGCAAGCTGAAGGTACCCAGGCGCGTTGCCGTCACCCAGGCTCAGAATGCGAGCGCCGAAGACCTTTTCGTAGTAGCGCGCCGATCGCTCGATGTCGGCGACGGTAAGAAACTGCGCGATGCTCATCCCCTCTCGCGGGGGCATCTCATAGCTCTTCTGCTCGATTTGTACAGCGTTCGTTACGGCGTTCATAGGCGACTCCAATTCCGATACAGTGTACGCCGAATGTGAGGTGCGGTGATTGCAGTGCTCACAATCGCTCTTGATCAGCAGCGCCGCGATCAAGCCAGAAGCGCGACGACAAGTCTATCGGACGAACGTATCGACCAATACCAAAGCGACAATCGTCTAGTCCTCGATGGCCTCAACACCACGCTGCCTTAATCGTTCAACGTTAGCTTTCATATCGTTGAGTTCATCGGCGGAGTGGCCTTGCCAACCGATGACCTCTCCCATCACCCGAAGCGGGTCTCTGGAGCGATACGACAATGTCGGATTGCCTGGGTATTTCTTGTCGGTCAGATTGGGGTCATCCTCAATCGGGCCAGTCGTCTCCACAACGTAGACTCTGCCGGGTTCCTCGCCGAAGGCCAACTCGGCTCCCCAGATCGCCGCATTCAAAGTACCTGACAGATAGACGTAAGCCGCCGCCGCCCTTTTTCCATAGTTGGAGTTATATCCTGGCTTGATGAGATCTCCCTGTTTCAAGTTGGCCTTGGTGCCGTGGAAGAAACTTCGACCAGGGAACACGGGGTTGGTCACGAATATCTCCTGTCTAAAGATTGCGGAACGTTCCGTCTGTCCCCGGTTACCTCGCGATAATCCTCCATTATGCGCGAGGAAGCATTCGCATGAGCGGTTGATGTGGGTAATGGCTGCGGGAATCCAAACATCAACCACGAGTGATTGGCTACCCGATGTGGGTATAGCTCCGTCATCTGATCGAACAGCTCCTGCCGCCGCAGATGCCTCGAGCTTACGTCTCCATCCGTTCCACCCATTGCGCGCGAAATGCGGGAGCGACGAATGGATCCGCGAAGTACTGCGTTTCCCGCGCAACCTTGTCGCCCCTGAACTCCATGATGCTCACCGTGTAAGACGGCTTGCCGTCATAGGTCAGGATGAATTCGGTGACCCAAAGATCGCCGCTGCCGACGATTCGCCGGATAGTAAACCGTTTGTTGCTCGGCTGACCGGCGCGCTGGCACTGTATGTTGTGTCGACCGCGGGTGCGCTCGCCTGACTGCGGGTAATCCAGCACCGCGTCCTCGTGATAGATGAGGTGCTCGGTTTCAAAATCGTTGGCATCGGACGCTGCCCAATGCTGATCCAGTGCCGCACGGATCTCTTGATCTCGCACTCCAGAACGCTGCTCCGTCTGCTGTTGATCGTTCATCTTGAGCCCTCAATTTAATGGCAGTCGTTCGAGATGCACGTTGATCGCGCTCAGAAAACTTCCTTGTGAGGAGAACATACCATGTCTGAACTTGTGACGAAATCTGTGGCGCAAGAACAACAAGAACAGAAGATGAACAGATGGCCCCGTTCGGCTTTGCCACACGCATTACGCCGATGCTAGACTGCGCGAATGGCCACCAAAAGGAAGACTAGGACGAGTTCAAACAAATCGAAGAAGAATGCTCGCAAGAGGCCAACGCCACTGAAGACTATTAAGCGCGCGAAGAAGTTGGCGAAAAAGAAGTCTGTCCCCAAACAGAAACTTGTCCCAAAGAGGGTGGAGAAAAATAAGGCCTCGGTTAAGAAACAGCCTCGGAAGAAAAGCGAGCGTCCGAGTGCCGTACCCTTTTCGCTGGCCCGTCCGGGATCTCCTTCAGACGAACAGTCCGGCGATTTACAGGGATTGTCCCGCCTCGAAGCTGCGGATTCGGAGAGCGTCGAGGAGTTGATGGACGAAGGGAATGCGTTCGAAGCCGATGTCGTCGCTGGTGTCGAGCGCGCTGACGACTCTGACGAGAAGGAAGTTCGCACTCACGAGCTGCCGGAAGACGATGTTCCCGGCGAATATCTAGATAAAGAGTGATCCCCAACCGTGGCGGTTCAAGTCCGCAATCCTGCAGGATTCGATTGGGGAAACAACATTTCACAGAACCCTGAACCGAGCTCAAGGGCACAGCACACGACCTTATTGCACCTCAAAATCGACCGTTCGCGCTTTGGTGATGTGTCCCGCCGTGTCCTCGGCGCGTAACTCCACCCGATAGGAACCGGGGCCAAGCTTATCGACCGGCAGCTTGAGTCCGAGCGGAATCACTGGGTCTCCGGCTTTCAGTTTGGAGACCTTATTGGCGCTGCGGAATTTCTGCTGTCCATCCGAGCGTTGCACAATTTTCAGCTCAAACGCAACCTCCGGAGGATTCGGATTCTTCAAAAGCGGTTCGTAGATTTCCGCGTAGATGCCGGCAGAGTCCGTCTTCGCGAAATGGTTCGACGCGGACGGCGAAACTTCCATCCCCTGCACCATCAAAGGAGTTCGGTCTTCAAGCAGTTGGCTGTCGAGATCCGTGGAGACATCGCTTGCATGCCGAATATTGTTGCTGAGCGCCACACCGCTGATGCTCAACTCCTGACCGCGGTACGGGTCAATGATAAGTGGCATTTCCAGTTTGCCAAAGGTCTCGTTGCCGGAACTGAACACGACTCTTAACTTGTACTCGCCGGAGACGATCCCAAACTGGTTTTCATAGCGAAATGGCTGTTTCTGAAATTCTTCCACTTCTTGCTTGCCGTCGAAGTCGAGGTTCACGGAATCGCTGAAACGCGCAGTAATCGACGCGTCCGGCTTGTAGGCGATACCTAATATGTTGACGGTTGCATGTTGCTTCCCCTTCACCTTGTCGAACTTGAAAGCGGTAGAAGGAATCTCCAGCGCAAGATGAACTTGGGCCGTATTCGGCGAGGTGTAGAAGAAAGGCGCTTGCATCAGCGCATCGACGTTGCCCTTCATCTCGCTTCCGGCGCGGGTCTCCAGGTCTTTCTCTACCGCATTGCCGGCCAGAAGATCCGTCGGCCTGACGTTGCAGTAGCCACTGCGTGCGCGAACCGTCGTTCCTCCGCGCTCCACCTTGACTTTCAACGTGTGGCAACTCCCCTCCGCGGAAACTGCGGGCGTGTAACCGAGAAGGTAATACTGATTCTGATCCTTGGCGATCCGCTGCAGCCCACCCAACAGATCATTGGTATTAAGGATGACAAACCCACCCGTGCCGTCGGCGAGTTGATAGAGAACCTGCTGGTTGTCGGCAGCGCTGGGTGGGAATGTCGGAACAATCGCCCGGGGCTGAGAGTAGGGACTATAGAGATTGTTGTTGGATCCATTTCCGGTTCGGCCGCCACCAGTGCTTCCGCCGCCTGAAGTTCCGCCTCCAGTCTTGCCGCCTCCACCGGTTCCACCTCCGCCGAATCCACCCCCAACATGACCACCTCCCCCGCCGCCTCCTCCACCACCTCCGCCACCACCATGTTGCGCGGGGGACGCAGCTGGTTCAGCAAAGAGCGCCAGCCTGAGCATCGGACGATCGGAGCCGTCACTCGAATCGTGAAATGTTGCCGGGACGAACGATCCCGATCCGGAATCGATGGCAGGCAGTGCCAGACGGCTGTGCGGTCCGTTCAAGTCTGCAACCAGCCCGCGAACATCGATGGGATAGATGGCAACATTCGATTTATTGCACGTATCGATGACTGCGGTCAGTTCCGACTGGTATTCCGGGGTCATCTGAAAACCGGAGGTCAACATCACCAGCGTCTTGCGTCCGGGCACAGTGGACAGACCTTTCGCCAGGCTGCGCAGAGCGAGCAGCACACTCTGGATGCCGAAGTCAGCCTCTGCATTAGTCAGAGACGGTGCCACGGGTGGAGCGCCCAGAGACGCCACCAGCGGAGGCTGCGCGTTCGGCGAAACCGACGACCCTTGCAAACCCGCCACTACCTGCTTCAACCGCTCAGCATCGGCAGTGAAATTTTGCGAGATGTGCACGCTGCCGCCGAAATCCGCAATGGCTATCAACCGATCCGGACCCGCATTCGCATCGATAAACTTTGCCGCCGCATTCCTGGCGTTGACTTGATCGCCGGGGCTCATGGTGGAGTTGTCAAAGAACAGAACCATGTAGCGCGGCTGTGGGTTCGTGGAAGTCGTGCTCTCCTCAAAGGAAAAGCTGGTGAGGACCTGCTCCTTGCCGTCTTCCCAAACCTTGAAGTCTTTCTGAGTAAGATCGCGAACGTAGTCGCCTTTCTTGTCGGTCACCACGGTATCCACCAGAACCAGGCGCGCCTCCGCGTGGAATACCTCGGTTTCACTCGCGCCCGTTGTGGCTGGCTGCTGGGCGTGCACCACGGGGCTGTCGGAGCCTAGTTGTCGGAACATCCACAAAGCAGTCAGACACATCAGGGCAATCAGAAGAGCTAGCCGACGATCGCGCATACCACACCTCCAAAGTTCCTGTTTAACGAATCTCAACTGTCCCATTTTCCGCAGACATCATTTGTCCTTCCGCGTCCCTCACCACCAGCCGGACGAGATAGTCTCCTGGCTTGACGTCAAAACTCGTTTTGAGCGTAATGCCCGAACCGAGCTTGTGTTCCAAAGTGTCATCTTTCAAATGCATGGTCACGGTCTTTTCCGTCGCCTGAATAAAATGGCCATTGCCATTAAACAATGCGGACACGCACGTCAAAACGTTGTTATTCCGGCCGTCGGCTTTCCGAAAACGCAGAAGTCTTACATCTACATGGGCAAGGACAATCAGTTTGGCATCCTGGTCGGTCGCCTTGTAATACTGCGTGCGCAGCTTGACCGGAAGTTTGTGCAACTCCTCCTGGGAGAACATTTCGTCTTCGATTTCCTGTTTGGCTTGCTTTTCCGGGCTGGCAAAGTTCTTGGGTGCGTAATAACCGCGGCGCGCCTGCACGGTCAGTTTTTGCGGGCTCTTTAGCTTGACCTCCAGGCTGTGGAAGCTGCCATCGAGCTTGAGATTTTGCGGAACGAAGGCTAGCACGTAGGAATATTCGGGCGACTCGGAAACGCGCCTGAAACCTTCGTCGAAGTCGTTGCTGTTGTGAAAGAAAATACCGCCTGTGTCGCCAGCCAAAGTCTCAAGCAGGTCCGCCTGAGCCAGAGCGGCCGCATTCTCGATCAACATCTTCTCTGGCGGTGGCACATCGCCCGCAAGTACGCCGCTCTGCTGGCTGGCGTTTCCGAATGGGGTGACGACATACAATCCGCGAGCGTCCAGCGTGCTGATCACGACTTGGGAACGCAGCGCGCGATCGACGATCTCGCTGATCTCAATCTGCAGATCATCCGAACTGAAGAATCCCGGAGAAACCACGATCACGCTCCGCTGACCGGGCATTCTAGAGACTCTCCGGATCACATTTCTCAGAGCGTCGAATGAGACGCGGGTTTCGTGTTCACCCGAATTCAGCGCGTCCGCGCTCTCAGCCTCGACCATCGCGCCCGAATTTCCCCCGGTCGAGCCGGCGCACAGGGCCGCCTCCTGCGTGGCGACCTGAATAGCCGTAGGATCGTGATGGTTAACGATCAGATTCGCCTCGTAATAACTGATTTGCGGGCAATCGACCGCAAGATTGCGGGCGATGGGGTGCGGCTGCAGTCGCAGCAAGGTTTCACGAAGCTGGGCGTGATCGTCGGTAAAATCCAGAGCCGTAAGACCCGATGTCGTGAAGATCGCGGCGCGATCCGTGGGCTTCAATGTGGCAAAATGTCGTTCTGCGGCGCTCCGGACCTGAGCGAGATCGCCGAATTCCAGGTGCACATCGTCGAACATATAAGCAACAAAATGTTCGGGCGGGGGCGCGTTCCCAACATTGGCGGCCGTATTGCCGGCAGGAATATCGCCGGAGCTCTCATCCGACTCTTGGCGTGCCTTCGCGGCCAGGGCTCCGGGCTGTTCGACTTCAAACTGCGTGATCACCTGCGGCTTGCCTCTATCGAAGACCTGAAAATCCTCCTGGCGAAGACCGCCGATGGCATGTCCCTGCGAGTCGCGGACCACTGCGCGAACCACCACCAGCTTTACGTTCACCTTGAATGTGGTGGGTTCGTCATGAGTAGCGAGCTCCTCTGAATTCTGTTTACTTTCGGACTGCGGGAACGGGCTGGTGGAGGCGGTCTGCTGAGAACCACCCTGAGCATGCGCAGGGAATGGAGAAACGGAAAACCAAACAACCCACAGCAGAAAACCGAGAGGCAAGTTATGGATCGAGAAAAAGAAGCATTTCACCCCCCGACCGGATGTTATAAGTCGCCTGGCTTCCGGAGAAATCCTCATAATTACTCCAGCGATCACCCGGGGGGAAGGCAGGGTGTCCCGCAGCCTACGTTTCTGCCAAGTCGGGATTCCCTTCGGACTAACAATGCCGCCGACAGTGTACACCTGTTTCGCCTGCCGCGCGATATTGTTGAACCGAGGCCCGATAAACGCACTTGCGACA
>JASHOU010000017.1 GCA_030038475.1 Terriglobales bacterium | reverse complement strand
CGTCTCAAACACTCGCTCGCATCGAAAGGTAGGCTTTGTGTAAGGTTTTTTGGCGTTTTCTTTTATAGTCGGCTGCTTGTCTTCCCGTTCTATGGGATTCCCATTCGCCATTCAAAATTTCCCCTCATCGCGCAATCGGTCCAGCGACTGGAACTCCAGTTTAGTGAAATTGCCCGAATTATACCGTTCCACGCTTTTTGCTGAAAGCTAATTTTCAGAGAGAAGCCTTCTTAGTCAATGGATTACAGTGTGACGCGACCCGCCTTTCGCGCTTCTTCAGATCCGGATCGACGGCTGTTTCAACCTCCGACGGTCGCGATCAAGTAGGCGTTTGGCTCCTCCTCCGCGCTCACCAATCCTTCGGGCAGTTTGCCCCGATTGTACTTCGCCATTCGATTCTTCCATTTAAGAAAGTCGGTAATGCTTTGCGGCTCGATGCGAACTTCCACCCGCCGCAGGCTCGCCAGCAGTAGATTCATCTCGTTGCGGAAGCCCATCTCCGAGCGCAGATCTTTGGCCGCCGTTTTCACCCGCTCGACCTCATGTCCGCACACCTCCAGTAATCCCCATCCCGCCGGGAGATCTTCGCTGCATATCACACCCCGCGGCGCAAGATAATAGCGCTCGCATCCCACACCCGCCTCAGGTTTTTGCCGGAATGGCTTCGTCCGATCGGCCAGGAAATCCGCCCGCGATATCTTGCTCTCCACCAGCACGGAATGGCACTGCTTTTTCCAGCCGATGGCATCCGGCATCTCGCCACTCACGCACGCCTGCTCGCTCAGCACCACGCCGCAGCCGTAGCGCCGCAACCAACGCACTGCCATTGCCACTAATTTTGCATGAGTCATCGCAAGAAAGTTTCCAGGCATAAAGCGGTTCTGCAAAGTATCACACTAGCTTCCATCTGCATCACTTCTGAATCTGCTACCATTCCCGCGTCATCTCAATCACATCTATGCACTGGTGGGCATCGATCGCCGGCATTGCCCTGATCGTCTTCATCCTGATGGATGCCTTTGAAACCGTCGTTCTTCCCCGGCGCATCAAGCGCACTATTTTTCGCATCTCGTCCCGCTTCTACCGGAAAAGCTGGGGCCTCTGGACTCGCATTGCAGTCCATATCAAATCCCCCAACCGTCGCGAAGGTTTCCTCGCGTACTTTGGGCCGCTGTCGCTGTTTCCGCTGCTGGGTTTTTGGGCGCTCGGACTAATTTTTGGCTTCGCCTGCGTCCAGTATGGACTCGGTGAACATCTCTCGCTGGGCAACGAAACCATCACCTTCGGAAAGGTGATCTATCTCAGTGGCGAAACCTTCTTCACGCTCGGTTACGGTGACATTACGCCCAACAACGCCGCCGCCCGAGCGCTCGCCGTCATGGAAGCAGGCATGGGTTTCGCCTTTCTCGGCGTCGTGATCGGATATCTCCCGGTGATCTACAACGCGTTCGCCGCACGCGAGACGGAAATTTCTCTGCTCGATGCGCGCGCAGGTTCGCCTCCCACCGCTGCCGAGTTCCTCGGACGTTTAGGCTGCTGTCCCGATCAAACTGTGCTCGATAATATTTTTCGTGGCTGGGAGCGCTGGTCTGCCGATCTGCTCTCGAGCCACATTTCTTATCCCGTGCTGCTTTTCTTCCGCTCGCAGCACGGCAATCAATCCTGGCTGGGCGCGCTCGCCGCCATGCTCGATGTTACATCGCTCGTCATCGCCGGAGTCGACGGCATTCATCCTGACCAGGCAAAGCTTACCTTCGCCATGGCGCGCCACGCCGCCGTCGATCTCGCCCAGGTGGTGAATTCGGAATACAGTCCCCACGATGGCGACCGGCTCACAGCCGAAGACTTGACGCGCCTGCGCATCGAAGTTGCGAAACATGGCGTCTCACTCGATGACAGCCCGGGCGCGCCCGAACGGCTAGCCGATCTCCGCATCCTCTACGAACCTTATCTCCAGGCGCTGAGCCGCCGTCTTCTCATGACAGTCCCGCCCTGGGTGCAAGCCGATCGCAAGAAAGATGACTGGCAGTCCAGCCCCTGGGATCAAGCGATTCAGGCGCGGGCGCTCGAACATCCCGTCCACGCCAAAGACGACCACTTCTGATTCGTTGGCTATTTCGTATCTTCTTCCAGCCCGCGGAACTTCAGCATCGCCTTGGTGTTGGGCGGCGCTCCGCGCCACGCTTCGTACATCTTGGCGAGATCTTCAGTATTCCCGCGCGAAAGCACCATCTCTCGAAAACGGTCTCCGTTGGCGCGCGTCAGGCCGCCGTGCTCCTCGAACCATTGGTAGGCGTCGTCGGCCAGCATCTCCGTCCATAGATAGGCGTAATATCCCGCGCTGTATCCGCTCGACCAGATGTGGCTGAAGTAGCTCGAACGATATCGCGGCGGAACGTAGCTGATATCCAGGTGAGTCTTTTCCAGCGCCTGCTTTTCGAATTCATCCGGATTTTGCAGCGGCGCATCGGCCTGCAAAAAATGCCACTGCATATCGAGTTCCGCCGCCGCCAGCAGTTCCGTCATCGCGTAGCCTCGGTTGAACATCGTCGCTTTGATCATGCGCGCCGCCAGCTCGGCTGGCATCGGCTCGCCGGTTTTGTAGTGCTTGGCGTAGTGCGCAAAAATCGCCGGATACGTGGCCCAGTGCTCGTTGTACTGCGAAGGAAATTCGACGAAGTCGCGCGCCGTCGACGTCCCCGCCAGCGACGGATATTGGGCGTCGGAAAACATCCCGTGCAGCGCGTGCCCGAACTCATGGAACATGGTGATTACGTCCGTGAAGCTGATGAGCGCGGGTTCGCCTTCCGCCGGCTTTTGGAAGTTGGCCACGTTATAAACCACTGGCGAAGTTCCGCGCAGTTTCGACTGACCGACAAACTCCGACATCCACGCTCCGCCGTTCTTGTTGTCGCGCTTGAAGTAATCGCAGTAGAAAAGCGCCAGGTGCTTGCCGTCGACGTCGAAAACCTCAAACACGCGCACATCCGGCTGGTAAACGGGAATGTCGTGCCGCTCTTTAAAAGTGATTCCATAAAGCTGATTGGCGGCGTAAAAAACTCCGTTCTCCAGAACGTTGTTGAGCTCGAAATATGGCTTTACCTGCGCGTCATCGACGTCGTAGCGCGCTTTGCGCACCTGCTCGCCGTAAAAATTCCAGTCATACGCCTGCACCTGAAAGCCGCCGTGCTGCGCATCGATCACATCCTGAATGTCTTTCGCCTCGTGTGCGGCCTTGGCGGTCGCCGCGGGCACAATCGCATCCATAAACTGCAACGCTGCCTGCGGAGTCTTCGCCATCTGATCTTCCAGCTTCCACGCCGCGAAGCTCGGATAACCCAGAAGTTTGGCCTTGCGCGCGCGCAGCTGCGCGAGGTGCGCGATCGTATCGCGGGTATCATTCGCGTCGCTGCGTTCGGCGCGATTCCATGAATGCTCGAAAATCGTCTGCCGTGTGGCGCGATCGCTCAGCGAAACCAGATCCGGCTGCTGCGTCGTGTTTTGCAGCGGAATTACAAATCCCTCCACTTTGCGCCCCTTGGCAGCTTGCGCCGCGGCTGCGATCGCCGCATCCGAAAGTCCTGCCAGTGCAGCCTTGTCGGTGGTTACATAAGCGCCGTCTTTTGTCGCAGCCAGCAGTTTCGTGTTGAAAGCGTCGGAGAGCGAAGAAATCTCCTCGTTCATTTTTTTCAGTTCCGCCTTGTCGGCTTCCGACAGATTTGCGCCGGCGTGAACAAAATCGTCGTAGGTGTGCTCCACCAGACGCAGCGACTCGGCATCGAGGTTCAGCGTGGCTCGCTCTTTATAGATTGTGGATATCCGCTCGAACAGCTTCGTATTGAGATAGATAAAATCCTGATGCGCCGCGCGTTTCGGCGCTTCGATGCTTTTCACTTTTTGCAGCGTGGGATTCGTATTGGCCCCCGTCACCCCGTTGAAAGCCGCCTCGGCACGCTCCAGCAACCGCCCGGTTTTTTCCATGGCGACGATAGTGTTCTCAAACGTCGGCGGCGCGGGATTATCGGCGATCGCCTGGATTTCTACCTCTTCCTGTGCCATGCCTGCTTCGATCGCCGGCTGATAGTCGTTGTCTTTGATTTTGTCGAAAGGCGGCGCCTGAAACGGAAGTGTACTCGGCGCATAGAACGGATTCGATGGGCCAAATTCGTTCTCTGAGGCCATGGCCGGAATCACAGAGCCAAGCACCATGGCTCCGACGGGAATCAATACGTTGAAGAGTTGAAGTATAGCTTTAGCGCTAAGCAGTCGATCGAATGTCATCATGGTTTATAGGATCTTCTCGATAGATGGGATTGGCACCGTTTCGATTGTAATGCGTGGATGAGAAGCCTGGAGCATTAAAACACTTTTTCTAAACAAAACATTGGGTCGCGAGTGAGGACCAAATCGATCGCTGATCTTGTCCCACTCCGTCTGCTAACATTCCTTCGTTCGAATGAAACACACCGGCGAAAACGTGGTGCGCATCGAAGCCGAAGCTCTGCGCGCGCTCGCCGACCGGCTCGCCGGCCCCATGGCCGCAGACTTTGCCCGCGCGCTCGATCTCATGTTCGGTTGCCGCGGACGCATCGTCGTTACCGGCATGGGCAAAAGTGGCCTCATCGCCCGCAAAATCGCCGCTACCCTCAATTCGACCGGCTCGCCCGCGCTCTATCTCCATCCTGTCGAAGCGCTTCACGGCGATCTGGGAATGATCGTCCGCGGCGATGTCGTGCTAGCCCTCTCGGCCAGCGGAGAAACCGAAGAGATTCTGCAACTGCTGGCAACGATCAAGCGCCTGCAGGTTCCGCTGATCAGTATGACTTGCGATGCCGTGACAGACGTTCAGGCGGACAAGAGTGTCCGCAATACATCGGCTTCTACTCTCGCATCGGCCGCCGACGTTGCCCTTGACTGCTCCATCTCCCAAGAAGCATGTTCCCTCGGGCTGGCTCCCACGGCTTCCACCACCACCATGCTCGCTCTCGGCGACGCGCTCGCGGTTGCGCTCTCCGAAAAACGCGGCTTCAAAGAAGAAGATTTTGCCAACCTGCATCCTGGCGGCAAGTTGGGCAAACGCCTGGCGCGAGTCGAATCGTTAATGCACGCCGGCGACGCCGTTCCGCGTGTGACCGCGCAAACCAAAATGCCGGACGTCATCTATGAAATGTCGCGCAAAAAGCTGGGCATCACTGCCGTCGTCGACGGCGACCGTCTGCTCGGAGTGATCAGCGATGGCGATCTGCGCCGCCTGCTTCAACAGCGCGGCAAAGATACGCTCGATCTCACCGCCGGAGACTGTATGACCCGCGCTCCCAAAACCATCGGCCCGCAAGAGTTCGCTGCCACCGCGCTCGCCCGCATGGAGGAGATGAAAATCACTTCTTTAATCGTGGTGGAGAAAGCCGCCGGCCGATCTGCGGAAAACGATCAGCGCCTGCTCGGCATCGTGCACCTGCACGATCTGTGGGGTACTGAAATGATGTGAGGAAAACGGACTGAGCGTGCCTGGCTAGTGGCAATACCGTTGCAGCTTCGGCGGGGGCGTTGTGGGAAATTCATCAAACTCGCCGACCCACCCCGAGCAGCCGCGCGCCGTAACCGCCCGGATCACGACCTGCTCCAGATCGTGCGCCTTCACCTTGGCCTGCGAAATTTGCTCTACCGTGAGATACGTGTTGAGTTCGCCTAGATCGCTATTCGCGGCCACATAACCAGCATCGGCCGCAACGCTGTACCAGACATATGCCTCCAGGCGATCCTGCGCAATGCCGCGACCGTCTTTGAGCGCTTTCGCATAGAAGTACTGTGCTTGGGGAAGGCCCTGGTCGGCGGCAATCTTATACAGCTTCGGAGCCTTCGTAAAATCCCGATCTGCCATCAAACGGCCCAGGTAATAGGCGCCGAATGGATTGTTTTGATCGGCCGAAAGCTTCAGCCATTTCTGCGCCGCGTCCAGATCGCGCGGAACTCCGTTGCCAAGGTAGTAATGCCGTCCCGCCAGCCATCCCGCCAGCGGGTCGCCCTGCTGCGCCGCCTTGCGATACAGATTCACCGCCTCGACCGGATTGCTCGCGACCACGCTTCCGGTTTCGTAATAATAAGCCAGCGCGATCTGTGCCGGTCCATAGCCACGCTCGGCGGAACGTCGAAAATAGTCGACCCCCTGCACATCGTTTTCCGACGGCCCCACCCCGGTTATAGCGTCGATGCCGCGATCGTAAAGCGCTTCCGGAGAATCGCTCTGCCCGGCAGCGATCACGGTCAACGACACGAAAATTGCAAACAGAATACTTCGGCGCATGAATCGGTTATCCGTATGCTGACGTGGTTGAAACCAGTATAGGGAATGTGGCGTCTCACTGTAGAGTTACGAAAGTTCCAGAGGAAGGCACTGGCACGCTGCACATGGATGACGATTTTGGACGATAGTTCTGGATATTGACTGCGTCGGCAGTGAATTAGCCGTACCGCTCACGAAGAAAATCGCCGATCGCCCCATATGCTGCCGTCAGCGTTTTCTCATCGGGCAAAAACACAATGCGGAAATGATTCGTCCCCGGCCGCTGGCCAAAACCCGAGCCGTGCACAACCATCACGTGTTTCTGCCGGATCAACTCGGTCACAAACACGTCGTCGCCTTCGGGAATGTCGACGCTCGGATAGGCGTAGAACGCTCCGCGCGGCGCAACGCAACTGACTCGCGGCGTTTCTGCGCACCACCTCATCGTCAGATCGCGCCGACTGCGCAATTTCCGCTTCACGTCGATCAGATGATTCTGTGGTCCATCGAGCGCCGCCGCAATCGCATACTGCTCAGGATGGTTCGCGCACAGCCGCGCCCGCAGCAGCTTATTCACGCCCTCCAGATACGGCTTGATCGCCGATGCCTCGCCGCTCGCAATCCCCCACCCGATGCGCCATCCCGGAGCGAGATAATTTTTCGACAGGCCTCCGAAGGTGATGACGGGGACGTCGGGCGCGACGGCGGCCATCGCCACATGAGCGTCATCATCGATAATCAGCTTGTCGTAAATCTCGTCGGCAAAAATAATCAGGTTGTGCCGCCGCGCCAGTTCCGCAATTTCTTCGAGCATCCCCCGCGTGCACACCGATCCTGTCGGATTATTGGGATTGATCAACACAATTCCGCGCGTCCGCGGCGTAATTTTTTTTCTGATGTCGTCCAGATCCGGCTGCCAGCCGTCTTTTTCGTTGAGGTAATAAGTATTCAGTCCGATTTCCAGCTTCGCCAGCACCGCCGAATACAGCGGATAATCCGGGCATGGCGTCAGCAGGTTGTCGCCGGGATTGAGCAGCGCCGTCAGGCAGATATCCACCGTCTCGCTGACGCCCGAGGTAACGAAAACATCCTGCACGCTCCCGATGCCTTTGCGCGCGGCCTCGCCGCGAATCGCATCCAGCGCAGGCTTGATTCCCGACGAAGGCGAATATCCATTCTTGTTGTCGCGCATCGCCCCATAGACGGCCTCAATCAGATGCGCAGGCGTCTCGAAATCGAAAACATTTGGATCGCCCACGTTCAGCGGAAGAATCTTGTGTCCCTGCTTGGCAACCTCATCCGCAATGCAGGCCAGATCGCGAATCGCATAGCGCACATTTTCGAGCCGGGAGGCGGGCGTAATTTCGCGGATCTGGGTCGCTGGCATGAAGGAATTCTAATCGCAGAACGAAGGAAATTGTATCCGCGGGAAGATAAAGATTCCCTAACCGCAGGGGACGCGGAGAGCGCAGAGAAAAAACCCGACGAGGCGTTTGGGTGCTCCGGGGGTGCTCCGTGCCCGGTTAGATGTTTAGCTTCGCTTCGATCCGCGCTACCCGATCCGTGAGCTCTGCCACTTTGCCGGTCAGGATTTCGAGGCGCGACTCGAGGGACGCAAAGCGGGTATTGAACTCCGATTCCAGAGAACTAATACGACCGTTGAGATCGCTGATGCGGGCGTTGTTCGACAAGAAACCGATCAGGGAAGTGAGCGTCGGCAGACCAACCACTGTGAGGAGTTGCCAGTTCGCAAGCTCAACGGCACCCTGCACACTCACATTCTACTCCCTACCGTCCCACGCTTTGCCGGCTCAACCCAATGATTTCTCGCGGAATGCTTGATAGCAATGATGGCAAAGCGGTTCGATTCTCATCTTCTTTTCAAAGATCGGCAAAGGCCAGATCCGCAAGAAGGAGGTATAGATAACCATCTTGACCTGGGCACCGGTACGCTCCCTTTGCGCCCAAGATCCGAGCGGCGATTGCCGTCATTGCCCATCCGACGTGCGCGTCGGCACATAAGGATTCGCCAATTCCGCAATGTTTTCGGCGACACCGAAATCTCTAACCTTCTTTACTGGTTCGGATACTCCATCCGGAAGATAGGCGTTCCCCCAACTCCAAAGCTAGGTTGCTCCGGAGTCGGAGGTGGTTCCGGCTACAAAAATGGACGCCCTAACTCTCGGTACGCCATCCTGAGAGAAAGTCAGTGTCCCGCGATCCAGATCGTAGTCGTAGCGCGGCCAAGATTGGATTCCGAAAAGTCTGGCGCACGAATCATTAAGTCGCGACAACTCGTGAACAGATTCGTGCCGATACTGCGAAAATTCCTCAGCGGTCCTGGGAAACCTGTCGACAGCCAATCGCCGAACACCGCTCCTACTCTCCCCGATCAATCTGCGCCTTCTGCAGCTTGTCGGAGTAATCCACGTACACCGACTTCCACTCCGTGTAAAAATCAATCGCCCCAATACCGCCTTCGCGGTGCCCGTTGCCGGTCGCTTTCGTACCGCCAAACGGCAAATGCACCTCCGCGCCAATCGTGGGAGCATTGATATAAGTTATCCCCGCCTCCAGATCGCGCACCGCCGCAAATGCCTTGTTCACATCCTTCGTAT
>JASHOU010000171.1 GCA_030038475.1 Terriglobales bacterium | reverse complement strand
CAATTATGTCAATTAATGTAATAGACATACTTGTAGACCTGTGATTTAATTTACCAAGCGGAAACGTGAGTCGCCCCCGCCTCCAGTCATCGTAGCTTCGCTCAAAGGAGAAACAATGCCAGCCGATACCTCCACAACTTCAAACGAGCGGCGGTTCCTCTCGCTCGATTCCTGGGTTTTAGTCATCGCCTTTGCGCTGGCCCTGGCCGTGAAGTTCAACCTTTGGCCAAGCATTCCCTGGTAGGTCCAAGTGCTGATGCCGATCGCGACTTACCCACTTCTCCCCCAGAGTTTATGACTGACGGAGAACAACTATGGCAACCACGACAACAACCGCCGATCTGAAACCAGAGAAGCCGTCGCCTGCAAACTCAGCGCCGACCAAGTCCTCGCCAACAAAATCCGAGAATCCTCCGCTCAACGCCCTGAAAATCCTGCCCGGCATCCTACTTCTCGCCGCCATCGGCTACGCCGGCAAGTTTCTGGAACGCTTCGTGAATACCTACGCCAAGGCCCACCATTGGACCTTCCCAAACATCGAATATGTTCTCTGGGCGATTCTCATCGGGCTGGTGATCTCGAACACCGTGGGCGTCGCAAAAATATTCCAGGCGGGTGTCGACACCTACGAGTTCTGGCTGAAGCTTGGCATCGTGCTTCTCGGCGCGCGTTTTGTGCTCGCCGATGTCCTGAAGCTCGGCGGCATCAGCCTCGCGCTGGTCGTCGTCGAAATCACCGTTTCTCTCGCGTTGATGACCCTGCTCGGACGCGCCTTCAACCTCAAGCCCAAGCTCACCTCTTTGCTCGCGATCGGCTCCGCCGTGTGTGGCGTTTCCGCCATCATCGCCGCCAAAGGCGCCATCGACGCCGACGACGAAGATTCTTCCTTCGCCATCGCCGCCATCCTCGCCCTCGGAGCGCTCGCGCTCTTCACCTTCCCCGCCATCGCTCACGGCCTGCACATGAACGACGTTTCCTACGGCCTGTGGGCCGGTCTCGGCGTCGACAACACCGCCGAAGCAACCGCCGCCGGCGCACTCTATTCCGATGCCGCGGGCAAAGTCGCTGTCCTCGCCAAAACCGCGCGCAACGCCATGATCGGTTTCGTAGTCTTGGCCTACGCTCTCTACTGGGCAAGCCGAGGACAGGCCGATGCCGTCACCAACAAAGCGGCGTTTCTGTGGAAGAAGTTCCCGAAATTCGTTCTCGGCTTCCTGCTGATGTCATTGCTGGTGGGTTTTCACTTCTTCAGCAAACCGCAGGTCGCCTCGCTCGGCAACCTCTCGAAGTGGGCATTTTTGCTGACCTTTGCGGGAGTCGGCCTCCGCACCAACATCCGCGAAATGTTCAAGCAAGGAGTGCGTCCCTTCGTGGTCGGCGCGCTCGGCGAAATCCTGATCGCCTGCCTCACGTTAGGTTTAGTGCTCGCCGCCAATCGCATCTGGGGCCTATAGAAAAACCAGATGGGCAGCCTTCGAAAGAAATAAATCAAGGCTGCCACGGACTCGGAACTCTCAGAGTCGCCCGGCTCCTGATTTTGGGTGGCGCAGCGGTTTACCGCTGCGATAAGCTCTCTGGCTACAATGCGGCTTTCAGCCGCTGAGGCTCGCAGTCGTCAGCAGCCCTCTTTTCTCAAGGTCCGTTACCCCACTGTGCGCCGCGGAGTCTCGGCCCGATCATCACAGAAGTATTGTCATCCTGAGCGGCCGGGCCCCCGGCGCGCCCGGTTCTGGCGCGATGGGGTGGGGAGCGAAGGACCTATGCAGTCCCGGCGCTGGCCAACCCGTGTATGGATTGTTATCAAAAGTTGAGTCGGATCATAATATAGACCAGTCGGTTATGGCGAACCCGCGACAGAGTGCCGCGAAGAAGAGAGCAGGACACATCATCTGGCTAGTCTGGATGATTCTCCTGATAGGCGCGGCGTGGTTGCTTCCGCCTCTTGATTCCCGAATAAAGCCACACCCTGCGGCGACCGTGCTTGTGATCGCTTGTTGTGCCGTGTTTTTGATTCTGACCGTTATCTCTCTGTATCGCTATTTCTGCAATTCATGGGGTAAGTGGCGTAGTGTTCCGAATAGAATTGAATACGTCCTTTGGCTAGGTTTGGAGATGTTAACCGCCATTGGCGTAGTGATTGCAGCTCTTTGGGGCTATTCACGCCTCTGACCCAACCGGTAGTTGGTGAGAGTTCCAACCCGCAGCAACAACCTCCGCCCGCGCGCCTTCATCGCCGCCGTCCCGCTCCGCGTCGCCTCACGCAAAAGTTCGATCACTTTAGGCCGAAGGCTCGGATCCTCCTGCGCCAAGTCAGCCAGCCCTTGAAGAGCCGACGTCTTGACAATCGAACTGCGATCCTCCAGATACCCGTTCAACGAAGAGATCGCAATCTGCCGCTCCTTGCCGTTCATCCGCAGCCGCGGCGCCATCGCCGCCAGATGCCAGCGCACTTCCTGCTCCTCGGTCTCAACCATCAAACCGAGCAGTTCCCTCTTGTAGCTCTGGAGCAACTCACTGTTCTCCCGAGTAACTTTTTCCGCCGCATCCGCGGCCCGCATTCGCACCAGCGGATCCTCCGACCACAAACCCGCCATCAGCTCAGGGAAAAGCTTTGGCGCCTTCGAGACCATCGCCGCCACTTCATCAGAGCGGCCGATCATCCGCCGATCCCCGCCTCGCAACCGATCAAGGATGTTTCTTCGGCGCATTGCCTCTTACTCCGAAACTAACTATTGACATAAGCACTGATATGGTCGCTAATAGTTAGAAGCCGTCTCACAAATGGTTTGTGAAAGGGCTCGACTTTAGTCGTGCCGCCGCTGCCCGCACCAAAATTGGGGCTTTAGCCCCTGAGGCAAGGCCCGTTTGGTCGCGCAAACTATTACGAGATCAGTTCTAATAAGGCCAAAAAGCCGCGCACAAATCAGCTCTTTGACAACTTACTCAGGGAAGCAACAAGGCGGCAAAAAAGCGACTAACACAACAAGTTAGTCGCTAACTCCCATATTTTGAATACTTTGCCTCTAACTCACGTGGGCTCTAGATTTTGGCGGGAAATCACGCGCTAAAATCTTGATTCCAAAGATCGAGGGGGGGTAGGGGGGTGCCCCACCGAAGAATTTTGGTTTCAAAACGGAACTAACTCCCGATTTACTTCTCTGTAACTTCCTTCAGAAACACATAGTAAAAATCAACGCCGCGCGCAAAAGACGCAACTCCGGTGCGCTCATCTTTCCCGTGAGCGCGAATATCGTCGCGATCATATTGCTCACCGGAGACGCAGTAAGTCGGCATTCCTGCGGCATTGGTATAGACGCCATCGGAAGCACCCGTGCTCATGCTGGGAACCACCGGAATCCCCGGCCACATCTGCGCCACGAGTTTTTCCAGCGGCTCAAACACATCCTGGCGCGGAGCCGGCGGAACGAAACTGTGCCGGTCGGAGCCGTGATCCATGAGCACGTTCGTATTCTCGCGGAACTGGACCTTGATCGTAGGATGAGCGACCTTGGGATCGGCGATCACCTGCTCCAGCGTCAGCCGGATTTCTTCGAGCGAATGGCCCGGTTCGATGCGGCAATTCACATTCGCCTGCGCCATCTGCGGCAGGGCGTTGTTGGCGTGACCTCCGCTAAGTCGCGTGGCCACGCAGGTTGTATGCATGGTCGAGTTATCGACCGGATCTTTGGATAATCTCGCGACCGCGTCCATGTCTGGAGGAGTTTTCAGCATCGCCTTCAAATCGGCCGCGCGCTGGCCGCTCGACATCGCCACCTGCCGCTCGTAATACGCGCGCGTAATGTTGTTCAGCTCGAAGGGAAACTGGTAATGCTCGACCCGAATCAGCGCATCGGCGAGCTCGTAGATTGCATTATCCGGTCGCGGCAGCGAGCTGTGGCCGCCGGGATTAGTCGCGGTGAGCACGAAATCGCCGTAAAGTTTTTCCGCCGCGTTCACTTCCATCATTATCGGCTTGCCGTGATCGGCGAGCACGCCGCCGCCATCGTGGTTGAGCGCAAACTCGGCGTCGATCAGTTCTCGATGATTTTTGATCAGCCAGTCGACTCCGTTCGATGTGCCGCCTTCTTCGTCGGCGGTCATGGCGAGAATGATGTCGCGGCTCGGAACGTATCCTTCTTTCTTCATGCGGATAAGCGTGGCCGACATGATCGCGTCGCCGTCTTTCATGTCGCTGGTGCCGCGGCCGTAGTAATAACCGTCTTTTTCGATGAATTGAAACGGATCGGTGGTCCAGTCCTCGCGCCGCGCTTCCACCACGTCAAGATGGCCAATCAGCAGCACCGGTTTGTGCTTGCCCGAACCATGCAGACGAACCACGATGTTCTTCTTGCGGTCATTGGGTCCGAGCACGTGAATGTCGCTGTCGGCAAATCCCGCATCGCGAAAGCGCTGCGCCATGGCTTCAGAAGCGGCTGTAACGCTGCCGACAGAATCGGTTGTGTTGATCTCGATCAACTGCCGGAAGATATCGACGGCGAGCTTGCGCGTCGCATCGTCCGCTGGCGACGGTTGTTGCGCGTCCATGATGAAAGCGAAGCCGATGGAGATGAACGAGAAGAGACCGAGCAAGAGCTTGCGGAATGCCACGTTTGCTCCCGGAAATGGTTTTTCGGCACGAGCGCCCACTTGCACCGAAGCTGCAAGGTAACAGATTCTTTCAGCAAAACCAAACCTCGGAGCCAAAAGCCGCAATCGCCGTCAGCGGCTGGCTTCCACCACGATCACCACGAACGAATCCGGCTCAATCTTCCGCTTCTCGCGCGTTCCGGATACGTTGGCAGTGACGGTGAAGAGTTGATGCGTCTTTGTGTCGAGCGCCATGGTGCGCGCTCCCTTCTGGGTTGTGACGGTCTGCACCACGCCGAATTTGTCGGGACTATCTTCCTTGATCACCGTGATCGTGCCGTCTCCCGCGGAGGCAAAAGCCAGGTTCCGGTCGGCGTCGAAGCGCGTAGCGTCGCAGCCTTCGCCGATGTCGGGCGTCGCGACCATTTTCCCGTTGTCGGCGTTTACGATCGCCATTTTCTTGTTCCCACCGCAGCCAGCAAAAAGGCGATGGTTTTTGCGGTCGATGGAGAGGCCGGTTGGTTCTTCGCAGCCCGCCAGCTTCCAGCGCGACTTGGCCGTCAGCTTCACCGGATCGAAGGCCACCTGTTCCGAGGTGTCTTCAATATTCACGAACACGGTGCCGTTTTCGTCGGTCTGTGCGAATTCCGGCTTCCCGCCCAGGTCGAGCTTGCCCACCACCTCGCCCTTCGCGGCATCGATGGCGGTGGTGTCGTGGCTGTGCGCGTTAAAGGTAAAAACGCGCTTGGAATATGGATCGTACAGAATGGCGTCGGGTCCGTCGCCGACTTTGATCTTCTTTTCCACGGCGAGCGATTTGAGGTCGAAAACGCTGACCGTATTTTCGCGGCCATTGCTGGCAAAACCGCGCCCAGTCTCGTAATCGAGCGCGATTCCATGCACGCCCGGCGTATCGGCAATTTCGCCGATCTGTTTGCCCGACGTCGTATCGATGACCATCACGCGGGTGGCTCGCGCAATGAACAAGCGATGTCCGGGGGCGTCCGCCGTCAGATAATCCCATCCGCCGTCGCCGCCGAGCTTCCATGTCTTAGTAACCTTGTAGTCTGCGCCGGCTGCCCATGCTGCCAGCGGCACGGTGATTGTCAAAATCAGAGCCAGCCAATTCAGAGCGAATCGCACCATGCTTCGCATTTTCATGGTAATCACCTTATCGTAATCTCGTAGAAAAACCCACTGGGGAGGCCGAAAACGGGGTTCGCGCCCATTCCAAAGGCGCTCCACAAGTGTGCAAAGAATTTTCCCTGTCTTGCGCCGATTCCGCTTATTCCATCATTCCAGACCGTTTGGAATTGGTACCGGGCTTGCTTCAAGCCATAGTGGGCAGTCGCATCCGTAGCTCGGCGGCGAATGACCCGACGGTTTGCAATTTGGGAGATACAGCAATGAAGAAAATCCTGTTCACTCTCTGCCTGTTCTTCGCCAGCGCGGCATTCGCGCAGAACTACAGCGGACGCGTGCTCGACAGTCAAGTTCAGAGCTACTCGTTTCCGAGTCATCCCGAACACGCAAATTACGCCGCCGTGTCGACAGGGTGGAGCATCATCGGGGGCGCCGGTTACGGTGCAGCCCAGGGAGAGAGACCGGCGTCGGATTTTTCCCAGGCCGATTCTGTTCCTCTCGGCACCATCGCACGCGAATACCGCAAGCAGCACGCCGCTGCCGCTCAGGAAAAGAAATCGCGCGTCGTGTGGGTCAATCAATAACGTGTGGCGCGGTCGCTGCTGTCCGCGCGCCGACAGAAGTTAATTCCCCAAAAACCACCTGCTCTGCCGTTGACCCCTCACGCTACGAAGAACGTGCAAGTCCGCACTGCGTGGTGCGCAAGTAAATCCCGCGATAAACTTCGCGCTTGGTTTGGAATTTCCTAGACATTCGTGAGTTTTTCCTCACCCTGCTAGGATAAACCGTCATGACCGTTCTCGGCTTCACCGCCGTTGTCGCGATCGTGTCGTTCGTTGCTGGACTTCTTGGAGCGCTGACCGGCCTCGGCGGCGGTGTGGTGCTCGTGCCCTTGCTTACGCTGTTGTTTCACGTCGATATCCGCTACGCCATCGGCGCCTCGCTCGTCTCCGTGATTGCCACTTCCTCGGGCGCCGCGGCCGCTTATGTGAGAGAGGGAATCTCCAATATTCGCATCGGCATGTTTCTGGAAATCGCCACCACCATTGGCGCATTGCTGGGAGCTTTTCTCGCCACGCGCATCCCCACCAGCGCGCTGGCGATTATCTTCGGCCTGGTGCTGCTCTATTCTGCCTATCTTTCACGTAAGCCGCGTCCGCCAGCCCTGCGCAACCTGCCGCCAGATCCGCTGGCCACGCGTCTGCGCCTGAACGGCAGTTTCCCGGATCTTGAGGGCAAGCGCGAGTATAACGTGCAGAATGTGCCGGCGGGCTTCAGCCTCATGTTTGGCGCAGGCGCGCTTTCCGGATTGCTCGGCATCGGGTCCGGCGCGGTGAAGGTGCTCGCCATGGATCAGGCGATGCGCATCCCGTTCAAGGTTTCCACCACCACCAGCAACTTCATGATTGGCGTAACCGCTGCCGCGAGCGCCGGCGTCTACCTCAGCCGCGGATACGTCGATCCCGGCTTGTCCATGCCGGTAATGTTGGGGGTGTTGGCTGGTTCGCTGCTCGGCACACGCATTCTGGTCAAGGCAGAAACCAAATCGCTGCGCCTGGTGTTCAGCATAGTAATTCTCGTTCTCGGTCTGCAAATGCTCTTTAAGGGAATCGGAGGGAAGATTTGATGTCAGCCGATCAACCGCCCGGACGCCGACCGCATGAGTTCACGCCGCAGCCATGGCGAGATCGGCGGCTGGAAATCGTTCTGGGCAATTTGCTCCGAACCGGAGTCCTCTTCTCGGCGGCAATCGTGATAGCCGGAGCTTGTGTTTATCTGGCGCGTCACGCACATGAGCACGCAGAGTACCGCGTCTTTCAGGGCGAACCTTCCGATTTCCGCACCATTCCCGGAGTCATACAAAGCGTCATGCACGGCCACGGGCGCGGTCTGATCCAACTCGGATTGCTCTTTCTTATCGCCACTCCCATCTTCCGCGTTGCTTTCTCGGTCGTGGGATTCGGCCTTGAACGCGACCGCATGTATGTAGTCTTCACGCTGATTGTGCTGGCGGTGCTGCTCTACAGCTTGCTGGGTTCTGGGCTGACGCTCTAGTTGCGGGGAAAGCATTCGTCGGTGCTGACGCAGAATACAACGGAGATCCACTGAATTAGTTAGTAACTCGACCAGGATTGCCACAGCAATACACGCAATCCTTGCTTAGTGGGACTTAGCGCTTATCGCGGCCACAGCCAGCCAAAGGTGCCGGCGGTGAGCAAGGCATAGATCAGTCCATCAATCACCTCTTTGATCGTCGCCGACCAGGTGTGGCCACGCCAGATGCCGTTGCTCAGGTTCGCCAGACCGTAGGCGAGAAAGGCGGCCGTGCCGACTACGCGAAAGACAGCGGGATAGTTTGCGCCTAAAGGAACCGTGTGGGCGGCGAGATAGGCGACGAAGAATCCGATGAGCAGGCAGAAAACAAACCACTGGACCAGAAACTTCGGCATTACGGGCGGGCCGCTCGGCATGATGGTCAGGAAGCCGACTGGTCCTTGCTTCTGCTTTTCGATCAACTCCGGCGACTTCATGTTCTCGTGCGTGGCGAAGGGAAAAATATAGTGGCCGCGTCTGAGGGGCATGGCACGAAGCGCCGAAAGAACTTTTTCTTCGTCGGGCAGGCGGTTGTAGTCGCTGCGATGATACGGCAGCAACATGTGCATAATGGAGCTAGCGACAAAAACGATGACCGCCGAAAGCACGACCGGAAGCCAGAGCGCAGCGAGTGGAACCATATCGAACCTCCTTCAGAGGCAATGCACGACAGCTTGAATTCGCACGCGAGCCTACGACAGCGAGCGCGGTATGGTCAAGGAATTGCAATGGAGGCGAAAAAGTTACGTCAAAATAGAATCGTCCAGCCGTTTCCGATGGAAGTCGGCGACGTGCTGCACAAATGCCAAAACCAGTGGGTGCGGATTGTTCTCACGCGACGAAAGTTGCGGTTGAAATAAGGTCGCGATGAAAAACAAGTGCGCGGGAGATTCGATGGCGCGGCACTCTTCCTTCGCGCTGCGGGCCACGACCGGGAAACCGGCTTCCATGGCCATCCATTCGAACTCGGGATTGAGTTCATAATTGCAGAAAAACTCCTCCTCGATTACGTCCTTTCCATAAAACGAAGCTAGGTAGGAGCCGGGACGCAGCCGGATCTTGCCGACCTTTCCCGAAAGCTTGGGCGCCTTCGGATCGCGGTTCGGAACCGCGCAGGCGACGGGATAGATGACAATGTTTTCTGCGTTGGGATCTTCCTCGGCCGTCGTGGCATCTTTGATGCCGATGACGTTGCGGGCGAACTCGATGAGCGCGTATTGAAAGCCTGAACAAGTGCCTAGATACGGCCGGTCATGCACGCGGGCGAACTCGATTCCCTTGAGCATGCCGTCAAAACTCTTATACGGACTTCCTGCCGACCCAAAGAGACCATCGAAGGAATCGAGCTTGGCGGCGGCGCCTGGCTCGAGGAGCGATGGCGTCGGCACCCATTCCGATTCCACCTCGATTTGCAGCTTCCGAGCCGCGTGCTGCAGCGAATCGTTAGTCGCGTGATGAGAGCGGAATTCGGGATTGAAATCGCCGAGTATCCCGATGCGAATGGGTTCGGTCACGAGAGACATTCTAAATTAGGAGTCCGCAGATGACGATGAGCACTTAGCTACCAGTTTAGTGAGTTCGAAGCCTTCATCCTATTCGAAGATACAGGCGAACCACGGCGCGCATAACGGCTCGCAACGGGCTTTCGAGCAGCGGGTAGAAGCCAAGTAGCGCGATGGCTGTGCCTGCCGAAACCAGGACTGCGGATTTCCAGGCGAGAGCACCGATCGTTTCCTTTTGGCTGCGGCAGGAAATCGTAAACACAGGCTGGTTCGCGTCTTTCATCAAGACGACGGGCGGAGCGAGATCAAAGACAGATACCTGCTCTTTATTCCCGTCCTGCTCTTTGTTCCCGTCCGCATTATTGCGCGCACTCTCTTCGACGGCCACAGATTTGTACGAGGCTTCGTAAGGAATTCCGGCCGCAGACCATGCTTCCGGTTTGGTGATGCCGGCGCGAGTGAGCGCAGAGGCAATCTTCGACTGCTGCGTCATTTCGTAGCTGCTGGAAGGAGCTGTACCGCTGTGAAGTCGGATGAGTTCGGGAGCGTGGGTTTCATGGACGGAGGTTTCGTGTGCGGGAGCGGGAGTTTCTGGCGACGGATTCTCTGACGCCGAATCGCGCCGGAAATCGCCGGACGATCCGTTCGGCGGCGCTTCGCGGTGCGGCGAAAATGGACGCACCTGAACACCTGGATTTGCCATCAGCACTCCAGCGACGAAGATTGCATCTCCAAGCTTGATCGTTCTTTCCTCGATGCGGAGCGGTCGCGTGGGAACAATGGCGTGACGGGAAAGAAAGGCGCTGACACGCGGTCGATCGAAGCTGCCGAATAAAGACTCCGCATCGTATTCTTCGCGGAAGTCGCAGCGTAGATCGAGATCGGCTCCAAGCGGCTCGATGAGCAAACGGCCGCTGGCGTCATCGATGAAGAATGGCAGATGCAAGGTTTCGTCGGCAACTTTTTCCCATTCCTGAGCACGGTCGCGCTGCTGCCAGACGGTCGAGCGGTAAAGAAAGCAGGATTTGCCTGTGATCGGCGATGGCATGTTGTAAGGGCCGCAAGCCAGACCGTTGACCTCGACTAATCCTGGCAACGCGCTGCCGATTTTCGAGGTTGTAGCGGAAGCTAGCAAACGCTTGCGGGCCAGCAACTGGAATCCGACAAACAGAAGGTACAAACCTACTGTGATCGCAATCAGGGCAAGAATCGTGAAGGATTTGTTGGGAATGACGAGGAAGAGGACGGTCACAAAATTCCTGATTCTGCGCGACGATCGTTGCAAACGATCTGTTATGAGGATAAGGAACAGCCTTCACGGCGGCACGCAGAATCAGGACAAACCGTCTTACGGAGGTAACGTTACGACTCATGATGGAACGGAGAAACTGCACTGGGAAAGGGAAATTGGCCGCTGCGCCCAGATTCGCGCCCGCGAAAAAAACGGACGCGAACCTGAGGCAACGAGCCTAAGGCAGTAAATCTGGGGCACAACTTTCACGAGCGTATTGGCGGAATGTTACGCTGCGGTTTCCTTGTTCTTGCGTGACTTCACCGATACAGGCCCTTGCGAGCTGGTGGTTCCGGTGAGCGCTGCCAATAATTTCGCTCCGTCCGGGCTGCCCAATCCGGTGCAGGCATCCCATCCCACGGCTGCTTTGAAGTCGCCGTTGTTGCCTTCGGTGATGTCGTGGAATCCGGAGGCTTCGACGGCCTGGTTGTAGATTTGCGGGTTGAGGAATCCGACCGGTTTTCCGGTCTTCTGATTGATAAGCGCGACCAGCGCGGCCCACAACGGCGCAACTGCGCTGGTGCCGCCGATCACTGCGCTTTCGCCATCGACCAGAATGTTGTATCCGGTCTCAGGGTCGGCATCGCCGGCGACGTCGGGAACGCCTCGACCTCCACCTTGAACGGTGGGAGCTGGAACATCGAAGCCGTTCTGCCAGGCGGGCAGAGGGAAAACATCGCTGACTCCGCCACCAGTCGCTCCGCCGTTCGGGCCATCGTTCCAGACGGTTTCGCTGGTGATCTCGCCGTTTGAGGACTCGAGCCTTGTTCCGCCGCAGGCGAGCACGAACGGATCGGAAGCGGGGAAATCGACATGATCGCTGCCGTCGTTGACGCCGTCGGAAGAACCATTATCGCCGGCGGCGACGCAGACAGTCACACCCATGGCGGCTGCGGCCTGCAAGGCCTCATCCATGTTGGTGATCGCCTGCGAGGTCCATTGCGACTCGGCCGAGCCCCAACTGATGGAGATGACCGAAGGCTCGTTGGTGCTGTCGTGCGCGGCTGTGGTGATCGCATCGAGAAAGCCCTGATCGGTATTGGGAGCAAAGTAGACGACGATTTTCGCTCCGTTCGCGATCGATCCGGCGACTTCAATATCGAGCATGACTTCACCGTCGGGACCGTTTGGATTGCCTGGGCTGTTGCTGGCGCCATCGACCGAGACGGCGATGACTTGCGGCTCAGAGATATTGAGCGAGCTGAAATAGGTGCTCAGATCGCTGGTCTGGAAGCCTCCACCTAACTCGATGATGCCGATGCACTCGCCCGAACCGTTGGTTGATGGATAGTCGTAAAGTTGCGCGACCTGGTTGGGATCGTAGGAGGTAGCTGAGGCTGGCGTTTTATGCTTGCGGCGGTTCGACTGTTCGAGTCGCCGGAAATGAGGTTCCGCCTGCGGACGATTGTCGAGACCAAAGACGCCGGTGATGATGTCTGCATATTCGCTCGGCACGCTGATCGAACCGACGCGACCGCGGAAGTTTCCGTTGGGATGGCTGTACTCTTTAAGTTCGACGTTGAAGGCCTTTTGCATATTGGCGACGGTTCCGGAGAGCAGCACGGTGCGACGGGCGAGTTCGGTTCCGGTTTCGTGCACCTTGAGGCCGTATTCCTGCGCGAACTTTCTGATCTGCTTGAGATCGTCGGGATCGGCGCCGTGAGTATTTTCATACTCGGTGCGAGACAGAGGTTTGAAGCCGGGTTTCTCAAGGGCGCTGCGCAGTTGAGCACGCTTCGATTCGGAAGCGGAGTCCGACTTGGGACGAAGTCTGACGGATACTTCGATGGTTTGGTCCGGATGCGAATTGCGGATCAGGCGCGCACCGCGGACGAGAGTACGTTCGCTGCCTGGAACGAGACTGAATTTTGTTTTTGAAGCCACAGGATGCTCCTTCGCTTCGGGGGAACAGAGCGGCTGGGAACTCGCGACAGGAAGTCGCAAAGGTAGGGAAGTCCGGGTTCGTCCCGCCGTTCAGATGGGTCCCGAAACTCAGATGAGCATAGCAGAGAAAGAAAAGTTAGCAATCGGAAAATGGGAGTTAGTTAGTAAGTAAGATGGGCTGAGGAATTTTTCGTTTTGGGATGCTATCGGCAGCCTGGTAGAGCCCACGATTTGCGGCAAACTATTGAGGAGTAAGGAATTAACTATCTCTAATCGGACGAGTTAGAGTTGGGAGCGGATTTTCGGCTTTTCGCTGTTGGCTCTTCGCTTTGGCGACTTCCCCCTGGAGAAGGTTTTTCCAAATTGCCAAATTACAGATCGGGAGTAAAGATTGACGCTCTTTTTCAACAAATACCTACTCCCGTTACAGATTAAAAAAATCCAAAATCCATTCTTTGCGTCTCAGCGGCGGCTTTGCTCCTACGCCACTGCCGCTGACGCCCCAAACTGCGGCGCCTGCGTCACGACCTTCCCCGCGCCCTGCGTCACCGCCTGCTCCAGCGCCCGATCGGCGCGGTTTGCGACTTCGGTCACAATATCCACCGGGTCGAAATGCTGCCGCATCACCGCCTGCGCCAGGCCGGCGCTGAACTCCACTTCTTTGTTTTTCCCCGGAAAGCGCACTTCGCCCAGCAGTCGCTTCAATTTATTCACCGCCAGCAGCGCTTCCTTTTCGCTCGTGTCGCCCAGCACCAGCGCAACTGTGGTCGCTTCATAGCGGAACGCCAGATCGTTCGTCCGGATGTTCGCCGAAAACAGCTGCCCAATTTGTTCCATCACCTGCGTCACCGCCTGCTCGCCATACTCTTTGATGAGCGCGCTGCGCCGGCCAAACTGCATCAGCAGCACGGTCACGGCGGTGCCCTGCTGCAATCCGCGCCGCGTCTCCGCCTGCAAGAGATCGAGATACGAAGCCCGCTTCAGCAGCCCCGACTTTTCGTCCGTTACCGAAAGATTCTTTACCAGCCGCCGCAACCCGGCATTGTTGAGCGCGATCAAAACCTGCTCGCTCAGCGTGCGAATCACCAGCACCTCCGCCGCCTGCCAGGTACGCGAGGAGTTCTGTGTCAGGATCAGCACCCCGATCTGATCGTTGTTTTCGGTCAGCGGCAGCGCCAGCAGCGCTTCAATCTGCAACTCCTCGACTGCCTGCTTGATCCCAATCAACTCGGGCGCGTTTTTCGCGTCGCCAATCGTCACCGTCCCACGCGCCACCGCCAAATCCTGCACCGTTTCCACCAGGCTCACCAGCGCCGCCGAACTCGCCGGAATCAAGCCTTCCGCGTGATACTCCTGCACGCTCGAGGGTGGCAATCCCGGTTTGCGCAACGCCGCTACACAGCGCGCCGTCCGCCAGGTCACACCGATTTCGTTCGCCGCTGTTTTCAGCACGCCTTCCGCGTTCCCCTGGTGGTAGAGCTTGCGCGTAATCTCCGCCACTTTTGTCAGGCTGCTGACGTCAGCTGCTTCGCTCGCCGCCGCCGTCGAGGCCGGTGCATGTGCCGGCTCGCCGCCCGGAGTCGGCGCAGCTGCGGCGCTTCCCGCCGACTTCGCATACTGTGGCTCCATTCCCGCAGCCATGTATAACTTCTGCAAATCCGGATTGCGCTCTTCCTCCCGCGGAAACAACTCCCGAATTCTCTGCAAACGCTCGACCGCCTTGGTCCGCATCCCGTACTGCACCAGAATTTCTGCCTGCAACATCAGGTCCTGCAGGGCGGCAGCTCCCAGCGTCGGCTCGGGAGCTTTTACCTCCTGCTCCTCTTTTTTCACCGTCGTGAAGCGCGAAGCGATCACGTTGAAGCGCTGGTCGTCAATCTTCCCACGCAGCGCCTCGAGGCGCGTCGAATGCCCCGGCTCATACGGATCCACCTCGGCCGCGCGATCCAGGCACTCGCCCGCCTTCTGGTAGTCGTGCTTGGTGCAATACAGATCGAACAGCTTCAGCAGAGCCTGTGCGTAGTCAGTTTCCCGATTGGAAGCGTTGAAAAGCTCCGCCAGAAACTCCAGCATCTCCGCCGACGGCTTGTGCGACGCCAGCAGCTCCTGCATGGTGGTGATGAACGATCGCCGTTCCCCACGCCGCCGCTGAAAGGCTTCCAGCTTGCGCGCCAGCGCCACCGCCTCGGCGCCGAGTTCCGAATCGATCATCTTTCCAATCAGCGTCACCACCTGGTGCATGCGCGCCGGGTTCTGCTCGAACATCTGCCAGATCAGCGGCTCGCTTTCCAGGCAGCGGTCGGCCGAGAGCAGCGCCTGCGCATACAGATCGCGCAGCTCCATCGCCGCCTCGCCCGATTGCACCAGCGGCTCGAAGATAAAGATGGCCGCGCCCGCTTCTCCGCGATCCAGAAGGCTTTTTCCGTACGCCAGTGCCGCCTTCGGATCCGACGGATTTTCCGTGTACGCGCGCTCGAACCATTGGCTTGCTTTTCCTCCCGAACTTTCCGCCAGTTCGGCCAACTGTAAAAATGCCTGCGCCGCCATCACGTGCTCGCCCAGTTCCGCCGACAGCTCCGCCACCCGCAAATGGTTTTGCTGCGAGGCATCGAGAGCCACGATCCTTCGCAGCACCAGCAGCCCTTCTTCTTTCTTCCCCTGCTTTTGCAGGTCTTCCAAAGCGTTTTCGTAGGTTCCGATGGCGAGCTTCTTGTTCGAGTGTTCCAGCAGTTGCCCGAAGCGCACCTTCTGCTCCCAAGTCGGATTGGTGTATCGCGCCAGTTTCTTATAGGTCAGGCTGGCGCGCGTGGCGTCCATCGCCGCCACCTGCCGCTCAAACAACTCTCCCAGCAGCTTCACCGCCTGCAGCCCCCGATTCAGCGACAGGCACAGGTCCGCCGCCATCTGCCGCACATTGTCATTTTGTTGATCGGCTTCGAGGATTTGCAGATATTCCGTCAGCGCGTCCGCCGTTTTGCCTTTTTGCAGCAGCTTTTCCGCTTTTTCAACGCGGCGCGCGACGTCGGCTCGATTCGGGCTTTCCGGCATGGGCGGACTTCGACCTTGGGTCTTCTGTCTTGAACCCCAGACCTGCTCGGGAAAACGCCTCGATACTTCGGACGGTCCAAGGACAGAGTGTTCCGCCTTGATTCTAGGATTCGCCCCCGGCACCAGCAACGCGCATATCCCCCACCGCGATTACGAAAGTCACGCGCTCGATTCCGCTTTCGCATTACCCTCCCTCGGAAAACGAAAACGGCAATCCCTTAACCGCCGCTTTGCTCGCCCCGTCTCCTCAAATCGTTCCAGCTTGAGCCCTGAGCTTCTGGCTTACTGATCTACCACAACCATTTATGAGACGCCCTGCCATCTACAGCACCACGCTCGCTTCCTCAAACTCCAGCCGTGGATCGCGCGGCCCAAGCTTGCTCCAGTCGCCATGGCCAAGATTGCAAAGAAAATTTGCCTTCCACTTGCCGTGGGGGAAAAACTCGGCATTGACCTTGCCTGCATCGAACCCCGACATCGGCCCGCAATCCAGCCCAAGGCTTCTCGCCGCGATAATGAAATACGCGCCCTGCAGCGAGCTGTTGCGGAATGCGGTTTCCTCGATCATTGCCTGCTTGCCCGCAAACATTGAACGAAAGTCGCCGTGCGGAAACAGCACGGGAAATTTCTCATGAAACTCCATATCCCACGCCACAATCATGGTGACCGGAGCAGCCATGGTCTTCTCCACGTTGGTGGGCGAAAGCGCCGGCCGCAGCCGCTCCTTGGCCTCGCGCGTGGTTAGAAAAACAAATCGCGCCGGTGAACCGTTGGCGCTCGTTGGCCCAAGCCGCGCCAGATCGTAGGTCCGGCGCAGCAGTTCAACCGGTACCGGCTCCGGCCGCCAGGCGCGCAGCGTCCTCGCTTTGCGGAATATTTGATCCAGAGCCTCGTCGGAAATGCTCGCCTTGACACCATCCGCCGCTGGCGATTGCTTCGCATCTGTCATAATAAGGTTCTCCTTTATTATTTGGTTCTCTTCTGTGACCTACATTATAATGAGAACCATGAGGGCACAAGACGGCACACCCATGTCACCCGGTCACAGCCATGTATCCTGCGCCAGGCATACTCCGAACGAATGCCCCGCGGTGCGCGAAGTGCTCAATCGCATCGGCGACAAATGGAGCGTGCTCGTCGTCGTTCTGCTGGGCCACGAAACCAGGCGCTTCAGCGAGCTCCGCCGTATGATCGAAGGCATCTCCCAGCGCATGTTGACCCTCACCCTCAAGGGGCTGGAGCGCGACGGCCTCGTCACCCGCACCGTCTATCCCACCATCCCGCCGCGCGTCGAATACCGTCTCACCCAACTGGGCCGCAGCCTGCTGACGCCCATCAAGGGACTCGAAACCTGGGCCCGCAAAAATCGCCAGAACATTCAGAGCGCCCGCGAAACTTACGATGCAAAGGAATCCTCGAATCGCGCCCTCGTAATCGCCGCCGGCCGCTAATCCTCGCCTGTGTCGCCGCCGCGCTCAGTCGCTGACTCGAAGAGTTGTCATCCTAAGTGAGGCGAAGGACGGCGAACGACCAACGACTGACGACCAACGACTGGCCCTCCTGCTAAACTCACGAGTTGGCTTCTGGCCGACGCATTCATCGTATAGGCGACTTTCATGTTGAGGCATTCATGTTAAAACCCGGAGATATTGCTATTGTCAGCGGGGCGCGGACTCCGTTCGGACGCTATTGCGGAAAAATCAAAGACTACACGGCGCAGGAACTGGGCGCGGTGGCGGCGAAGACGGCGATTGAGCGGGCGGGCGTGCGAGCGGAAGAGTTCGATCACGCCGTGTTTGGCAACGCGCAGCAGACTTCGAGCGACGCGCTGTACGGGGCGCGGCACGCGGCGTTGCGGGCGGGATTGCCGATTGAAACTCCGGCGCTGACGGTGAACCGGCTGTGCGGGTCGGGGATGCAGGCGATCGTGAGCGCGGCGCAGATGATCCAGACTGAAGAAGCGAAGGTCGTACTGGCGGGCGGAATGGAATCGATGTCGCAGGCGCCGTTTTCGATTCGCGGGCGCGATGGGTTTACGCTGGCTCCGGGCGGAAAGCTGGAGGATTCACTGATGCTGGCGCTGCTCGATACGTATTGCGGGCTTTATATGGCGAATACGGCCGAATTATATGGCGAGCAGCAGGGAATTACGCGCCAGGCTCAGGATGAACTGGCGCTGCGCTCGCAGCAGAAGGCCGATGCCGCTTATAAAGAAGGGCGCATTCAGGAGGAGTTGACGCCGGTTCCGCTTCGCAATGCGAAGGGCGAGGCGACGGGCGAAATGCTGACGGAAGACGATCATCGGCGTCCGCAAACGACGATAGAGGGATTGGCAAAGCTGCGGGCTTCATTCGGCAAAAACGGAATGGTGACGGCAGGGAACGCGAGTGGAATTGTCGATGGCGCGGCGGCGGTGGTGGTGATGTCACTGGAGCAGGCGCAGAAGCGAAATATCAATCCGCTGGGACGGATCATCAATTGGGGGATTGCCGGGGTTGAGCCGAAGGTGATGGGGCGCGGGCCGGTTCCAGCCTCGAAGATTGCGCTGCAGCGGGCGGGATTGACTTTGGACTACATCGATTTGATCGAGGTGAACGAGGCGTTCGCGGCGCAGTATCTGGCGGTGGAAAAAGAATTGGAACTGGACCGGGAAAAAGTGAATGTGAACGGGGGAGCGATTGCGCTGGGGCATCCGCTGGGCGCGACGGGAACGCGACTGGTGATTACGCTGCTCTATGAGTTGCGGCGGCGGAAAAAGAAATACGGGCTGGCGACGGCGTGTATTGGTGGAGGGCAGGGGATTGCGATGGTGGTGGAGAGCTTTCAGTAGAGCGGGCCAGGTACGCCCGGGAAGCCCGATCAATGAGCGGCGAAGGTTCCACGTGGCGGGATACACTCTGGGAAGAAAAACATTGCGGCGCGCGATTGGATGTTTGCCCTATAATTAAAAAATGCTCACGGATGACGATAAGCAATGGATTAGCGAACGGTTAGAGAAGGTGGAAACTACTCTTCTCACCGAATTTCACAAGTGGGCATCTCCCGTCGAATTGCGTCAGAAAAGCCATGCCGCAGCGCTTCGCGCCTTGGATGCTGAAGTCGAATCACTGTCTGATCGCCTTAAAAATCTCGAAGGACGTTAATTAGCTCCGATTGGGCCCGTTATCTAATGGAGCCAAACTCGTGACCACGTTTGCCCATAAACTGCGCCGGCGGAAGAAGAAATATGGGCTGGCAACGGCGTGCATTGGTGGGGGACAGGGGTTGCCATGGTGGTGGAGAGTTTTCAGTAGAGGACGATTTCACCAACGGAGAAATGGGCTGAGTTCTGGGACTATCGGGTGTAAAATCGACTTATGGTACTGATTAGCATTCAAGGCAAACTGACAAACGGGTCGAACGAGATTGACTTGCATGTGCATCGTTTTTACATCGAGCAAACCTCACCTTGTGTGGTCAGAGAAAATCAGGCGCACACCGGTCTCATTGGTGGGACTATCGAAGGTGTTGAGGAGATATTTCAACTCGAAATGGCCAAGCGTCCCGGATACGTTTTCCAACCTGCAAGCGTTGTTGCGATACAGTTTAACAAGTGCTGACCTCGGCGCGGTACTACTGAGCATTGAGCTTTCCCCACTCGCGACTTTTGCTTGGCTCCGCACAACGTGAGTATGTCTTGCTCGCTTGCACGAGCAAATGAGCCGCGCTAGGGTTGAAAGGTATATGAACGATTTGCGAAGACAAGTCGATAGCTTGTCCCCCGCGGAAAAGGCGGAGCTGCTGGATACGGTTTGGGAGAGCCTGGAAGCGGACGTGGTATCGCTGACGGATGCGCAACGGGCAGAGATCGATTACCGCATCACCCGATATGAGCGGAACCCTTCCGATGTCATTCCGTGGGAGCAAGTCAAAGCTGGCCTGTTTAAGAAGCCGTGAAACTTCCGGTCGTCTGGATTCCTGAAGCGCAGGAAGATTTACTGGCGGCGCGGGCATGGTACGACAATATTCGCCCGCAGCTTGGGGAGCGCTTCGCGTTGGCAGTTGAGGGCACGGTTGAGGCGATCGCGGAACATCCATTGCAATTTCCTATCGTATATCGGAGCCGTCGCCGTGCGGGAGTGCGGCGTTTTCCCTACGGCATTTTTTTCGAGGTGCAGGAGCATCGAATTGTGGTGGTTGCCTGCTTCCACGCTAAGCGCGACCCGAGGCGGTGGCAGTTGCGGTAAGCTATGCGGTCTGATGGTGTCGGCGAATTGCATAGGTTCTTCGCTCCCCAGCAAGCAAAAGCGGCTTGCTGTGGACGCCGGTTCGCTCAGAATGACAGAGTTTTGGGGGTGTCTGCCAGGAACCGTATGAAGGTGGCTCTTATCCTGAGTGCGCTGCTGGCGTGCGCGTTTATGTGCGGCTGTCCGGAGTCGTGTAAGGAATGCGGTACTACGTAGAGTGCAGAGGCGCGATCTCCCGACGGGCTATGGCTTGCAACAGCTCGCAGCCGGCAGTGCGGAGGGCCCGGCACTGCTTATGATGGAACCACAGTGTATTTGAACTAGGTGCGTGGATCGCCGCATCCGGTCGAGATTTTGGCGTTCTCGCACCAGTACGCGACGATGAATCTCAAGATGGAATGGGTGGGTGCGAGGCATCTGAACGTAATTTACGGCGAGAGCGGGGAGCCCGGAGACAAAGTTGAAATTAACTTTCAGGCCATCAAATGCGCGGACGTAGAAATCACGGTGCAACATGTCGGCGCCGCCGAGACTTTGAGTCGGTAGGGGCTGAACAGATGCACCGTGGTCGGGTATTCATGGAAAGTAAGTTTATTGATCATCTCGTCTTCCGAGTTTACGAACTGGGGAGGACAGAGCGCTTCTACACCGCTCTCCTAGGGCAAGACCCGCGCCGCGCCGAGGACAATATCATGTATCAGGTGGGTGAAACTCGTTTGTTCTTTACGGTGTCGCCTGTGGCTGAGCAGCCGACATACGAGAAGGAAAATATCGGCCTCAATCATCTTGCTTTCGGAGTGCGTACTGTAGATGAACTCCAAACAGTGCGCAAGAAACTGGATCGCGCAGAAATCGTGCATAGCGGGGTCAAGATCGACCACTATGGCAAGAAAGAATTCATTTGGCTCGATGATCCGGATGGTATGCGAATCGAATTCTATTTGCGGCCTTCGTAGTCATTCTCATTTGTGATAAGGGAAATAAATGAAAATTCAGAAAGTAGCTGTTCTCGGGTGTGGTCTTATGGGGTCCGGAATCGCGCAGGTGGCGGCGATGGCGGGATTTGAAACTACCGTGCTCGAAGTGGAACAGAAGTTTCTCGACAAGGGGTTTGCGGGGATTGAGAAGTCGCTCGGGAAGTTTGCCGAGCGGCCGGTCGAAAAGGGCGGGATTACGGCGGCGCAGAAGGATTCGATCCGCGCGCGGCTGAAAGGAACGACCAGCAAAGCCGATCTGGCCGATTGCGACATTATTCTTGAAGCCATCATCGAGAACGTTGAAGAAAAAAAGAAGATGTATGCCTTGATCGACGGCATCGTGAAGAAAAAGGCAATTTTCGCCACCAACACCTCTTCGATCTCGGTAACGGAGCTTCTGACCGCAGTGAAGCGGCCGGAGCGGTTCATCGGCATGCACTTTTTTAATCCCGTGCCGTTGATGAAGCTGGTGGAAGTGGTAAGAACAATCGCGACGGCACCCGACGTTTATGACGCGGCATACGAGTTTGGCAAGAAGCTGGGGAAGGTTCCGGTGCGCACGTCGGACAAGACGGGATTCATCGTAAATCGGTTGCTGGTGCCGTATCTGCTGGATGCGATCCGCGCGTATGAAGAGGGAGTGGGGTCGATTGAGGACATCGATAACGCGATGAAGCTGGGATGCGGGTATCCGATGGGTCCGTTTACGCTGCTGGATTTTGTCGGCCTCGAAACGACGTATTACATCACGCAGGTGATGTATGACGAGTTCAAGGAGCGGAGGTTTGCGTCGCCTCCGCTGCTGAAGCGGCTGGTGATGGCGGGGTGGTATGGGCGCAAGACGGGCAAGGGATTTTACGATTATGCGAACCCGGAGAAGCCGGTGGCGGGGAAGTTCTAGCGTCCGGTCGCGATGTGAGATGATGCAATTCAAATTGCGAATTTTCCTTTCGATAATTCTCGACTCGGCCTGTTACTTCAAAAAATGGCAATAAGATTCTTAAACCTATGACCTACTCCAACATTCTTCTCGATAAGAAAGATTCCATTGCTTATGTCACTGTCAACCGACCCAACGTGTTGAACGCGCTCAATATGGCCACGATGGAAGAGCTGCGGACGGCGTTCACCGACATTAAGAATGATGCCGCGATTCGCGTGGCAATTCTGACGGGAGCGGGCGAGAAGGCGTTTGTGGCCGGCGCCGACATCAACGAACTAGCGCGTCACGAGGCGGTCAGCGCCAAGGAATACACGCATCGCGGGCAGTCGGTGCTGGACCTGATTGAGAACCTGGGCAAGCCGGTGATCGCCTGCATTAACGGATTTGCGCTTGGCGGAGGGTGCGAGCTGGCGCTGGCTTGCACGATGCGTCTGGCGAGCGAGAATGCGAAGCTGGGGCAGCCCGAGGTGAAGCTGGGCGTGCCGCCAGGATATGGCGGCACGCAGCGGCTGCCGCGGCTGGTGGGTAAAGGGCTCGCCATGCAGATGTTGCTGGCGGGGGAGATGATCACCGCGCAGGAGGCGCATCGCATTGGGCTGGTGAATGAGGTCACGGCGGCGGCGGAGCTGATTCCGCGGGCGGAGGCAATTGCGGCGAAGATCAGCGCGAACGCTCCGCTGGCGGTGCAGTATGCGATGGAGGCAGTGAACAAAGGCATGGAGATGACGCTGGCCGAGGGGTTGTTTCTGGAGGCAGCGTTGTTTGCGGTTTGCTGTGCCAGCGAAGATAAAAAAGAAGGGACGACGGCATTTCTGGAGAAGCGGCGCGCGCAGTTTAAGGGCAGGTGAGACATCGGGTTCATCGGGCCATCGGGTGATCGGGGCATAGGACCATCTGAATCAAAAGCGAATTCACTACGGAGACACGGAGTCACGAAGAAAAGATCAAAACTGAAGATTGAGGCACCTCCTGAGCCCGCGATTCCGGCGCAAGGAGGTTCGCTGAATGCTGCGCACAAACGCTTCGCGGTTGTTGTTTCTCGTTTCAATGAATTCATTACGGAAAGGCTGCTGTTGAGCGCCTGCGATGGATTGCTGTGCTCAGGAGCGAGGAAGAAGGACATTGCCGTGGTGCGCGTGCCGGGATCGTTTGAGATTCCGTCGGCGGCGCGGACTCTGGCCGAAACCGGTAACTATGATGCCATCCTTTGTCTTGGCTGCCTGCTGCGCGGAGATACGGCGCATTACGACGTGATTGTCAATGAAGTTACACGCGGGATTGGGCAGTCGGCGCAGGAAACCGGCGTTCCTCATGCATTTGGCGTGCTCACTTGCGAGACGCTGGAGCAGGCGATCGATCGCGCCGGGCTGAAGATGGGGAATAAAGGATTCGAGGCGGCGCTGACGGCGGTGGAGATGGCGAATCTAAGGGCAGGTCTTAGGTCTCAGGTGTCAGGTCTCAGGAAAGACAAACCAACCCCAGCGGTCGTTAGTCGTCGGTCGTTGGTCGTTGGCAACAAGAACAAAGGCAAGGGCGACAAGCCCAAGCATTAACTACTCTCGCAGTGCTATCCCGCCTTGTACACTAGAGCGAATCGCAAACGACCAACGATTAGCGACCAACGACTGCATGGGCACTCGGCGCAAATCCCGCGAACTGGTTCTGCAGATGCTGTTTCAGGCGGATATGGGAAAGCAGACGCCGGACCTGGTGCGAAAGACGTTCTGGGCGGAGCGGAAAAATGTCGAGGAAGAGGTGCGCGGCTTTGCCGACGAACTGTTTCGCGTGGCGAGCGACCGCCAGACGGAGATCGACGGCCTGCTGGAAAAGCACACGCAGCACTGGAAGATCGAGCGCATGGCGACGGTGGATCGCAATGTGCTGCGCGGCGCGGTGGCGGAATTTTTGGGATTTCCGGCCACTCCGCGGGCGGTGGTGATCAACGAGGCGCTTGAGATTGCGCGGAAGTTTTCGACGCCCGAGTCGGTGCAGTTCATCAACGGTGTGCTGGATAGCGTGGGCAAGGAAGTTGGGTAGAAGAGCAGGTCTCAGGTGTTCGGTCTCAGCTTTCAATCTTCATTCTCAAATCCTCGAATTTCGCTTTAATGGCTGGCGGAGAATAGTCGCAGCGAGCCCTTACGGTCTGGAGCGTCATACATGAGCGTCAATTTCACTGGTATCTGGAAGGCAAATTTATCGAGGAGCAAATTCCTGGGTCCAGTACCGGTAGCTGTTACGGCAAAGATCGAGCATTCAGGTCTTGAGTTGCGAGCAGAAATGGTGGTTACGAAGGCTGACGAAGGCGAAGAGCGAGTGGTCTTCCAATGCTGGACGAATGGCGAGCAAGATAAGAGTCTGCTCAACGGTAGAGCAGTCCGCGGAAGCGCACGGTGGGAAGGCGAGGAACTCGTTATCGAATCGTGGATGCAGATGGGTACACGCGAACTCCATTTCTGTGACTACTGGTCGCTGTCTCCCGACGGGCGGAGGCTGTCGATGGAGCACCGTAAGGACGACCTGGCAGGGCAGCTGACGGTTCTTGACCGGGCAGGCGGGGATGCAGAGATCGTCCACTCCGCAAATCGCTGAATTTTCCGCGACTTGCCAAAAGAATTGGAATCGTTTTCACACGGCAAACGGGAACTTGCGCTGTTGCACTCCCGCAATCACTGGGGCTTGATGGCGATCAGGTTGGGCACGCAGAGAGGCGCGCCGATGCCCTGGCCGTTGCACATGTTGTTGTTCTCCTGCTGGCTCTTGTTTTCGTAGGGCACCTGCTGGAAGTCACCCTGACCGGTGGTGCAGACGCTGGTGCAAACGATGTGAACCGAGCCGGCGGTGCAGGTCGATCCCTGGTATTGATCGCAGGCGGCGACGTAGACCTGGCTGCCGTCGGTAGAGGCGTCGGCGGCGAGCGGGTTGGCGTTGCCGACGAGGCGGATGGCATTGGTGGTTCCGTCGTTCACGTTGAACAGGAGCACGGCGGGGATGTTTTGCGCGACCACGATCAACTGGTTGCCATCATTAACCAGATTGGAATAAACAGGGACGAAATTACCCTCGCCGAGGTTTGCCGAGACAACGGGATAATTCGGGTCGGGAGAAACGGTCGGAGGCGTGCATACGAATTGACCGTCGGGCAGCGGATGCTGCGTGACGTTGACTCCGAAACTGTCAATGTTGGGAGGGTCGAGGGCAAGCACGACCTGGGTCGGATTGCCCACAGAATCGAACTGAGTTAGTGGCGATGGGTAGATCGCGAGGGGAGTGTAAGAGGTAGTCACGCCGCTTAGGACATTGGCGGCCGGAATATCACAGTTGGCATAGGCCGAAATCGAGTTTGGCGCCGGCGTTCCTCCCACGTAGGCGAAACTGCCATCAATGGAGTAAGCCAGATTGGTGACCGAGGTTGCGATCGGAACCGAAGTCAGCGCGTCGACAGTCGAGTAGACGTACATATTACCGGCGTTGGTGAGGATGAAGATTTTAAGCTGATCGGGAGAAAAGGCGGCGGCGGTGGCGATTTCTCCGGGAATAATCAGGTCGATGGGTGCGACGCCGCTGGTGCTGTTGTAGATGTAGACCTGGCTGGGAACGGAGATACTATCGGAAACGACGACTTGTTTGCCATCGTTCGAGATGGCGATTATCTTGCCGCACAAGGAAACGTTGCAGGGGGTTTGCGCACTGGAGACGAGAGTCGGAGTGGTGTTGGTGCCTCCGGGAGTCAGGTACATCAGTCCCTGATCGGACCCGATATAGAGTTTCCCCGACGCGACATAGTTGAACTTGATCGAGTTCGGAGTGCGCGGCAGAGTGACGATGGTGCCGATGGGAGTCGTTCCCGGTGTGACCTCGAATAAAGCGCTGGTGCAGCCGGACTGATCCTGGCATTGATTGGTGGCGGCGTAGGCGGAGTAGGTGGGTGGATTCGAAGTGGAAGTTACGTCAATCAGAAGCGTGCCAAACGCCTTCAACCCGTTGGGCAGAGTTCCGTTGCTCGAGTAGATCGGAAGACTGGGTTGAACTCCAATATTGCAGGTAGGAGGCGCGCAGGAGGCGAAAACAGTGGCGCCACCCAGGTTGTTGCGGGCGGAAGCGGTATTGGTTCCCGTGCTGTTGGTGAGGGTCGTGAAGCCGACAACCTCAGGATTGGTCGTGCTCCAGGTAAGCGGAGGGCTCGCCAGGGGAGTGTTGTTGGCGATGCCGTAGAGCGTGTCGACGGCGGTTGCATTGATGGCTATGCTGGTGCCGTTGTTTACGGTGATTTCGTTACTTTCCTGCCCTTGGCTGGCGATCTGAAGCCGGATCGATTGGATCAGGCAGGTGGTGTAGGGAAACGGGTTGCTGCTGACCCCGGAGACGGTAGCAATCAGATTGGTGATGCCGGGATTTTTGGCCGTGACCTGAACCTGGTTGAGCACAGACGGCTCTTGAGGCGGAACGTAAGCAGTGGTGGTGAGCACATTGACGTTGCTGGATGCCCAGCTTATCGGTCCGACGGTGTTGGTGATATCGATGCCCGCGCTATAAGCGATTCCCTCGAAGATCCATGACTGACCCTGAGAAAAGCAATCGTATAACTCCTGGCCGTTGGGAGGCATTTCGAGGATTTGTACGGTGTCGATGTGCTGGTGCACGTAGACGGTTGTGACCGGACTGCTGATGCCGTTGGTAATGGCAGTAACGGTGGCCAGTCCGGGAAGTCCGGGACTGCAAATCGCGCCAGTCGAATCCCACGTGCCGGCGCAGACGTTGCCGGCGGTGTTGACGGAGACTGCGGGCGCCTCCGTATATCCCGCCGGTACGCCCACAACAAACTCAATGTTGATGCCAAGAACGGTGTGACCGTTGGCATCCTTGGCCGTGGCGATAAAGGTCTGGGTGGTTCCTACGTCGATGGAGGTGGTGCCACTGGGGTTCAGCGAAATGGATTGGACGCCTCCGCTGGAGGAGCTGGGGCTGCTGTTGCCGAGACAGCCGGTGAGAGCGAAAACCAAGAGCACAATGAGCGTAACAAGAAGAGCGGAACCGCAACGATGCATGGATCCTCCTCGCGTCCGTTTGCCAGACGCGAGCGCAGTGTTGGCTGGAAAGCTGCCAGTGTAAAAGGTTAGGTGCCAGGTTTCAAGGTTTCAAAGCTTCAAGGTTTCAAGTTTCAGGGATTCTAAAGATTAGGAAGAGTTGCTAAGGCTCGCGGACGAATTTGCGGCCAACCTTCGAAACCTTGAGACCTTGAAACTCTGAAACCTGTTTTTCTTCGATGCGCCGAACCGCGGTTGACGATGTGCAGCGAAATTGTTATTATCAAAAGGTTCCGCGAGTTACGTCTGGCTTGGTAGAACGGCTGTCAGTCGGATGCGCAACCTGCGCTGACGACAGGCTCCGGGAAAATCTTGACTGAAGAAATACGTGCCCGGCAGGAGTGAAACCGGGAACGCCCTCGCTGAAACATCCTGCGAAAACCTTCGCTCTTAGGCTCGATTGAAGCCGAGGAAGCATGTAGGGCTATGCGGGGGGATGCGGACGAAACGGAACGCCTCCGAACTGGAATATCAGATGAGGCGTGGCGTCACCGTCGTCGGCGATTAGTCTGAGCGGGAATCTAATTTCTCGACGCGGGTAACGCGTTTGCGATGCTGCGTGGGAGAGTATGGCTGGGTGCGACCCATGCCAGAACTGGGACGGGGAAAGCCTGTCTTCAGCGGCAGAACGTTAGTCGCTGGTCGTTAGTCGTTCGCGACCGAGTTTTGCCAACGACCAACGACTTTGAGGAGCTTCGAGAGTGCCTACCTTTAATCAGCTGGTGAAGTCGGGCCGTGATCGGACGCGATACAAGACCGCGAGTCCGGCGCTGCAATCGTGTCCGCAGAAGCGCGGCGTGTGCACGCGCGTGTATACGCAGACGCCGAAGAAGCCGAACTCGGCGCTGCGTAAAGTGGCCCGCGTTCGCCTGACGAATGGGATTGAAGTGACGACCTATATTCCTGGAGTTGGCCACAACTTGCAGGAGCACTCGATTGTGCTGATTCGCGGCGGCCGCGTGAAGGATTTGCCGGGGGTGCGTTATCACGTAGTGCGGGGAACGCTCGATGCCACCGGAGTGGCGGGACGAAATCAGGGACGGTCGAAGTACGGCGCGAAGAGACAGAAGAAAGCGTAACGGCAAAGGTTTCAAGGTTTCAAAGACAAATTGAGTTCGGGTCGCTTGAAACTTTGAGACCCTGAAACTTTGAAACCTGAGAGTTTCAGCAGGGAGCTAAGACATCCATGCCCCGAAAAGGACATATCGCGAAGCGGAAGACCGAGGCCGATCCGGTGTATGGATCGGATCTGGTGACCAAGTTCATCAACTCGATGATGTGGCAGGGAAAGAAGTCGACGGCGGAGAACATCTTCTATAAGTCGCTGGCCAAGCTGCAGGAAAAAGGCGGCGACGAAGCCATGAAGCTGTTCACCAAGGCGGTCGAAAACACGAAACCGCTGCTCGAAGTGAAGACGCGGCGCGTGGGCGGCGCGAACTATCAGGTGCCGATTGAGGTCGCTCCCGACCGGAGAACGTCGCTGGCGATCCGCTGGATCGTGAGCTATGCGCGCGGACGCGGCGAAAAGGGAATGATCGAGAAGTTGACGAACGAGTTGCTGGACGCCTCGAACGGCAAAGGCGCCGCCATCAAGAAGAAAGAAGATGTGCATCGCATGGCGGAAGCGAACAAGGCGTTTGCGCATTACAGATGGTAAGGAAGCTTTTAGCCATTAGCTCTTAGCTTGAATCGCATGAGCGAAACGGTTTGGTTAAGAGCTAAAAGCTAACAGCTAAAAGCTAACAGCTGGTTTTCAACGGAGCCCGGAAAGAGTTAATTGTCGTGCCCAGAACAGTCCCATTAGAACGGTGCAGAAACATCGGCATTATGGCGCACATCGATGCCGGCAAGACCACCACGACCGAGCGCATCCTGTTTTATACGGGCAGGACGCACCGCATCGGCGAGGTGCATGAAGGCACGGCCATCATGGACTGGATGGAGCAGGAACAGGAGCGCGGCATCACGATCACGTCAGCAGCGACCACCTGCACGTGGCGCGACATTCGCATCAACATTATCGATACGCCCGGCCACGTGGATTTCACGGCTGAGGTGGAGCGCTCGCTGCGCGTGCTCGACGGCGCGGTTGCTGTGTTTGACGCGGTGCACGGGGTGCAGCCGCAGTCGGAAAAGGTCTGGCGGCAGGCCGATAAATACGGTGTTCCGCGCATTTGCTTCATCAACAAAATCGACAAGATGGGCGCGGATTTCGAACACGCCGTCGATACGCTGCGCAAGCGGCTGAATGCCAAGCCGGTCGCGATTCAGATTCCGATTGGACAGGAAGACAAGTTCAGAGGCGTGGTTGATTTGGTCGAGATGAAATCGATCGTGTGGAACGATGAGACCTTGGGCGCGGAGTTTGAAACCGGGCCGATTCCCGCCGATTTGCAAAAAAAGGCGGAGGCGTTCCATACCCAGCTGGTGGAAACCGTCGCCGAAAACGACGATGAGATTCTGCACAAGTTTCTCGAAGGCGAGGCAATTTCGGCGGAGGAGCTGAAATCGTCGCTGCGCAAATCAACCACTGGGCTGAAGCTCTTCCCAGTCGTCGTGGGAACGGCGTTCAAGAATAAAGGCGTGCAGCCGTTGCTCGATGCGGTGGTGGATTATCTGCCGTCACCGCTCGACACCAAAGAGACGCATGGCATCGATCCCGAAAACGGGAAGGCGATCACGCGGCGCGCCGATGACAACGAGCCGTTTTCGGCGCTGGCGTTTAAGATCATGGCCGATCCGTTTGTCGGGCAGTTGACGTTTATCCGTGTGTACTCGGGACAGTTGAAATCGGGCGAATCGGTGCTGAATTCGCGCACACAAAAGCACGAGCGCATCGGCCGTTTGCTGAAGATGCATGCCAACAAGCGGGAAGACATTCAGGAGATTCTCGCCGGGGATATCTGCGCGGTGGTTGGACTGCGCAACGTCGGCACAGGCGATACGATCTGCAACGAAAAACATCCGATCACGCTGGAATCGATTGTGTTTGCGGTGCCGGTGATTTCGGTTGCTGTCGAGCCGAAGACCAAAGCCGATCAGGAAAAGATGGGCATGGCGCTGGCGAAGCTGGCGCAGGAAGATCCGACGTTCAAGGTTCATACCGATCCCGACAGCGGGCAGACGATCATCAGCGGCATGGGCGAGCTGCATCTGGAGATCATCGTCGACCGCATGATGCGCGAATATAAAGTTGAAGCGAATGTCGGCAAGCCGCAGGTTGCGTATCGCGAGACGATCCGCAAGCACTCGGAAGCCGAGGGCAAATATATTCGCCAGACCGGCGGCCGCGGCCAGTACGGGCACGCGAAGATTCGTCTGGGGCCGAACGAGCCGGGCAAAGGCTACGAGTTCATCAACGAGATCGTTGGCGGCGTGGTGCCGAAGGAATACATCAAGCCGATCGACCAGGGCATGCAGG
>JASHOU010000170.1 GCA_030038475.1 Terriglobales bacterium | reverse complement strand
ATACGCGGCTGGCGGCGGAAAAAGAGATTCTGGGATTTTTCATTACCGGGCATCCGATGGAGAAGTATAAAGAGAAGCTCGCCGATTTGAATGCGCTCTCGACCGAAGAAATTGCCGCGATGAAGAAATCGACCGGCAAGGATGAGAACATCACGACCGCGGGTTTGATTTCCGGTGTGCGCGTGGCAAAGTCGCGGCGCGGCGAGTTGTGGGCGCAGGCAGCGCTGGAAGATATGTCAGGGAAAGTGGAGCTATTAGTTTTTCCCGAAGCGTACAGGAAGCTTGCAGAAAAGCTAAAGATCGAGGTTCCGGTGCTGATTCGCGGCGGCGTGCGCATCGAAGAAGGCGCGAATGCAAAAGTGACGGCGAATGAAATTATTCCTCTGGATGAAGCCCAGGTGCCGCTGCCGAAGGCGCTGCGGATAAAGATTCCGCTGGGCAGTGCGACCGACGGCACGGTCGACGCTCTGTATGCGCTTTGCCGCGAGCGCCAGGGAGAGGCCAAAGTGCTTTTCGACGTGGAGCGCGAAGGCGATTTCATGGTGGTGATGGAAGCCGAAGGCTATAATGTGATGCCGGACCGCAATTTTTTGGGGCGCGTGGAAGAGTTGTGCGGACGCGGCAGCGTGCGCGTGATCAGTTGATTTCGACAAGTTGATAGGTTCGGCGGATGAAACGGGCGAAGATCAAGCGAGCGGAAGAGCCGCGCAGCAGCGCCAGGAACACCGGCGCCAGGAGCACCAGTGCCAGAAATGGCACCGCGAATGTTGCCATTACCGGCGCGGAGTTTATGCTTTCCTTCGTGGAAGCCCATCACACGCAAAAGAATGGAAATGCCATCAGAATGAATTCCGGATTAAAGGCACAGCAGGAACTGGAAAAAATTGAGGAGCAGATCACACGACTGCAGGCGCTCGAAGGGCAGAACGCGGAGACGCTGCGCCAGATCCAGCAATTGCACGAACGCGTGCACGATCTGCGCCGCGAGATTTCCTCAAACCTGAATGCGTGGGAGCGGACCGAACTGGCGCGGCATCCGCAGCGCCCTTATACGCTCGATTACATCGAGCGCATTTTCACCGACTGGAGCGAGATTCATGGCGACCGCGGCTTCCGTGACGATCCCGCGATTGTTTGCGGAATGGCGCGCTTCCACGGCGAAGAACTAATCGTGGTTGGCCAGCAGAAGGCGCGCGGCGCGAAACAACGCGTCTATCGCAACTTTGGCATGCCGCATCCGGAGGGATACCGGAAGGCGCTGCGGGTGATGAAGATTGCCGAAAAATTCAAGCGGCCGATTCTGACCTTCGTGGATACCGACGGCGCGTATCCTGGGCTGCACGCCGAAGAGCGCGGCCAGGGAGAAGCCATCGCCCGCAATCTGCTGGAGATGGCACGACTGGAAGTTCCGATCATCGCTACGGTGATTGGCGTAGGCGGCAGCGGTGGCGCGCTGGCGATCGCCGTGGCCGACCGCGTGTTGATGATGGAGAACTCGGTATATTCGGTGATTTCGCCGGAGGGATGCGCGTCCATTATGTGGCGCGATGCCAGCAAGAAAGTTCTGGCGGCGGAGGCCATGAAAATCACGGCGAAAGATCTAAGCGAACTGGGGTGTATTGATGCGATCATTCCGGAGCCTGCCGGAGGTGCGCACACCGACCACGCGCAGGCAGCCGCATTACTGGATACGGCCTTACAGCAACAGTTAGCGGCGATAAAGAAAATGCCAGCCTCCAATCTACTCGATTCCCGCTACAAAAAATTCCGCAACATGGCGCAATTCTTTCAGGTGGAAGCGTAGTTCGATACTTTGCCTACAGAATCGGCAGATGCAAACAGGGCTGGACCATAAAATCCAGCGTATTGATTTGCCGCAGCGCTCGTTCTACCAAGGACGCTTCACATTCCTCGAGCGAAATCAAGAAGGGCAGATGCGATTTCGGGCAACCCGGTTTTTGCAGCACCGAATCGATGTTGACGCCGCACTCGGCGAGAATTGTGGCCAAGCTGGCGATGATGCCGGGACGGTCCTTGACCAGAAAACGCAGATAGTGCTTCGAGGTGTAATCGTCAGTGACGGTCGGCGTTTTTTCGGGGCGCTCAGGAGCGTCGCCATTTACGGAAGGCGAAGCAGATTTCAATGGCGATTGCGCGTATTGTCTAGAGTGGGCGATGGCGAGAATGTCGGAGACGACGGCGACGGCGGTTGGATGTCCGCCCGCGCCGTGACCGCCAAAGACGGTTTCGCCGCCATAGGTTCCGGTTGCGATCACCAGATTCTGGGCGCCTTCCACTCGCGCCAGGGGTGAAGAAAGTTCGACCAGGGCGGGCTGGACTGCGGCAAGCAGCTCTTGGCGCTTCGAGTTTTCGTTTGCGCCTGTGTTTCGTTCAGCGCTTTTTACTTCGGGCTTTCTTAGTTCGGCCCAGGAAATCTGGCGAATCGTGCAACCGAGTTGCTTTGCGTATTCAAAATCAACCGCGTCAATTGCGGAGATGGAGCGCGCCATGATGCTCTCGGGTTGGATGTTGCAGCGCAGGCCAACGCGCGCGAGGATGGCAAGTTTGGCGCGTGCGTCGAGGCCATCGATGTCTTCGGTGGGATCGGCCTCGGCGAAGCCGAGTTTCTGCGCCTCGCGAAGAGCAGTAGCGAAGGGAATGCCGTTCGACTCGATCTGGCTGAGTATGTAATTGCAGGTGCCATTGAGGATGCCGCGAATCTTAAACAGATCGTCGCCGGCCAATCCCTGCTGCAATCCTGAAATCACCGGCACTCCGCCCGCGACCGACGCGCCAAACTCGATCTGCTGTTTCATCTGTTGAGCGAGGGCGATCAATTCCAGGCCGCAGCGGGCGATCAGTTGCTTATTGGCGGTGACCACGGATTTGCCGGAGGTGAGCGCGCGACGAATCCAATCTTCCGTGGGCTGAAGGCCGCCCAAGACTTCGACGACGATGTCGGCATCGGAAGAGAGAATGTCATCGATATTTTCCGTCCAGTACACCGAAGACGGAAGCCAGTCCACTTTCTTTCGCGCGATGTTGCGATTCAGCACGTGGGTCAGGCGCAGGGCGGCATTCGATCGCTCACACAGGATTTTCGCAACCGAGCTGCCAACTGTTCCGAATCCCAGCAAAGCCACCTTGCAGGGTCGATCACTCGGTCGCTCAGTCGGCCGCTTGCTCTGGGGTGCGACGATTGTGGCAGCGCGTTCGATGGTGGAGCGTGGCTTTGATCGCCGGGTTGTCTTATTGGCTGCCATGTTGTGCTAGTTCGGGATGCGTTCTTCTTCTGCGACAGCAAGAAATCGTCGAGAGGCTATTTTGGCAGCAATTCAACGTACGGCACAACCGTTTCGTAAGTTGGGGGCGGTTGATCTGATATCTCGTCGATTCGCGGGCGTATAATGAAGAGTTTTCGTTCTTCATTGCGCGATCTGCGGGCAGAAGGGGTTTGCCCGACAAATATTGGTACGTTTACAACCAGAAAGGTATCAGGGATGGCCACTACGTATGCCGGGCCCCAGAAATCATCGGGCCAACTGGGGCGTCAGCGCGTCGTTAACGACATGAGCATTCAGGTTGCGACCGTGAACGGTTCGGGGTCGCAGAGTTCCAACACAGTATTGTTGCGCAGCATCTTCCAGATGGGCGTGCCCATTTCGGGGAAGAACCTGTTTCCATCGAACATCGCGGGTCTGCCGACGTGGTACACGATCCGCGCCAATAAAGATGGCTACATCGCGCGCAAAAAAGAGATCGACATGCTGATCGCGATGAATGCCGAGACGGCGCAGGAGGACGTGAAGACGCTGGCACCGGGCGCGGCCGTGCTCTTCGACGCACCGCTCGCGCTCGACAAGGTGCGCGACGATTTGATTTTCTACGCCGTGCCGTACGACAAGTTGGTGGCGGCGGTGTGTCCGGAAGCCAAGCTGCGCAAGCTGATCAAGAACATGATCTACGTCGGCGTGGCAGCGCAGTTGCTGAAAATAGATTTTGCCGAGGTGGAAAAGGCGATTCGCAAGCAGTTTGCGACCAAGGCCAAGGCGGCGAACCTAAACCTGGCTGCGGCCAAGGCCGGCTTCGATTATGCCGCCGCGAATCTCGAGAAGCGCGATCCCTTCTACATCGAGCGCATGGATAAAACCAAGGGCAAGATCATCGTGGATGGCAATTCCGCAGCCGCCATGGGCTGCATGTTTGCCGGTTGCACGGTGGTGACGTGGTACCCGATTACACCTTCGTCGTCGCTAGTGGAGACGATGATCGATTACATGAAGGAGCACCGCATCGGTCCGGACGGCAAGGCGACGTTTGCCATCGTGCAGGCAGAAGACGAACTGGCTGCGGTCGGCATGGTGATTGGGGCGGCGTGGGCGGGCGCGCGGGCGATGACGGCGACGGCCGGTCCGGGCATTTCGCTGATGGCGGAATTTACAGGCCTAGCGTATTACGTGGAGATTCCCGCAGTGATCTGGGATATTCAGCGTGTGGGGCCGTCGACAGGGCTGCCGACGCGCACTTCGCAAGGCGATGTGCTATCGACCGCGTTTCTCAGCCACGGAGACACCAAGCACATCCTGCTGTTTCCGAATTCGGTGAGCGAGTGCTTCACGCTGGCGCAGGATGCGTTCGACTTGGCCGACCATTTTCAGACGCCGGTATTCGTGATGTCGGACCTTGACCTGGGAATGAACAACTGGATGTCGGATCCGTTTCCGTATCCAGACAAACCGATCAGCCGGGGAAAAATCCTGAGCAAGGCCGATCTCGAAAAAGCAGGAGGGTTTGCGCGTTACAAAGATGTGGATGGAGACGGCATCGGTTATCGCACCGTGCCGGGCACGGATCATCCCGCGGCAGCTTATTTTGCGCGCGGCAGCGGCCACAATGAGAAGGCGCAGTATAGCGAGCGTCCCGACGATTTTGAACGCAACATGGAGCGGCTGAACAAAAAGTTCGAGACCGCGCGGTCGTTTGTTCCGAGGCCGGAATTAGCGGGCGATGGGAAAGCCAAGATCGGCATTATTGCCTTTGGGACTTCGCACTGGGCGATCATTGAGGCTCGCGATCAGTTGTCGCAGGAGCACAAAGTGGAAACGGATTATCTGCGTCTGCGCGCGTATCCGTTTACGCGCGAGGTGCACGATTTTATTGCGAAGCATGACCGCACCTACATCGTGGAGCAAAACCGCGACGGGCAGATGGCGAGCCTGCTCAAGCTCGATATCAAGCCGGAGTTGAATCCGCGTCTGCGCTCGATCTGCCACATCCACGGATTGCCGATCGACGCGCGCTCGGTAACCGACGAACTGATGATGATGGAGGGGAAGTAAACATGGGAACGACCACGACGCCGACACCGCCAGCTCCGAAAACGAATCGCATCGGGCTGCAAGTGGTGGATTATCGCGGCGGGAAGACGACGCTGTGCGCCGGTTGCGGGCACAATGCAATTTCCGAACGCATTATCGATGCGATGTATGAAATGGGCGTGAAGCCGGAGCGCGTGGCGAAGTTCAGCGGCATTGGATGTTCGTCGAAGAGCCCGGCTTATTTTATGAACCGGTCGCACAGCTTCAACTCCGTGCACGGACGCATGCCGTCGGTGGCGACTGGAGCGATGCTGGCGAATAGGGATTTGCTGGCGCTCGGCGTGACGGGCGACGGCGACACGGTTTCAATCGGCGCCGGGCAATTCGTGCACCTGATGCGGCGCAATCTTCCGATCATTTATGTGATCGAGGACAACGGCTGTTACGGCCTGACGAAGGGCCAGTTCTCTGCGACCGCGGATCTGGGATCGACGCTGAAAAGTGGAGTGGCCAACGACCTTCCTCCGATCGATACCTGCGCGTTGGCGATATCGTTGGGCGCGACGTTTGTGGGGCGGTCGTTCTCCGGAGACAAGCGCCAGCTTCACACCATGCTGAAAGCCGCCATTGCGCACAACGGAACGGTAATGCTCGACGTGGTTTCGCCGTGCGTTACCTTCAACGATCACGAGGGATCGACGAAGTCTTACAAATACGTGCAGGAGCATGGCGAGGAGTTGAACGAAGTGAGCTTTGTGCCTGCGTTTGAGGAGATCAACGTCGATTACGATCCGGGAACAACCTTTGAAGCCACCATGCACGATGGCTCGCGTCTGCGGCTGCGCAAACTGGAGCAGGAATACGATCCGACGGATAAAGTTCAGGCGGTAAGCCGGTTGATGGAATCGCACGCCAAAGGCGAGGTATTGACGGGTGTGTTCTACATCAATGCCAAAGCGCCGAGCTTTATCGACTTGCTGAACGTCACCGATCAGCCGCTGGCGACTTTGCCGGAATCTATGACGAGGCCGAGCCGGGAAGTGCTGGCGAGGTGCATGGAAGAGCTGCAGTAGGAGCTTGTGCGCCAGCGCACAGGCGGATTGATCCTCAGCGATTCAGAATCGACGAAAAGCACACGTCTAATCTGACGTTTTGGTTGTCCCGCCCGAAAGGTCTCGCACGGAAATGTCCACGCCGTTGCACTTCGCAATCTGAAAGTTGATCGTTCTGTGGCCCTTGAACGCCAGTTCCAGATGCGTTGGAGTGATCCACTTCATCTCTACGCTTATCTCATCTGACGGCATCTCAAACGTGTCAGTAAGCCTCAATATGGCTGTCGGAGGCGGTGAACCTTTGGCAGAGTTCAGATACACGGCCGTCCAAATATAGCCCGTTCCGAATCCGCTGGTCGCGATAGTGCGAGCACTCGCCAGCATACTTCCGTCCGGGGATCGAGCTTCGGCGGACCAAATCGTTTCCGGGCCATCACAGGCGGAAAGTAAGAGGCAGACTGCGATCATGACGAGCGAAGTCGCTGCGAGGCCGGCAGAGCGGTTCAATCGATGGTTCACAATGGAACCTTAGGATCCTGTTTGCAGAGTGTCAAGGCGATTGGACTAACTTACAGTCCCAAGTAATCCTTCTGGTTTCCTTTGTCTCTCGACGCCTACGTTTCTTCCGTCACTTCCCTCCCCTGTTCCGCCGTCTTATGCTGGTAGAAGCATTCGCTGATAGGATCATCAGTTCTTACTGGAGAATCGCCTGACGAACCACGTCGCTTTCGAACGCGCGCAGACCGGCGCGAAGGCCAACTCAAAGACCAACCCGCAGAGGGGATCTCTCTCCGGCTTTTCATCGTTTCCGAAGATGCGACTGCCAGAGGTCTGGGTGCGATTCCTGCTCGCCATCGTCGGACTGATGCTGGCATTCGGAGCGGCGATATTTTCGACGGTATTGCGGGAGAACGGCAGTGTTTGGGGAACGGTCATTCTGGCGTCGCTCGCATTATTGCTCGCGACCTTCGTTGGGTTGACCACGGTCCCGTACCTGGCGCGGCGGGTTGCCGCCAGCCGCGTGCGCGAAGCCATGGAATACGATGTCACGCGCGTCGGCCTCGCCTACATTGTCATCAGCGTGGGCATCGGTATCGCCGCCATGCTCAGCGGGAACAACCTGATATACGTGGTCGTGGCCGCGATGCTCTCGGCAGTGCTGGTTTCAGGCATTGCCTCGGCGCTCATGCTTCGAAATCTCTCGCTCGACGTGCGCTTGCCGGAGCACGTTTTTGCCGGGCGTCCGATGCTGGCGCGGCTGCTGTTGCGCAACCATAGCTCCTGGCTGCCGTCATTTTCCGTGCGCCTGGTTCCGGCAAGGCGCAAAAGCAAAGAGCGCTGGCTCTGGGAAGCCTACACCTTCGGGTGGCCACGTAATCGCGCGCCGCAGGACCAGTGGCTTCGTTTGCCCGACCGTCGGCTGCGCCGAGTGCGCGAAGAAGTGGAGAACCCGATCGTGCGCGAATCGGTTTATTTTCCTTTTCTCGCGCCGCTCGAGAAAGTCCGTGCCGATCTGGAGATGAGCTTCCCGTCGCGCGGCCGCTATTCGGAAAAAAATTTCGGTCTGGCCACGCGGTTTCCTTTCGCCTTCCTGATGAAGACGCGACGGATCAACCTGGCGCGGGAGGTGATTGTTTATCCCGAAGTCGAGCTGACCGAACAGTTTTTGGAAATTCTTCCCATGGTTACGGGTGAGTTCGAAACCTTTGTCAGGGGCCGTGGCTACGATCTTTACCGCATCCGCGAATATATGCCGGACGATTTAGCCCGCCATGTCGACTGGAAAGCCACGGCCCGCACGGGCACGCTCAAAGTGCGTGAATTCAGCCGCGAAGACGAACGCAAGCTCCGGATCGTGTTCGACAATCCCGCCCCGGAAGTTCTGCCGCCCGCCGCTTACGAGCGCACGGTGCGCCTGGCAGCCTCGCTGGGATGGCATTTTCACCACGAAGATGTGGAAGTCTCCTTTGTCGGACCGGGCTTGGAGCCGACCGAGGATGTCTTCGCTTTCCTGCGCTATTTGGCGCTGATTGAACCGCAGGAAGCGACACCTGTTTTCAGCCGTTTGCGCGCCAGCCAGGATTACAACCTGATTGTGACTGCCCGCGAAGTTACCGGTATTCCGGCAGCTTTGGCCAGCAGTTCCTACGTCATTTCGGTGGGAGCAGCGGCACGGGATTCTGTGACATCGCAGCCAAGCCAGGGCGCGCCAATGCCTGGTTCGGGTGCAAAACCAGCCTAAGCTGCCTGATTTTTTTCTTTCCACCGGCCGATTTTCGACATATACTGCGCGGCGGGCCAGGCATCAAACAGTGCGGCTTCCTTCGTCCAGATGAATTTGGCGCCGCGTAGCGGGCGTTTTCCTAGTTCCATTTTGCTCGCAGCCGGCGGAAATTACGGGAGGTGGAAATGTTGATCAGCGATCTACTCAAGACTCAAGTGCTGATATCGGCCGAGGCTCACCAGACGGTGCTCGATGTCGCTCGCCTGATGGTAGAACATAACATCGGGGCCGTTCCGGTTCTGGAGGATGGAAAACTAGCCGGCATCTTCACCGAGCGCGATCTGATGACCCGGGTGGTTGTCGGGGGCAAAGATCCGTCCCGGACCGCGGTCAGCCAGGTCATGACCGAGGACCCCCTCAATGTCGCACCGAACGACTCCCCGGAAACCTGCATGACGCTGATGAAACGGCATGGGTTTCGGCATTTGCTGGTATGCGTGGGACGTGAACTGAAGGGCGTCGTTTCCTTGCGCGATATCCTCCTCCAGAACCTCGACGAGAAAGACGACGAAGTGCGCATGATGCGCGCCTACCTGCACTCCACGCCCGACGCAGGCTAGTTGGTTCTTTTTCCTTTATGGTTCCGATAGAAACGGTGAGGACTCTGCGTCTCGAAAAGGGTGGAAGAGGCAACGCCGCGGGGTAACTGTTACCCCCAAAAGGTAATGGTTACTAAGGTTACCTAAGTAGGTTGACCCAACAGGGCATAGTGCCTGAGGATGTTAACGAGACTGGAGAAGTCGCAATGCCATCTGGACTTGGCGGCGATCTTCTCTTGACCAGCCATGACGTGGCACAGCCATTTTGTCGTGCTTTACTTGTGGTGCGCGCAACCGCTCCTGCAATTGGTGGTTGCGGGCGTGTTATGGCGGCGCCGGCTGCATAAGCAGTTTCCCGTGTTTTTTGTCTTTCTATTGGCCCAGGTAGCGAATTTTGCCGTGACCTTCCCATTTTGGCTGAGCGGCAATCTCAAGTTATATTTCGCCTTTTTCTGGTTGGGCGAGGCGGTCAACGCGCTCCTCGGTTTCAAAGTGATCCACGAAATCTTCCTGGATGTATTCCGCCCTTATCACACACTGAAGGATCTGGGCACACTGCTGTTCCGCTGGGCGGGAGTGGTGATGTTGATGGTATCGGTGGTCGTCGCCTTTTCGAACTCCTACGACAGGAACCCGCTGGTGCATGCCCTCACCACCTTGCAACGATCGGTCCGCATCGTGCAGCTGGGCTTGATTCTCTTCCTGCTCCTATTTTCGCGTTTTCTGGGGATTTCGCGAAAGCAAGTGAGCTTTGGTATCTCGCTCGGCTTCGGGCTCTTTGCCGGCGTGGAATTGCTGCTGGTTGCCTTGAATTCGGGAGGATTCGTGGGGCAGGCTACGCTAAACCGAACCAACATGTTGACCTATTTGCTCGCGATCTTGATCTGGCTCGGTTACTCGCTCTCACGGAAACGCGCTCCTGAGGCTTCCAATACCTTGCTTACTCAGCGCTGGGAACAAAGCCTCGCAGATATTCAACATCCCGTGCCATCCGATTCGCTGATCCCGATGTTCGAGGATATGGTCGAGCGCGCGTTCTCGCGAAGCTCGCATCTGGGACCGGTGGAAGATCAGCCAGCGAACAATCGTCCAGTAAACTTACCTCGAACCAGTTCCGCAGCAGCGGGTGCGAAAACCCGGCGATAACACCAACCTGGGCTAAAAAGTTCAAATCGGGAAAACCTTGTCAAGAGAATTTTTGGGACCGCTGCGGACTTTTCCACAGACCCTCGGCTTAAAACGACTAACTTCCGGCCAGGATTGCGTGAAACCAGCATAAAAAGCGATCATCTCCGCTATTGGACGGGTCTGGCAGAGTCCAATTCCAGGGTCGGCGTAGTGCACGTTTTTTCCTACATGGATTAACCTCCTGTTAATCAGAAAGTTGCAAGGGTGTGTATAATTCTGGACGCCGAAAAGTCGGCAGTTTGACGCCAGCTATTCGGCAGACCCTAAGGAGAAAGTAAACCCATGAAAAGGACGCTCAGGGCGCTACTGCTGTTGGTAGGTCTGCTGGGCACGTTTGCATACGCCTCGATTCCGAAAGCTCCACCGCAATCGGGACCGATTCCGCTGTGCAACCCCTGGCAAGATCCAAATTGTAGCTTCTAACGGACGCGAGTTGTTGGCGTCAGAAAAGCAATTTTTCGGCTGGCCTTGTGGCCAGCCTATTTTTTTACTGCTCTTTGTTTTTCTCCGGGGCTTCAGATTGCGTTTTCGTGTCTGGCGGCTTCTCTCCCGATTCAGCCGGCTCCTTCGCGGAAGATCCGGCTTCGTCTCCATTCTGATTGATGTACTGCACGATAATTGAAATGCGACGGTTCGATGGGTCGAACGGATCCTTGGGATTGCGGAGCCGCTGGTCGGCGAAGCCCCGCACTTGCGACACCTGGTCAGGGCGCAATCCCGATTGCTGCATTAACCGTCGGGCCGCGTTTGCCCGGTCGGCTGAGAGCTCCCAATTGGTGTAATTCCCAGTGCCGGTGTAGGGTTTTGCGTCGGTGTGTCCCTCAATCGAAAGATGGTTGGGCACTTTACCCAATTCTTGCGCTAAGGCGGTTACCAACTCTTGCCCACTGTTGTTGAGCTTGGAGCTGCCGCTATCGAAGAATGTCCCTCCCGCCGATTCCAACAACTCGATGCGCAAGCCTTCGGAGGTGACGGTCATCTCAATGTTTTTTCGCAGTTTTTCCAGATCGGCGATCTTCTGGATGGTTTTTTGCAGCAACTCTTTGAGTTGCCCCATGTCCTGTTTGGAGATTTGAACATTCTCACCCGTTCCGGCCAGCGCGGTTCCAAGCTTAGCCGCGGTTCCACTGGGGTCTTTAAAGTAGCCGCTGACGGCTAGTTGCTCTTGCTTGCTCGCAGTGCTCATGAGCCATAACACAATGAACAAGGCCATCATGGCAGTAACGAAATCGGCGTAGGCGACCTTCCAAGCTCCGCCGTGATGGCCGTCGTGGCCTCCTTTTTTCTTAATAATGATGGGTGGTGTCGGCATAACGGCAGGCTACCCGGTCGCAGCTGCCGCGGCCGCTGCGGGCGCCTCTTTGGCGCCACGGCAAGCTTCTTCGACGGCATTGAAGGAAGGGCGCACATGGCCGGGAACGGTGCGCCGGCCGATCTCAACCGCCATGATCGGGGCTACGCCTTTCAAAAACGCGATCATGGTCACGCGCAACACAAGGAGATAAGCGTGCTCCTCGTCGGCCATTTTCCCCATGCGCGCTGCCAGTGGGCCAACCAGCCCGTAACACATGAGAATGCCGAGGAAGGTTCCGACCAGTGCCGCTGCCACTTTGCGTCCGATCTCTTCCGGCGGTCCACCGAGAGCGCCCATGGTGATCACAACTCCCAATACGGCCGCCACGATGCCCAACCCTGGCAGCGAGTCTGCCATCGTGGTCAACCCCGAAACGGGTTGGGTGGCTTCGTGGTGATGGACTTCCATATCCGTATCCAGCATCTGATCGAGATCGAATACTTCCACGCCGCCGCTCACTGCCATGCGCATGGTGTCGCAAACGAAAGCCGTAGCATGGTGATTCTTGACAAAATCGCTGTACTTGGAGAACAACGAGCTTTTCTCAGGATCTTCAATATCGGCCTCCAGCGACACCAGACCTTCTTTGCGCGCCTTTTGCAAAAGTTCGTACATCATCTTTAAAGAATCGATGTAGCGCTGCGTGCTGTACTTCGACGAGCCAAATACTCCCGCGACGCCACCTATCATCTGCTTGAGAATGTGGACTGGATTCGCAATCAGCACCGTGCCTATGGCCGCTCCACCGATGATGATCAGTTCGGCTGGTTGCAGCAGCACCTTGATGTTGCCGTGCTCCATCAGATAGCCGGCAACAATGGAGCCGAAAACAACCACGATGCCAATGATGGAAAACATCGAATCTTATCCTTGTCCGCGTCCAACGCTGCCAACAGCTGCGATTCCAGCCTTCGCTGCCTCGCTCGAGTGTGAAGGTTTCAATTCCTGCAGCAGCGTTTCCAGATCCTTGCCGGGGATAGCCAGCGTGTATGCGACTTCGGAGTCCACCACGAAGCGGTCGCCCCACCACAAAATTTCCGAATGGTTCAACAGGTTCCACAGAGTCTCTGCCGTATTTGCCAGGGTTACGGGATTCGCTCCGGGCATTACCGCCAGGAATTCATGCTCTCCCCAGCGGCCGAGAAAATATTCCGTGTTCAAGCTATGGCGCAAGGTGCGCGCCGCGGTGCGCAGAAAAGGCTTCAGAGACTGGGGACCGTGCTTGGCGCTAAACTGCTCGAGGCCCAGGACACGTATGCGCAGCAGCCCGAAGCCGACCGCCGATTTCTCCATCGAGGCCATGCATTCGTTGAGCAACGCCAGTGTCAACCTGCGGGAAGGAATTCTTGTGGTTGGATCGATGCAACCATACATCTCCGGGCCCGGCGCTTCTTCGCGATAGGCGAATATCTCTTCGAAGAGAACTGTAGCGCCCTGCGCGGGGCCTTCACGCTCGGCGATGGGCAAAGTGCGGATGTTCACTGGCACACGGTGACCGTGCTTGTGCAGGAAGAAAGCGGTCAAGGTCTGCGGACGCTGTTCCCTGATGGTAACGGTTACGGGGCGCTGCTCTCCGCCGAAGCTGTTGCCATTATGATCGACGGCCTGCACAACGTCTTCGAGAACGTGCCCGACAACCTCGTGCGAGAGATAACCTGTAATGTGTTCCGCGCCGTGGTTCCAAAAGACGATGCGCCGT
>JASHOU010000169.1 GCA_030038475.1 Terriglobales bacterium | reverse complement strand
GCCCGCGAAAAAGATGTCAAAGCCGCCGAGGCCGAGCTCAAGGCCGAGACGGCCGAGATCGAAAAAGAAAAAGAAGAAGCGCGAAAGGTTACCGCCGAGGATGAAAAACAACTCACCGAGGTGAACGCCCGGCGCGAGGCGCTCCGGCAGGGCATTTCCGAAGATCTTCTTCGCCACTACGAGCGTGTCATGAAGTTCCGCGGCACAGGCCTCGCCGAAGTCCGCGACCAGAAATGCATGGGCTGCCAGGTGATGCTGCGCCCGCAGATCTACAACGACGTGCGCAACGGCGAGAAGGTCGTGATCTGCGATACCTGCCAGAGAATTTATTATTACGATCTTGCCAACGAAACCAAGCCCGAGCAGGAAGTCGTAACCGTAACCGGGCGCAAGCGCGCGCGCCCCAAAGCCGACGCTCCACAGGCCTGGTTTTACCGTCCCGATTATGGCGACGAAGGCGAAGTGCTGCTCGTGTTCATCAACAGCGGCGGCACGGCCACGCGCCGCGTCTTCGAAATGCACACCGGACGCCAGTTCGGCGAGATTCTCACGCGCGAAGGAAATTACCGCCAGGCATTTCCCGAAGACCTCACCGACAGCGCGCTCCGACTCAACGGCCACTGGGAAGAAAAAGAGATGGACGAGTGGGGTTCGGAAATTCCCTCGAATGCGCTCGATCTTCTCCACAAGGATTTGCTGGCAATCCAGCGCGAGCACAAAGCAACCCACAAACCTTCCGCAACTCACGCCGAACAACCCGCTGCCAGATAAGTTCGAGCATCCACTTCATCGCCTGAATCCTCAAAAATTTCCGCAACATGATTGCCGCCAAATGATTGCCGCAAAATGATTGCCGCGAGTTGGCACACGGCCCACAGGGTACTTTTGTAAGCGGAAACGGTCATCTCCTACATGCTATTGTCGAGCCATTCCACTGGTTTCGATAGTTAGTTTCGATAGTTAGTTTCGTTAGTTAAGGCTCAATGCCATGGCCACGCCCGCACAATCGCCCGCGCAATCGATAACTCTGCCCCAGCCGCAGCCGGTTCGATTGCGTCTCTTTCAGGCGCCGCACAAACGCCGACTGGTTTTCTGTCTTCTTCTGGCCGTAGCCACGCTTGCCCTCTACAACCCCATCACCCGCGCTCCCTTTTCCAATTATGACGATCCCGTTTACGTCAGCGACAACCCGCAGGTTCGCGCGGGATTGACATGGAAAACCATCGCCTGGAGTTTTCGCACGCCGAAAGCTTTGGACTGGCATCCCATCACTTGGCTCTCTTATGCGCTCGATAGTCAGCTGTTCGGCTTGAACCCGGCAGGCTATCACGCCACGAATCTTTTTCTTCATGTGTTCAACGTTGTGCTCTTGTTTCTGATTTTGGAGTACGCCACCGGGCTGGCATGGCGCAGTCTGGCGGTTGCTGTGCTTTTCGCCCTGCACCCAATCAATGTGGAGTCGGTGGCCTGGATCGCCGAGCGCAAGAATGTGCTCAGCATGTTTTTCTTTCTTGTCGCGCTCGGTGCTTATGGATGGTATGCGCAGCGCCCAGGGATCAAACGATACCTGATTGTTACTCTGGCTTATGTACTTGCACTGATGAGCAAGGCGCAGGCGATTACCTTTCCGTTTGCGGTTTTACTGCTCGATTACTGGCCTTTGCGCCGGTTGGACTCGCACCCCTCGCCGGCCGAGGATTCGCCCTCAGCCGTCGGCACCCTGGGGTTAGCTAGCTCGTGCTCAGCTACCTCGTTCTCGAAGTTAGTCGCCGAGAAATTACCCTGGTTTGCGCTTTCGTTGGCTAGCGCAGTTATCACCATGAACACCGGTGGGCTTGCATTTAGTTATGTGGAGTCAGAGGCGACAGCCAACTTTCCCTTGTGGGTGCGGATGGCGACGGCCGCGATCGGAACCGTCAAGTATGTCGAGAAAGCCTTATGGCCGGCCAATCTCGCGCTGGTCTATCCGCACCCGGGATTTGCCATCAGCCTGCCCGTGGCCGTGCTGTCGGTGCTTCTCATCGCCGCTATTACCGCGCTGGTCGTGATCCATCGCCGCGAGCGTCCTCTATTCGTTGGATGGTTTTGGTTCCTGGTAACCCTGGCGCCCATGAGCGGAATCGTCCAGATCGGTCCTCACGCCATGGCCGACCGTTACGCCTACCTCCCGCTGCTGGGAATTTTCGTCATCCTCAGTTGGGGCGCAGCCGAGCTGATCCAACGGTCGAATGTTCCTTTGCCTGTGACGGCAACTGGCGCAATCGCCATTTTGCTCGTGCTCGGCTTTGCGCTTCATCGGCAAGTCGGCTTCTGGAGCGACAATGTCCAACTGTGGACGCACACCTTGCAGATCACAGAAGCTAACTTTACCGCCGAAGAAAATCTGGCCATGGCGTTGATCGCGCAAGGCAAGCCGCTCGAAGCCCTGCCGCATTTTCAGCAGGGGCAGTTGTTGCGGCCGGGCGATCCGCTGGCCGCGCTCAATCTGGCAACCTACCAGCAAATGCTCGGCCACTATCGAGCCGCGCTTCAGGGCTATTCGAGCGTGGTGCAATTCGCCGGAGCGTCTCCTTCGTTGCTCGCAACCGCGCACGCCAACAGCGGATATGCTCATCTCTCGCTGAAAGAATATGACAGCGCGCGCGGCGACTTTGAAGCCGCTCTGCGCCTGCAACCGGCCAATTCGCCCGCCTATCGAGGGCTGGGGTTGGTGGCACAGCGAACTGGCGATCTTGCTCAGGCGATCGCCAATTATCGCCGCTCCATTGGTCTGCAACCGTCGCCGGTGGGTTATCTGCTTCTGGCCCGCGCGCTTGAAAAGAGCGGACAGGCCGAAGCCGCGCGTGCAGCCGAGTCCGAGGCATTTGGCATGACTGCCGATCTGAACGACGATATCGCCGTCATGCGCCAGTTGCTGGCCGAGTAAAACACTCTCCCGCTGCAGTTTTTTTCCGGCAACGATTTTCTCGAAGATCGGCCCGCCCGCATTTTTATAATTGAAACAGTTGTTTCAGTTATGCTATCGTCGCTTCCATGGTTCGAATTGCCGACCAATACCGGCGCGAAGAATTGCTCGATGCCATCTCCGCCTACATTGCAAAGAACGGTGTGGCCGATGTTTCGCTGCGGCCCTTAGCCAAAGCGGTCGATTCGAGCCCGCGCGTCCTTCTCTATTATTTCGGCTCCAAGGAAAAGCTGATGGCTAAAGCCATCATGCGTTTGCGCGAGCGTCAGCGCGCCACTTTTGGCAAAATGCGCGTGGGCCGTTATCGGCAGCCTTCGGACGCGTGCCGCGCTATCTGGAAGTGGATGAGCGCGCCCGAATCCGAACTGGCATTCCAGCTTTCCCTGGAGACATATGCGCTCGCACTTCGCCATCCGAAGCGCTTCGCATTCTTTCTGAGTTCGGCAGTCGAAGACTGGCTCGAATTCTTGGCCGAACCGCTGCTGCGGCAGGGATATTCGACCAGGGAGGCGCGCGCCTTCGCCACCGTCGTGCTCGCCGGATTCCGCGGCTTCATGCTCGATTACTGTGCCTCGCACGATCGTAAGCGCGTGGATAAAGCCGTCGAGATGTGGCTCGAGACGCTAAACACGCTGCACCCGAATACGGAGAAATCTCATGGCCACTAAACGTCAAGCTGCCCTGGGTTTCATTTTCGTCACCGTGCTGCTGGATATGCTTTCGTTCGGCGTGATTGCGCCTCTGTTGCCCAAGCTGATCTCCGATTTTCTCCATGGCAACACAGCGCGCGCTTCCGAATACATCGGCCTGTTCTCGACCACCTGGGCCTTCATGCAATTCGTCTTTGCGCCGGTGCTGGGTCTGCTCTCCGATCGTTTTGGCCGCCGTCCCGTCGTCCTGCTTTCCAACTTCGGTTTAGCGCTCGACTACTTCGTCATGGCGCTTGCTCCTTCGGTTGGCTGGCTGTTTCTCGGCCGTGTCCTTTCCGGGCTCACCTCCGCCAGCATTCCGACCGCGACTGCCTACATCAGCGACGTGACCCCACCCGAGAAGCGCTCCCAATCCTTCGGCTTGCTGGGCACGGCTTTCGGGATCGGCTTTATCCTCGGGCCTGCCATTGGAGGCTGGCTTGGATTGCACAATCCCCGGCTGCCTTTCTGGGTCGCGGGGGTGGGCAGCCTGGTGAACTTCTGCTATGGCCTCTTCGTCCTGCCCGAATCGCTTCCGCCCGAACGCCGCCAACCCAGTATTCCGTGGAGCAAAGCGAATCCCGTGGGCGCCCTGCGCTTGCTCCGCTCCCATGCCGAACTGCTCGGGCTTGCAACCGTCAATTTCCTGGGATACGTAGTCCACGAAATCTATGTGACCGTGTACGTGCTCTATGTGATCTATCGCTTTTCCTGGAACCCGCGCATGGTAGGCATTTCGCTTGCCGTCGTGGGCGTCTGCCAGATGATTGCTTACCCGTTAGTCGGGCCTGTGGTGGCGCGACTCGGTGACCGCCGCACGCTTCTCATCGGATTGGCGTGCGCCACGGTTGGGTTTGTCATGCTCGGTTGGCCATCGCCGATCGTCTTCCTGGCGGCGATTCCCCTGAATGCACTTTGGTCGCTGGCCGGCTCCACTTCGCAGTCTCTAATGACGCGCCGGGTTTCGCCTTCCGAGCAAGGAGAACTCCAAGGCGCACTCGCCTCGCTGCGCGGCGTTGCCATGCTGATTGGGCCGGGCCTGTTTTCGCTTACCTTTGCTTATTTCATTGCTCCCGAACACCTCTTGCCCGGCGCGCCATGGTATTTGGCTGCGATCCTCATGCTCATCTCGCTCGCGCTTGCCTGGGCTGTGACGAAAAACGAGGCAAAGAGCGGGAAAAACGACAAGACTCCAGACAAAACTCCGATAGATGGCCTCACCGCCGTGGAATCCGAAACCTTTTAGACTGTGCTCTGGCCAATTCGCGGTAAGATTATTCCCACGAGGTGAGCTATGCCGACCCACGATAACAATCTCAGCATCCCTTCCGCATCCCGCCGTTCCTTTCTCGGTTTGTCCGCTGCCGCATCGGCCGCCGTGGCCCTGCGCATCGTCACCGAACCCATGCTTGCCGAGGCGCAACGCGTGCAGCCCCACAGCTTTCCCAAGGATGCGGTCCGCATCGATGCCAATGAGAACCCGCTCGGCCCGTGCTCTGCCGCGCGCGACGCGCTAACCGCCATCATTCCCGAGGGCGGACGCTATTCCTTCAACCTCACCAACGAACTGGTCGCGTCATTGGCCGAAGTCGTGGAACTGAAGCAGGAACAGGTTCGCGTCTATCCCGGATCGAGCGTGCCTCTGCATCACGCCGTGGCCGCGTTCACCTCTTCGCAGCGCAGCTATGTCACCGGCGACCCCGGCTACGAAGCGGGCATGGCCGCGGCCGGCACCGTAGGCGCGAGAGTCGTAAAAGTGCCCTTGACCAAAAACTATGCGCACGATGTGCGGGCAATGCTCGCTGCCGCGCCCGACGCGGGATTGTTCTACGTCTGCTCGCCCAACAATCCCACCGGCACCCTCACCAGCCATTCCGATATCGAATACCTCATCGAAAACAAGCCCAAGGATTCCGTGGTGATGGTCGACGAGGCCTACATCCATTTTTGCGATGCGCCCTCGGCCGTCGATCTGGTCAAAGCCGGCAAGGATGTGATCGTGCTGCGCACCTTCTCCAAGGTCTACGGGATGGCCGGCCTGCGCTGTGGAGCCGCCTTTGCCCGCCCCGACCTGCTGGAAAAACTCGAAACTCACGCCGGCTGGAATGCCATGCCGACCACAGCGCTAGTCGCCGCTGCGGCCAGCCTAAAAGACACGCAACTGGTGCCCGAGCGCAAACGCATCAACACCGCCGTCCGCAGCCAGGTCTTTGCCTGGCTCGACCGCAACGGGTACTCCTACATTGCCTCCGAGTCGAACTTTTTCATGCTCGACACCAGGCAGCCGGCAAAAGCAGCCATCGCAGCCATGGCCAAGCAAAATGTCTTTATCGGGCGCATCTGGCCCTCCATGCCGACCTACAGCCGCATCACCATCGGCACCGCTGTCGAGATGGAGCAGTTCCAGACCGCCTGGCAAAAGGTGATGACCGGCGCCGTAACTGCGGCCGTAACGACGACTGTCGGCGAAATGCCCAACCCCCGCCGCCGCAATCTCGACGGCATCGCGTTCCCCGCGTAATCCGCACAGTTAGGTAGTCACCGGTGTCCCCGCCCGTCTAAAGAGACTGGCCCCAAGATACCGGCGGCCAGAGCCCGCAAAATCCTGGGAGGCCCATGGGTCAAGTTAAGAGAGAGCTGGAGCGAGTAGAGGCGAGGCGCGGAAAGGCTACCGAGATCGCCATCGAAGCCCACGTTTTACGGGTCTGCCAGTTCCACGAGGATGCTGTTTACGAGACTGGCGGCGACGTAGTCGAGGCTTACAAAGTCGGCAATGCCAGATACGACAAGGATTCGCTCGGCAAGATTTTCTTGAGTCGTAGAGACATGACTGATCACATCAAATACGTTGTAGAGAATGCCGCCATGGAATGCTGGGCGTGCGCCAAAAATCGGGAAGACGACTAGAAGCGAGCACAGCGCCTAACCTTAACTCCCTATAACATCTATTCATGCCCCCAAAAAGCGTTGCCTCCGCCAAGCGCGCGGAGCCGCACGTCACCATCTCTGCCCGCGGAGCCGCCCGCCTGCAAGCCCGCCATCCCTGGGTCTACCGCTCCGACATCGTCGAAGCCATCGACGTTCCCCCTGGCGCCGTCGTCCGCGTCCTTGGCGATCGTGGGAAAGACGAGCGCGGAAAGGGCGACCACGGAAAAGATGACCGCCGAAAATTCCTCGGCACCGCGCTCTATAGCTCCGCCTCGCAGATCGCCATTCGCATGATCTCTCACGGATCGGTGACTGTCACTGACCTGCCTGCCCTAATCGCTGAACGCATTCGCGCCGCCATCGCCTATCGCCGCGAAAACAATCTCGTCCGCGACACCAACGCCAATCGCATCGTCTTCAGCGAAGCCGATTCTCTGCCCGGCCTCATCGTCGATCGCTACAACGATGTCCTCTCCTTGCAAATCCTCACCCAGGCCATGGATGCCGCGCCCGTCCGCGAAGCCATCGTGCAAACGTTAATCTCCGAACTCCAGCCCGCCGGAATCGTCGAGCGAGTCGACGCCCGCATCCACGAACTGGAGCAATTGCCTCCACTCCCATCGCGCCTCCTCTACGGAGAAAAAAGTTCGACCGTGATCTGCATGAACGGCGAGTGCACGGCCGCCAGCATAAACAGCGGCACGAACGCCGACCGCTCAGAAAAACCCGCCGCCCGCTTCCCCGGCGTCCTCTTCCACTACGACGGCCTCGAAGGCCAGAAAACCGGCGCCTTTCTCGATCAGCGCGAAAACTACGCCGCCGCCGCCCAATACGCCCACGGCGAGGCGCTCGACGTCTTCTGCTACCAGGGAGGATTCGCCCTTCACCTCGCCCTGCACCCCTCTGCGAAGTGTTCGAGCGTGACCGGCGTCGACAGCTCTCGGCCCGCGCTCGAAATGGCCGAGAAGAACGCAACCCTCAACGGTCGCGAACTGGAGTGGATCGAAGCCAACGCCTTCGATCTGCTGCGTGACTACGCCGCCGGCGGCCGCCATTACAACACCATCGTTCTCGACCCGCCCGCCTTTGCCAAGTCGAAGCGCGACCTCGAAAAAGCTCTGGGCGGCTACAAGGAACTCAACCTGCGCGCCATGAAAATGCTCTCCCCCGGCGGGATCCTGGTCACCTGTTCCTGCTCCTTCCACGTCACCGCCCACGCCTTCCTCGAAGTCATCGCCGCAGCCGCCCGGGATGTCCACAGATCTTTGCGCGTGGTCGAGAACCGCGGAGCCGCCAAAGATCATCCAATCCTCGTCAACGTTCCCGAAACCAGCTACCTCAAGTGCCTGATATTGAGCGTAAGCAACTGAAAATACAATGTATTAAATACTTGACAATGACAGGCTAAGATTTTATGCTTGTTATTGACTAACCAATGAATCTGGGAGCTTTGAAGCTCCCCTGAAATTTCCAAGTAGGAGGATTTTGTTATGACTTTGCTTACCCGTTGGGATCCATTCCGTGAGTTCGTCACCATCCAGGACCGCATGAACCGCCTCTTCCGCGATTCCTATGGAACCGAAACCAGAGAGGGTGCCGAAGCTCTCACCAACACCTCGTTTGCCCCGCCCGTTGATGTTTATGAAGACGAGCACAACGTCACCCTGAAGATCGAAGTGCCGGGAATCGACGAAAAAGACATCGATGTCCGCATCGAGAACAACACCCTGACCGTGCACGGTGAGCGCAAGTTCGAGAAGGAAGAGAAAGAAGAGAACTATCGCCGCGTGGAGCGGCAGTATGGCAGCTTCACCCGCACCTTCACCCTGCCGAACACGGTCGATCAGGACAGCGTTCAGGCCAACTATGACAAGGGCGTTCTGAAGGTAACCCTGGCCAAGAAAGCCGAAGCCAAGCCGAAGCAGATCAAGGTCAACGTCGGCGCCGGCAGCTCGAAGACCCTCGAAGGCAAAGAGCCCAAGAGCGTTGGTAAGGCCGCGTAAAGGAGGTTGATTTTGGGTGGCGCAGCGCTTTAGCGCTGCGTTCCGCCCTCACTATAATCGGCGGCTTCAGCCGCTGAAGTTAGAGCGATGTGGGGCCGGGGCTTTGCTCCGGCCTCTGTTTTTGCGCGACAATGCTGATGGGGCAGAGCCGTGAAAGAAACGCTCGAACTCATCAACCAGATGCAGGCCGACGGCGTGATCGGCAAATATGCCATCGGCGGCGCTGTCGGAGCGACGTTCTATCTGGCGCCAGCTGCAACCGCCGACTTGGATTTATTTGTCATTCTGCCGGGACAAACAGGGCTGTTGGTCAGCTTGTCCCCGATTTACGAGTACCTGAAGTCGCGCGGTTGCGCGGAGCAAGATGAGTACATCGTCGTAGGGGATTGGCCGGTGCAGTTTCTTCCGCTGCGTAATGCGCTCCACGAGGAAGCTATGGATCAGGCCATTGCAACGAATGTTGAGGGTGTTCCCACGCGTGTCATATCGGCGGAACACCTGGCCGCGATTGCCCTCGAAACAGGGCGCGCCAAAGATCACGTCCGAATCCTGCAATTTGTCGAGCAACAAGCGGTTGATCGAGAGAAGCTCAAAGACATCATAGGACGGCATGGACTTTCCGCGAAATGGAGTCGCTTCGAACAGAGATTCCTGAAAGGATAGCAATGAAATCAAAGCTGCAAGCCCGCATGAAGGCTCTGAGCTTCTCGGAGAAGATCAAAATTCTCGGGAAGCTGCGCGACCGCGAAAAGGCGATAGCCGCTGCTGGGCTCAGGCGAAAAGGGTCAATGGGCTCCAAATAGATGTTGGCAGGCAATTCCGGTATCTGCATATGGCTAACTCAGAATCCAATCTTCGCCTCTGGGGCCGACTCTCTTGGGCAGCCGTCTCATTCTTCCTAGCCGTTGGAGTCTGCTGGCTATTGCGTGTCCCCTCGGTCGGCAAGGGCGGACTCTTCTTGGCCATGGCAGCGATTCTCCTGCCGCTCTTTTGGGAGAGAATCGGAACCGCTGGGAAGATGCTGTGGATCGGAACGCTTTTTGTCCTCCTGGCAGTTGAGTATAGAGCGATTGACAAGGATCAGCGCGAGAAGGCTGAGGCACAGAAGAACGAGCTTGAGGCTATTGGCAATGGGTTTACGAACGTCCTAGCTAATCAGCAAACAGAATTTTCTAGTTTGATCGAACAAGGTCGCAGGCAATTCGCAGAGATGGTAAAGAAGGAGAATACCCAATTCACCGCGACAATGAACGGCGTCGCGGACAGCATTAGCATTCAAACGGGAGGCGATAGTTTCGCCTTCATATCCTTCACTGCTCAGGCAGCGCAGTCGTTTGAGATGCACTGGAACAATTTCACCGCACCCAGGGGACAACCTTATTTTGTGGTTTCTGTGACAAGTCACGGCAAATACCCTCTGCGCTCGACGCACGCAATCATAATGGACGATGAACGCAGGCTAGCTGCAATGCAGGAGTACAACGAGCACCCTAGCGGAGATTGGATGCAAAAAATTCACTCTGCTGATACCGAGTACCAATTCCCCTATCTACGGCCGCAATCCCCAGAGGCACCATCAGGCCAAGTAGATGTGATCGGAATGTACCCCATGGCGGAAGGCGATTCCAAAAGACTGACCATCAATTTTGCGGCCCTCAACGGATACTGGAACGAGGCCTTACACCTGGGCCGCGTGAACGGCATATGGCACCAGTGCCTCAGCGTCGTCGGCCCGACCGTTGAACAAGCCAACCATCCATTCGTTTGGTGCGATTCGATTTGGCCTGAAGGTAAGAATCTCGCCCTGAAGGACTGGATCGCCACGCCGAGTATACAAAAGGAGCAGGCACGAGAAGCAAGTAACTGGTACCAAGCTATCAAATTACCAACTTACACCATTACCAAATTACCAATCGGAGTAGCCCATGCCCATCCGTTGGGATAAATTCACAGTCAAAGCGCAGGAAGCCGTCCAGCGCGCGAACGAGCTCGCTTCCGAACACGGCAATTCTGAACTCATGCCGATCCACCTGCTGACCGCCTTGGTCGAGGATCGCGAAGGCATCGTCGCGCCCGTGCTCGAAAAAATCGGCATCGGGCCGCAGGCCGTGCTCAGCGA
>JASHOU010000168.1 GCA_030038475.1 Terriglobales bacterium | reverse complement strand
CGTTGGCTTCTTTTTCAATCTCTCCAGCACGGCGGCCACAATCAGCGGTAGGCCGACCGTCGCATCCACAAACACTTCGCCAAACTTTCCGCCTTCCGCCGGGGGCACGAATTTGCCCCACGAAACCGCCTCACTATAAGGAGAGCCTGACAACCCTCCCCAATACACTGGCTCCGGGCAGATGCGTAATCCGTAGTGATAGCGCTTGAGCGGCAGGTCTTCCCCGCCCCGGCGGTGCCGCAGCTCGATGAATGGCCCAAACTGCTGCGACCAGTTGCGCGGAACGCCTCCGCCAATCGTAAAAATTCCCAGCCGCTTCTGTGCCAATAGTGTTGCGGCGAAATATTCCAGATCGGCAAACGGATCGAAACGAAATCGTAGTTTGCCTTGTTTGTCGCGTTCGCGGTTCGTCAGCGCATAATCGAGGCCGAGTTCGGAATCCGAAAACGCAGGCACAAACACGGGAACATTTTTCTCGTACGCCGACTTCAAAATTCCCCGCTGCCTCTTCGCCGTCTTCGAGCTCTCCTTGGAAAGATGCGCGCCGATCGTGCGGTTCAGCTTCTACGAGCACATCACTTCGTCCGCATCCCAGGCGCTGAACACAGCGTGCATCACGCGCTCCACGTCGTCAAGATTCTGCTCGGGCTCGAGCGTGTCATAGACGCGGTTGTATCCCGCCTCGTAAAGTTCTTCGTCGCTGAGTTCGGGGTTGTGCCGAAAATGCGCCCGTCCGGTCGCTTCGACTAGTCCGTGCGCCATGAGAGCCCCGGTGGAAACGATCGCATTCACGATGCCGCGATCAATTAGTTCAGCAATAATCAGTCCCTGTTTGGCCACTGTCATCGCGCCGGCCAGCGTCATAACTATGAATGCTTCCTCGTCGCGAGCCATGGCTTCGAGCACATCGGCAGCTTCGCCGAGCTGGCGGCCGGTGAACGCTGTTTTCGCCATTGCCCGCACCAAGTCGTCAATCGACCCGATCTGTCCCAGATCCAGCGGCGCCAGCGGAATCAGCTTGTCTTCCACGGGATCATGTAACTTGCGGTCGACGCCTTCTCCTGCTGCATGCTTCGAGCCACGATGATTGCCGGCTTTCAAGAGACCCCTCCACCTGCTCACAAGCTTTTCGACCAATTACTCTACAAGAATCCCACGTTCCTAAGCTACGTGCCCGCGTTAATTCTGATTCAAGAGAAGATCATGAGGAGTATGATTAACGCGTTAGAAGAGCGACATTTCGCCAGGAGAAACCTATGGCGAACCCCACCTGCGCAGCAGAGTGAATCCCGAAAAACGAATCCAGTAATCGCGCGGAGTATAGGCGCGATTGTGGCCGTCTCGCTTGTGGCCGCCGGCCTAGTGTTCTTCATCGGCAAGGCGGACGCGGATAAGGCGACGAAGCTGATTGCTGAGGTCCTGACATTCCTCGGAACGATCGTGACTGCCGTTGTATCGATCATGGGGATCTTGCTCAAAGACTCATTTGACCGGCAGAGTGCGAGGCGGTCAAGAGCAATGAAGAAAATGGAGGAGGAACGGTTGCGGCAGGAAGCAGCGACACAAGTCATCGGGTTGTTCGCGACCCAGGACGGCAAGGAGGCTCCCTTGATTCAACTTGCGGGAGCGCTGATTACCCTTGCCAAGCTGCGTCAATACAGCCTTGCAATTGATCTGACTCAGGAGCTCCTAGCGAGAAAGAAGATCTTAGGAGCTACCACGATCGCTCTGGTGGCCGAGCAGGCACTTCAGCAGAAGGACGAGAGGATTCAAATCGAAGCTATGGACCTCTTGTGTCATCATCCAAAGGAAATGCTCTCCGACGCCGGGTTCGAATATCCAATGAGCATTTGGTGGTGGGACGCAGGGCTTGTCACCTACGTACGCCAATGGGCACCCATCGCCATGGGAAGAGTGCTGATGCAGCGTCCTTTGTCGGAATGGCAGAAGAAGTTCCCAGGAAGGGCCTATAGCGTCCTGGCGGCCCTGGCGATCGCATGGTTACATGAGGATAAGCAGACGCAGGGCGGAGCCCTCAAGAGCGAAATTGGCGCCATCTTCCAGTGCCTGCACAAGGCCTTCCCGGGTGGAGGCATACTCCCTCATCCCCGAAAGGATGTCGTTGTCGATCTGCAGGAGATTGAGAGGCAGGTGACCGCAGCCAAGGTACAGCCCAGGACCGAATCTGGCCAGCAACTGATTAAGGACCTGACAGATTGGGGCCCGAAAACAGACTCCAGCGCCAGTCGTGGACCACAGGCTCCGCCGACAACCGGAGCACGTGCGGCAGCCTCCTGACCGCGAGTGCTATATTGTTCGCGGAGGAGCCGCGTGTCGTCGGAAGAGTTTCGTGTTGCTCTGGTGCAGATGTCATGCGGCCTCGAGCCCGCCGACAATCTCTCCAAGGCCCTCGACCGCATCACGGCCGCTGCCCAACAAGGCGCGCACGTCGTCTGCCTGCCCGAACTTTTCCAGACCCAATACTTCTGCCAGCGCGAAGATGCCGCGCTCTTCGATCTCGCGGAACCAATACCCGGACCCACCACCGAAAAGCTCGCTGCGGCCGCGCGACAAAATAAAGTCGTGCTCGTCGCTTCTCTTTTCGAAAAGCGCGCGCCCGGCGTCTATCACAACACGGCGGCGATTTTCGATTCCGATGGCGCACTGCGCGGCACGTACCGCAAAATGCACATTCCCGACGATCCGCTTTACTACGAAAAATTTTATTTCACTCCCGGCGACCTCGGCTTCAAAGCTTTCGATACATCCGCCGGAAGACTCGGGACTCTCGTCTGCTGGGATCAGTGGTATCCCGAAGGCGCGCGTCTGACGGCATTACAGGGAGCGAGCATTCTTTTTTATGCCACGGCCATCGGCTGGCATCCCGCGGAGAAAGCCGAATTCGGCGAAGCGCAACACGACGCCTGGCGCACCATTCAGCGTGCGCACGCGATCGCCAACGGCGTGTATGTCGGCGTCGTCAATCGCGTGGGATTTGAAACCGGCAACATTCGCGGGAACTCCGCGCCGGGCAAAGGTCTTGAATTTTGGGGAGGGTCGTTTTTCTGCGATCCCTTCGGCCGCGTCGTCGCAGAAGCATCGCACGACAAAGAGGAAATCCTCCTCGGCGAAGTCGATTTGAAGTTGCTCGAAGAAACGCGCCGCAACTGGCCATTTTTGCGCGACCGCCGCATCGACAGCTACGCTCCCATCACGAGCCGCATGTTGGACGGAAAGTGATCGACCGAAGGACAATCGACGGAAGATAGCAGATTCACAATGGCAAAACGCGCCGGTCAACTCCCGTCCACGCTCGGCTACCGCATGCCGGCCGAGTGGAAGCCGCACGACTCCACCTGGCTTGCCTGGCCGCGGCTCGCCGGTGACTGGCCGGGCAAATTCGAACCGATACGTTGGGTATTTGCCGAAATCATCCGTAATTTGGCGCGGCACGAGCGCGTAGATCTGATCGTCAGCAGCGAGGCTGCGGAAAAGCACGTCCGCGCCATCCTGGAGCGAGCCGATGCGCTCTCCGATAATGTATGTTTCCATCCCTGGCGCACGGATCGCGTATGGGTGCGAGACTCGGGATGTATTTTTCTGAGCGAGCCACGAGATGCGAGCCACGAGCCAGAGCCTCGGGACTCGAAACTCGCCAGTCGCAACTCGCAGCTCGCCGCACTTCACTTCCAGTTCAACGCCTGGGCGAAGTACCACAACTACAAACTCGACGCCAAAATCGGCGCCCGCATGGCGAAGGCCGCGGGTGCGCGGATTGTTCAGCCCAGGTCGGGCGAATGGCGCGTGGTCCTCGAAGGCGGATCGATCGACGTGAATGGCCGCGGCACGCTGCTTACGACCGAGGAATGCCTGCTCTCGAATGTGCAGCAGCGCAATCCGCACATGAATCGCGCCGCCTACGAGCAGATGTTTGCCGAGTATTTCGGAATTCAATCGGTAGTCTGGCTGGGCGACGGCATCGCGGGAGACGACACGCACGGCCACGTTGACGATCTGGCTCGCTTCGTCGCGCCCGACACGGTGGTCACGATGGTCGAGGCGAACGCGCAGGATGAGAATTATTCGGCCTTGCAGCACAATCTGGGACGGCTGCGCGCCGCGCGCGATCAGGATGGGCATCGCCTCAACGTCGTCGAAATTCCCATGCCGCGCCTGGTCATCTTCGAAGGCCGCCGCCTGCCCGCGAGCTACGCTAATTTTTACATTGCGAATGGCGTTGTGCTGGTGCCGGTCTTCAACGATCCGAATGATCGCATCGCGCTGAATACGCTGGCGGAGTTCTTCCGCGGCCGCGAAATCGTGCCGATTTATTCCGGCGATTTGATCTGGGGCTTCGGCGCGCTGCACTGCATGACGCAGCAGCAACCTGCAAGTACCTAATTAGCCTGCAACGATGTCTCTTCCCTAACGTTCTAATATTGGGATTCGGTGTGCTGAGGCGAAAATGAGCAGCCCGAAATCAGTAGCTCAGATCATTGCTGGGATTTCATTGCTTGTCATACTCAGCCTCATGTTGAGAGCGATGAGGAAAATGGAAAACGGATTGACCGCCGGGCTGGTTCTTTTTGGACTACTAACCCTGACCATTTGTGCATACCTCGTTGCGTGGCGTGCGAAACAAATACAAACACGGACAACCGCGGCTATCCTAGTCGCCTGCATATTGCTGCTCTTCGGACTCACCTGCATGTTCGCGTATGCGATTCCAAGTCTCGAGGACCTGCACAATTCGCGAGTCTCGTTAGTTGAAGGCGTAGTGGGGAACATCATCATCTGGTCAATCAGCCTTACACCATTAATTGTGGCCTTCCGGTGCTTGTTTTTTGTGTTCCGCAAAACCACCAACTCTTCTGAGGTCAAGTAGCACAATCAACGCATAAGACCCTGTAAGAAGACGGTCGACCTCACGTCCTCTTCATTTACACTCTTAGCCGTGAATGCCGAGATTATTGCGGTTGGGTCGGAGTTGCTCACTCCGCATCGCCAGGACACCAATTCGCTCTACCTTACCGAGAAACTGAATGACCTGGGCGTTGAGGTGCGTTTCAAGTGCATTGTCGGCGATGACGCCGAAGGCATCACTGCGGCTGCGAAGCTTGCCATGCGGCGCTCCGACATCATCATTTTTTCTGGCGGACTCGGCCCCACCGAAGACGACCTGACGCGCGAATCGATTGCCGAAGCGCTCGGCTTGAAACTGCAACGCGACTCCGCCATCCTTGCCCGGCTCGAAGAACGTTTCGCGAAACGCGGCTACAAAATGACGCCCAATAATGCCAAACAGGCCGACGTGATCTCGAGCGCCACCGCGCTGCCGAATTCGCAAGGGACTGCGCCCGGCCAGTGGATTGCGGGAAAATATGACGGTCACGAGCGCATCGTGATGTTGCTGCCCGGCCCTCCGTACGAACTCAAAACGATGTTTGAGAACGAATGCATCGAACGGCTGCGGGCGCGGATTCCCGCGCAGCACATTGCCGTTCGCACTTTGAAAATGGCCATGATGCCGGAATCGCAGGTCGACGCTCGGGTCGCGCCTATTTATAAAAAGTATGCCGACATCGAGACCACGATTCTGGCGGGCGGAGGCGAAATTCAACTCTACCTGCGATGCCGGAAAGATTCGCAAGCCGAAGCCGAGGCACGCGTCGAGGATCTGGCGGAAAAAATCGAAGACGAACTCGGCGATGCTATTTTCTCGCGCAAAGGCGAAGCACTCGAGCAGATTGTGAGCTATCAGTTGCAGATGCGCGGTATGACTCTGGCCACCGCCGAATCCTGCACCGGAGGACTGCTGGCCGAGCGCATCACTTCGCTCAGCGGGAGCTCGCGCTATTTTCTTGGCGGCGCGGTAGTTTACTCGAACGCATTGAAAACGCAATTTGCCAATGTTCCCAAGGCGCTGATCGATCAGCACGGCGCGGTCAGCCGCGAAGTAGCCAAGGCGCTGGCCGAAGGCATTCGCAAGCGCTGCCTCGCAAGCTTTGGAGTCGGCATCACCGGAGTTGCCGGACCAACCGGCGGCACGGAACAGAAGCCAGTGGGTCTGGTTTACGTCGCGCTCGCGGGCGAAGAAGGCACGCAAGTGGTCGAACGCAATTTTCCTGGCGACCGCAGGAACATTCGCCTGTTCGCAACACAACAGGCGCTGGAGATGATTCGCCGAGCGCTGTTGTAAAACCGGTCTGCGGGGCCGAGACAACGCGCGACAGCGACAGGAATAGCCGCGCTACGACTACCTAGGTCAACGGAAATGCGCATCTTCATCGGCATCGATCTCGATAACGAAGTCCGAAGCCGCATCGCGCGCTTCCTTGAAGGCATAGAGGGTTTCGCGCCCGATGCGCGCTGGGTGCATCCTGAGTCGCTGCACGTGACCTTGAAGTTCATCGGAGAACAAAAGCCGGATCAGGTCGAGGCCATCGCCGAGCGCCTGCGGCGCATCGAAGCGAGCGCGTTTGATATTCGCTTCGCCGGATATGGATTTTTCCCGACGGCTAAGGCTCCGCGGGTGTTCTGGATCGGGATCGACGCCGGCCCGGAGCTTGCACAACTGGCCGCGGCCATCGACGCAACCACCGCTGAACTCGGCATTCCGAGCGAAGCTCGGTTCTATAGTCCGCATCTGACTCTTGCCCGCGCCGGCGGTCGATCGGGTTCGCCCAAGTGGCGCAAAGGCGACGGGTCGAACTCGGTGTTCGCCGTCCTAGAAAAGCGGCTCGCGGCGATGGGTGATCTGGATTTCGGCAAGATTATTGCCCGCGAGTTTATTCTCTATCAGAGTCAGCTTTCGCCGCGAGGCTCGAAGTACACAAAGCTGGAGCGCTTTGCCCTGCGGCACTGACGACTGGTTCGACACGCTATGATTTCCCACGTTGCCATCCTCGCTGCCATGGGCTACCTGCTGGGATCAATCCCGTTCGGTTATTTGCTGGTGCGAATCTTCACGGGACAGGATGTGCGCGCGAGCGGCAGCGGCAACATCGGCGCAACTAACGTCGCGCGCAAATCGCCTGCACTCGGAATTGCGACTTTGTTACTCGACGCCGGCAAAGGTCTCACTGCGGTTCTCCTGACGCGGCTGGTCTTCACCGGGGTGCACCAGCGCCTCATCATGACCATAGTGGCATTCTGTGCCGTGCTCGGCCATCTGTTCCCAGTGTGGCTGAAGTTTCGCGGCGGCAAGGGCGTGGCCACCAGCCTTGGAGCCTTCATCCTGCTCACGCCAGAAACCATTGTGGGACTGGTTATCCTGTTTCTTCTTCTCGCAGTCGCCTTCCGTTACATCTCGCTTGGATCGATCGCTGTGGCGGCGGCTTTTCCGCTGCTGGCCTGGGCTCTTCGTGAATACACTGACGAGCGACAACTGATTTTCATCGCGGCGGTTTCGGTGCTCGTCATCTGGAGTCACCGCAAAAACATCGGCCGCCTCGCGGCCGGAACGGAAGCGCAAATCGGCGCAAAATCCGGCTCCGAAACTTCGGGAGCAACGCGCCTATGAGCCGCATCGCCATTATCGGTGCGGGCGCGTGGGGCACGGCTCTCGCGATCGTCGCCGCACGCAAACAAACGCACCAGGTCACGTTATGGGCCAACGAAAGTGAAGTCGCCGAGGGAATCGGAAGGGACCGCGTCAACCATCGCTTCCTGCCCGGTTTTGTGCTGCCGGATTCGATTGCGGCAACCACCGACCTGAGTGCTGCGCTTCGGGCCGCCAAGATCGTCGTCAGCGTCATGCCTTCGCAGCATTGTCGAGCCCTTTTTGAACGCATGGCCCCATCGCTTCATTCCGAGATACTTTTTGTCAGTTGCACCAAAGGACTCGAAGATGGCTCGCTGCTCCGCATGACCGAAGTGATTGCCGCTGTCCTGCGTGGCCAGCACTTCACTCCCCGGATGGCTGCACTCAGCGGCCCGTCATTTGCCAAGGAGGTAGCGCGCGGCGATCCAACAGCGGTCGCGGTCGCCTCCGACGACGCGGGAGTGACGCGCGCTGTGCAGCAAGCGTTGAACGATTCCCGCTTTCGCGTCTACACTAATGACGACGTGATTGGCGTGGAGCTGGGCGGCGCGCTCAAGAACATCATCGCCATCGCGGCGGGCGTTTGCGACGGCCTTGGCCTCGGCCACAATTCGATAGCAGCACTGATTACGCGTGGCCTCGCCGAAATGGCGCGCCTAGTCGTTGCCTGCGGCGGGCGCCTCGACACCATGGCTGGCCTCGCCGGCCTGGGCGATCTGGTTCTGACCTGTACCGGAGACCTTTCGCGCAATCGCACCGTCGGCGTCGAACTCGGCAAAGGCCGCAGGCTTAACGACATCATCTCCGGCATGCATGGAGCCGTCGCCGAAGGAGTGTTCACCACGAAAACGGCGGTCGGCTTGGCGCGCCAAAAAAACGTGGAAATGCCCATCACCGAGCAGATGTTCGCTATTCTTGAAAACGGCAAGCCGCCGCAACAGGCGATCGAGGAACTGATGACGCGCGCAGCCAAATCCGAAGTCTATTGACGGAGACGCTATTACCCGTACTCAGGCAGAAGATCCGCGCAGTCGGTGGCGATCCGGAAACAGATTTCGCCGGAAAACTCTTGAGGACAAAAATGCGTTATGCCTATCCGTCGTTGACTCTCACTCTTTTTCTTTCCCTGACTATGTGCTTGACAACTGTCTGCCTGACCGCACAATCGAAGCACACACCCGCAAAGTTTCAGGCTGCGGCCGTGTGGCAGATACCGCCGCAATTCATCAGCGCCGCACATGCTGCCTGTGATCGACTCCTTACGTCGACGCCGGAATGCATGATCGACCAGATGGCAAAGGCCGGTGCTGCCGCCGACGCCATAAGGTTTACCCGAGAACTCTACAAGCAAAGTCAAGGCGAGTTTGGAATCATGACAGGATTCCAGGATGAGGGCCCGGTAGCTTTTGCATGGATTACATACCCTTTGCGCGCCAATACAAATTACGGGCTTCTTCTGCTGAACGGACAGCCGCGAATCGTTAATGTTGAGGATCTTACTCTGCTCGACACAAAAACCATGCAACAAAGTGCGCAGTTTCAAGACCTCAAGGGACAATTTCCCAGCGTCGATATATGGCCGGGAGATCGGGACGGGAAGATATGGCCTAACTCCCAGCCGGGACCCAATGGCGGAATCCAGTTCACGGTAGAGTATCCACTTAGGAACGGATGCCACGCCTGCGCGCGAGCCGGAGCCGCCCTATTCAACTGGGATTTCGACGCGAACGGGAAGTTTCTCGGGACTGCGTTTCAGGGGATGCTTAGCCCCCCGCTGCAGTAACCCTGAAACCAAAGGCTTTGAAGGTTAGATGGTGCCCGGAGACGGAATCGAACCGTCACGGAGC
>JASHOU010000167.1 GCA_030038475.1 Terriglobales bacterium | reverse complement strand
TCCTGACTTCTTTTTGCTCTTGCGATCCTGAAGCAGCCTCAGATTCAAAGCCATGGCGATCATGTCCTTGTAAGGAGGATCAAGGTACGGCGGGTCAAGCGCCTGACCAGTCCGAATGTATTCTTCCATCGCGCTCGAGCGCGATGCCTTCCGGCTACGGTAATAGACTTCCAACATGCCGATCAACGAAGCTCCGGGGAAGCCCTTGCTTTCGAGTCCTCCTGCCAGTTTGCTGATGTACTGGCATAATGCGTCATTTGGATTCTTCTTCGCTTGCTCCTTGGCCTCTTCAATCAATTTTTGGGCGATTTTCCTCCGGAATATGGGAAGGCCGTATTCTTTTTCTATCTCCCGCCAAGCCCGCAGGACGGCGTTTCGGTATGTCTTGTCGTAAGGGTAGAGAAAGCAGTCAAGGTCCAAAATAACGAGCCTCGCTTTCTCGTGGGAAGGCCTGGGGCCGGGGTGGGCTTTAGTAGTCATGGACTCAGGGGCAGGCCTAAGATTGTGCGCAGCATAGCGATTCTTCGGTCCCCAGCTATTCTAAGGGGCGGATCTCTTCAACGTGCAAGTACGTACTAGCATCATTTCGCGGCCACCGCTGCCAGCTTCACACGGATCCGCGAAGGGATTGCCAGTTAGCAGGCCGTCCTAAGGGATGGACGCAGGGAGTCGACTCAGTTGTTCAGCCCGGAAGGCCAGTTCAGGACGACCGACATCGCATATCTTGGGCAGGGACATGCCAGTTGTCCTATCTCAATTGTTCCTTATTCCATTGCATCATTATAGATGCGTGAAATTGGGGGGCCCGTTTTCGGTAGATACTGTCTTTTTGAGTGTTGATACGATGGCCGGGCAATCTCCGGCCACTTCTTTTCATCCTGCCGCTCGCGTCGTTCCAACCGTTATGCTGCGCTTGACACTCCGGTAGCAATAGAGCAATATCTACCTGTATTAAACGGATTTAATACTGCTATGCCATGTAGCAGGAGGAATCCCGTTGCCAGCCGTGTACCCTGCGATCTGCTTGCGACTCGCCTTCCGGCTTGCTTTGACCGCCGGCATCTTGCTGGTTACGCTCGGCCTCATTCGCACCGCCCAGGCCGAGTCCGCTTACGTGCGTGTGAGCCAGGTTGGCTACGAAACCGGCCAGGCCCCTTTTCGCGCCTACCTGATGTCGAAGACAGCGGAAAGCGGAGCCACCTTCAAAGTGGTCAACTCTAGCGGCATCGTCTTATATTCGGGCTACGTTGGCGCCTTGCTCGGCACTTGGAGCCACAGCAAAACTGTGATCTACAATGTTTACGCCCTCGACTTCAACGTTCCCGGGGGCGACCTTTATACAATTTCGGTAGCTTCAACATCGCGGCGAGCGACGGTTTCGCCACCTTTCGCGGTCGATGCGCCGGATACGCTCTACTCCGGCTTGCTGTTGAATACTCTCTTCTTTTACGAAACCGAGCGGGATGGACCGAACTTTGTCTCCAACGCGCTGCGCACCGCGCCGGGTCATCTGAAAGACAGGAACGCGCGCGTTTACGAAACGCCGCCGCTCGATAGCAATGACTTCATCGACAATGTTCCCCCTACTCCTCCGCTGGTTACTGCGCTGTTGCCCAACATCAATGCCGCGGGCGGTTGGTGGGACGCCGGCGACTATATGAAGTACATCGAGACAACCAGCTACACAATGGCGCTCATGCAAATTGGAATTCGCGACTTTCCCAGCCAGATGGGACCCTCTGCACCCATGAACCCTCCCGCGCCGCCAGGGTCGATTTCTTATGCGGGCGCGAGCGGTTCGGGAGCGCCCGTGTCATCCGATTTCACGAGCGAAGCACAGTTTGGGATCAGTTGGTTGCTGAAAATGTGGGATGACAAGACCCAAACTCTCTATTACCAGGTCGACAACAGTCAAGACTGGGATTATTACGGAGAAGGCGATCCCAGTTCAGCAAGTGGAGATTGCGGGGGAACGTACGAGACTCCTTATTGCCTGATCACCGAGTATGACATCTGGACGCTTCCGCAGGCGGCCGACGATTACCAACAGCCCGGAGATCCGCGACCTTGCGATCCTTACACAACGTTTTTTATCTGCCGCCGTCCGGTGTACGTGGCGGGCGCGGCAGGTTCACCCATCAGTCCGAATCTGGCAGGACGCCTGGCGGCGGATTTCGCGCTCTGCTACCAACTGAACCGAACCACGGATGTAGCCCTCGCGAATCGGTGCATGAAGAATGCAGAAGACATTTTTGATCTTGCCGATCTGTCGTATCCCGATCCTGCTCCTACGGTCGATTCGGGCTCATGCCCCAACTGCCTGCTGACGATCTCTCCGTTTGACGGCTACCCCGAAAACGTCTGGGACGACGACATGGAACTCGGCGCAACTGAGTTGTACTTCGCGCTGGAAGGGGCTTCGCAGTCGGCGGTGCAATCAAAGTTACGATCTTCTTACGCAACGCAACCACTGCCAACTGCATTACCGCACGCCGATCCTCTGTTCTACTTGCGGCAGGCGGCGCAATTTGCTCGGAATTACATCACTGATATTTACGACGCCGGCTATACCGACACGCTGAATCTTTACGACGTAAGCGGACTGGCGCATTTCGAACTTTATCGCGCCCTGAAAATGGCTGGGAACCCGCGCGGTTTGGCCGTTTCTGAAGCTGGCATTCGGCGGCAATTATTGCGGCAGGTGGATGACGCGATCGCCATCGCCGCGAGCGACTCCTGGGGCTTCGGCTACCAGTGGAGTTATGGCGACACCACTTCGCATGGCGCGGGTTTATCGGTGATGGCCAGCGAAGCCTTTTACCTGACCGGCTCGAAAAAGTATGCTGCCTATTCGCAGCGATGGCTGGCCAATATTCTCGGCGCCAACTCCTGGGGATCGTCGTTTATTGTTGGCGACGGGAGCACGTTTCCCAATTGTATTCAGCACCAGGTGGCGAATCTCGCCGGCGCGCTTGATGGAACTTCCGGAGGCGTGCCCGTGCTTTGGGGCGCTGCGGTTGAGGGTCCAGCTGGTTATGCCACGTCGGGCGTGCTCGACGGCATGATCCTGTGCCCGGCCAATGGTGTCGACACCTTCCACAAGTTCAATGGCAATGATGGCGCATTTGATGCTTCGCAGATAGCGGTCTATCGAGACAACATGCAGTCCTACAGCACAACTGAACCGGCGATCGACCTCACCTCAACCTCGTTCCTGATGTGGTCGTGGAGAATCGCCCAGCGACCGAGCTTCTGAAAAAGCGGCGCTGCGCGAAGAATCACTCATTCTCTCTAGTAGAATCACTCTTTCGCTCCTATGTCCGATCTGCGTCGCGGTCTCATCATCGTCAATACCGGTCCGGGCAAGGGAAAAACTACGGCGGCCATGGGAACCGCGCTGCGCGCCGTGGGACAGGGAATGCGCGTGCTAATGCTGCAATTCTTAAAGGGCTCGTGGCATTACGGCGAACTCGATGCGGTGAAGGCCTTTGGCGACAAGTTCATCATGAAGCAAATGGGACGCGGCTTCGTGAAAGTCGGCGCCGAAAAGCCCGACCCGGAAGATGTTCGCATGGTCGAGGAGGCCTGGGCCGAAGCCGAAAAGGCGATCCAATCGGGCGATTGGGATCTGGTGGTGCTCGATGAGATCAACTACGCCATCAGCTACGGTATGCTCGACCCCGCGAAAGTTGCCGAGTCTCTGAAGCGCAAGCCGGAGATGGTGCACGTAATCTTGACCGGAAGAAACGCGCATCCGACAATTGTGGAACTGGCCGACACGGTCACCGAAATGCGGCAGATAAAACACGCCTATGAAAAAGGCGTAATGGCGCAGAGAGGAATCGAATACTGAATTGGTAATTGGCAATTCGAACCGTTTGGTTTGGAGGGTTTGGTTCTAAACTACAGATTACCAATCACCAATTACAAATTTTCTATGACCTGGTTCAAGCGACAATCCGGCCAGCTCGACACTTCGGGCGAAAAGAAAGTCCGCACGGAGGGTTTATGGGTAAAGTGTGACGGCTGCCGACAGATCATCTGGAAAAAGGATCTCGAGGAGAATCTCAATGTCTGCCCAAAGTGCTACAAGCATTTCCGCATCGATGCCCGTACACGGTTGGCTCAGCTTCTGGACGACAATCAATACGAAATCTTCGACAGCAATCTCGCCTCTACCGACCCGCTGAAATTTGTCGACCTCAAAGCCTATTCCTCGCGCCTGAAACAAGCGAAGAACGATACGGGATTAAAAGATGCCGTTATCAATGTTCACGGCAAGCTGAACGGGCGTCCCGTAATCGTCAGTTCGATGGAATACTCATTCATCGGCGGCAGCATGGGGGCGGTTGTCGGCGAGGCGATCACGCGGGCGATCGAAAAGTCGATCGAAACGCGCAAGCCAATCATCATCGTCTCCGCATCGGGCGGCGCGCGCATGATGGAAGGAGTCATCAGCCTGATGCAGTTGGCGAAGATCTCCGCCGCGCTGGCGCGTTTGGATGCCGCGCGCATTCCCTACATTTCAGTCTTGACTGACCCCACCACCGGCGGCGTAACCGCATCGTTCGCCATGCTGGGCGACTTGAACATCGCCGAACCTGGCGCCCTCATTGGCTTCGCCGGCCCGCGCGTCATTGAGCAGACGATCCGCCAGAAGCTGCCCCCGGGCTTTCAGCGTTCCGAATTTCTCCTCGAACACGGAATGCTTGATGCGGTGGTCCAACGCAAGGATTTAAAACCGTACATAGCCCGCGCGCTCGATTTTATGGCACAGGCGGCGTAAGGCAGTCGCTGGTCGTTGGTCGTTTGTCGTTGGCAAAACCGTTCCCCTAGCGGCCCAGCGGTTAGATTTCTGCTCAGGGTTCTTGGAACGCACTTTGACCTCGAGCAGACCCATTCTGATGAGGAAGAGTCGAAACCCGTACCCGAAATTGCTACCCTGAGTATGTCGGATGGGACAAACGACGCGCCCTTCCCGGGCTAGCGAACGACTAACGACCAGCGACCAACAACCGATGTCCTACGAAACCGCAGTCGCGCAAATTTACGGGCTGGGCCACGAGTTGGCGCAGACTCCATCGCACAAATTTGATCTGGAGCACATGCGCGTCCTTCTCGCCGTGCTCGGCCATCCCGAGCGTCGTTTTCCCAGCGTGCTTGTCGCTGGCACGAACGGCAAGGGTTCGACGGCTGCAACTCTGGCCTCGATTCTGCAAGCATCGGGGCTGAACACTGGACTCTATACTTCGCCGCATCTGGTTCGCATCAACGAGCGCATCCGCCTTAACGGTCAGCCTCTCGCTGACGACGATTTTGCGCTGCTGCATGATGTAGTCGACCGAACCGCTGAACGACTGGTTAGCGAAGGCGATCTGCCCTGGCATCCCAGCTTCTTTGAGACGTTGACGGCAATGGCCTTCGAGCATTTCGCCCGCAACCATCCCGATATCGTAGTGCTTGAGGTCGGCATGGGCGGGCGCCTCGACGCAACCAACGTCGTCGAACCGCGCCTCAGCGTCATCACCGATATCTCGCTCGATCATCAGAAATATCTCGGCGAAACCATCGGTGAGATCGCGCGCGAGAAAGCCGGCATCATTCGTCCCGGCGGAGTTGTGGTGACGCTGCCGCAACTACCCGAAGCCAACGAAATAATTGGAAACGCAATCCTCGACGCCGGCGCGCAGGCCGTGAATGCGGTGCCCTATGTCCCGCCGGTGTCGCCGGGCAGCAGCGAGTACATGGTGACCGGTGCCCCGTATCCGTTGGCGAGCAGCCCGCGGCAGCGATATTCGTTGGACATACTGGGTGAAAAAGTTCTAGTCGACTCGCCTTTGGCGGGGCGGCATCAGCTGAGAAATGTTGCGTTGGCGATCGCAGCGGCTGTGGAGTTGAGAGACCGGGGATTCGAGCAGATCACGCCGGGATCGATCGCGCAGGGCATTCGCGAAACACATTGGCCAGGGCGCTTCCAGATCGTGCCCGCAACGGCAGTCAGCCCCGAATATGTGCTTGACGTTGCCCATAACCCGGCTGGTGCCTGGGCATTGCGCTCGACGCTTTCCGCCTACTCACTTCGCGGAAGCGGCCGCGAAATTACCCTGGTCTTTGGTGTGATGCGGGATAAGGCGGTGCAGGAAATCACGGAGATTCTTTTTCCCGTTGCCGCGAATGTGGTCTTGACCCGGGCCGAGAATCCGCGTTCGGCAACGCCGGATGAGATTCGGAACGCCGCCGCGCGCGTGGCCGGCTCAAGCGATATTCAAGAGTCTGAAAACGTAACATCGGCGCTGGATCGCGCGCGTAACCTTGCCGGAGCGCGCGGGCTGGTCGTGGTTACCGGCTCGATTTATATTGTGGGAGAAGCGATGCAAGCGCTTGGCATTTGCATCTAAGAATCGTGTGGCGCGGGCGCCCCGCCCGCGGAAAAGGCCTGCAGAACCGAAACAGTGAACAAGATCGCCACCACCGCCGAACCGGAGAAAGAACGAGATCGTCTGTCCCCGGAAGCATCGGTAGAGATCGCGCCATCTTGGTCCGAAAGCCGCATAAGCCCTCATCTCAAAACTCGCCACGGCTGGCTCAGCCGGCTGCGCTCCTATTTCATTTTTGACCCGCTGATATGGGCCTACACGATTATCTTGGGCACAATTTCCCTTGTTTGCTCGTTTTTCGATCGCAGCGGGCGCGTTCAGCACAAGCTCGCCCGCCTCTGGTCATGGCTGATCATGAAGACGATTCTCTCGCCGGTGAAAGTTACCGGCCTGGATGGGAATAAAATCGACAACTCGAAACCGCGCGTCTATGCGGTCACGCACGCCTCGGCGCTCGACATTCCCATCCTCTACGTTTATCTGTCGTTTCAATTTCGCATCGTTTTCAAAAGCGAGCTGCTCTCGTATCCATTCGTCGGTTGGCATCTGCGGCGTTCGGGACAAGTGTGCATCAACCAGCAGAACCCGGCCGCTTCCATCGGCGCGGTCAAGTCGGCGCTGCGCAGCCTGCGTGCCGGTATGCCGCTGGTGATTTTTCCCGAGGGTGGCCGCACCTCTACAGGCGCGTTGCAAGCATTTCTGCCGGGCGCATTTTTCTTGGCGATCAAAGCGCAAGCCGATATCGTTCCCATCGCGCTCGTCGGCACCTTCGACTTGCTGCCGATGAACACCTACCACATCAAATCCCAGCCGCTGGAGATGCGAGCGGGCGATGTGATCCCGACCGCCGGTCTGACGCTGCACGACATGGATGCAGTGTCAGCCAAAGTGAAATCGGCCATCGAAGCGCTGCAATCCGCGGCAAGAACGACGTAGCGGCAGACGCCTCGGCTACGCTACCAGCGCCGTTCGCCACGGTTTCGCGAACATCACTCCAAACGCCCGCGCATCCGCGCCTGACAAAATCCTCCCCCGTCCGTCATAATGATTCGTTTTTCGTTAGTGGGCTACTTTGATAGCCTGCTATCCGTTTTCTTCGGAGATGCCATGAAGCCTCTGACTCTCGTATTCTTATTTCTAGCCATGAATACTCTTGCCACACCCGTCCGCGCACAAACCGCGCCTACCGCAGCCGAAGCCCAGGAATTTATGAACAAGGCCGAAGCTCAACTAGCCGACCTCAGTGTCAAGGTGCAGCGCGCCTCCTGGGTACAGGAGAACTTCATCACCGACGACACGCAGGCTATGGCGGCCGATGCCATCGATCAGGTCACGGCCGTGACCACCGATCTGGTCGAACGGGCGAAGCGGTTTGATGGCCTCACGCTGCCGCCCGAGCTGGCGCGAAAATTCGTGCTGCTGAAGCTCTCGCTCACCGCTCCCGCGCCCAAGGATGCGGCTCTGCGCCGCGAAATGACCGAGATCGGCGTCTCGCTCGATGCCGATTACGGCAAGGGCAAGTACTGTCCCAAAAACGGCGAGTGCCTGGATATCACAGCGATCGAGAAACTGATGTCCACCAGCCACAATCCCGAGGAACTGAAAGATGTCTGGATGGGATGGCACGCGATCGGTCCGCCGATGCGCCAGCGCTACGCGCGCTTTGTCGATCTCTCGAATCAGGGGGCGAGAGAAATTGGATTCAAAGATACCGGTGCGCTCTGGCGCGCCGGCTACGACATGACTCCGGAAGAATTCTCTGCCGATCTCGAACGCCTGTGGAACCAGGTCAAGCCGCTCTATCTTGCGCTGCACACCTATGTCCGCTCGAAGCTCGCGGAAAAATACGGGCCCGGTGTCGTTCCACCCGATGGTCCGATCCCCGCGCATTTGCTCGGCAATCCATGGGCGCAGGAATGGGGAAATATCTACGATCTGCTCGGGGTACAGGAAGACAAGGGCGGAGTCGACGTCACCGAACTGCTCAAGAAGAAAAATCTCGACCCGAAAGGCATGGTGAAATACGGCGAAGGGTTCTTCACTTCCATGGGTTTCGCGCCGCTACCGGCGACCTTCTGGGAGCGCTCGCTTTTCACCAAGCCCGCCGATCGCGATGTGGTCTGCCACGCCAGCGCCTGGGACATCGACAACTTCGACGATCTGCGCGTGAAGATGTGCATCCAGGTTCGCGGCACGGATTTCGTCACCATTCACCACGAACTCGGGCACAACTTCTACCAGCGCGCCTACAAAGATCAGCCCTTCCTGTTCAAGAACGGAGCGAACGACGGCTTTCACGAAGCGATCGGCGACGCGATTGCGCTGGCCATCACGCCCGAATACCTACACAAAGTCGGCTTGCTCGACAGCGTGCCGCAGGGCAGCAACGATATTCCGGAACTGCTGAAGCAGGCGCTCGATCGCGTAGCGTTTCTGCCGTTCGGATTGATGATCGACCAGTGGCGCTGGAAGGTATTTTCGGGAGAGATCAAGCCCGCCGATTACAACAAGGCGTGGTGGGAACTACGCCTGAAGTATCAGGGAGTAGCCCCGCCGGTCGCGCGCAGCGAAGCCGATTTCGATCCCGGAGCGAAGTATCACGTCGCGGCGAACGTACCTTACACCCGCTATTTCCTGGCGCACATTCTGGAGTTCCAGTTCTACCGCGCATTGTGCCGCGAATCCGGCTATCAGGGCCCGCTCCATCGCTGCACCTTCTACGGCTCGAAAGAAGCCGGCACAAAGTTCAACAAGATGCTGGCCATGGGCCAAAGCAAACCGTGGCCCGACGCGCTCGAAGTTTTGACCGGCGAACGGCAGGTTGATGCTGGCGCAATTCTGGAATACTTCGCGCCGTTGAAGCAATGGCTCGACGAGCAGAATAGGGGGAAGAAGGTGGGGTGGTAAAAAGCGCGCTGACGCCATGGCAATCGACTTGATCCCTCCAGCGGTGCGGGCCAGATATCGAATCGAGGAGCGCGGCCACGCCTGCTCGATCCTTGCGGGGGACTATCCAAGTGAGTTCCGAGACATTGTGGAGTGTCTTGAAGGGTTTGCACTCAGGAAAAGCCATATTTTGACTCCCGGCGGCGGGAGGTCGCCGATCTCGGCGGCGCTGGACGGGTTCTTTCGCCAGCGCGACTGGCACGAGAAATCTTTCGACATTAAAATCACAATCGACGAGAGGCCAATCCCGATCCCGAGCACAAAATCGACAATTTTAAGAATGAGGTGGGGCTAGAGGTGAAATGGAGGGGGATTTAGCTTCTCACTGCGTAATTTCCAGGACTCGCGAACTCGATCAGTTCGAGGTCTCGAAGAACCTGGAGTTGCTGGCGTATTTTCGGTCGCACGTTTTGATTGCGCGGATGAATACCCTGCAGATAGGATTCGTGCTTATAGAGCTCCTGAAGCGAGAACTGGGCCTTTCCGAGCTTTCGTATGGTCGTGAGGACGTCAAGCGTCCAGCCCCTCACGGCAGGAGGCACCTCTGCCAGTTTTCGTATACGAGAGAACTCCCTCGCACGTGCTGCTCTCCTACTGGTGAACCATCCGTCACAACAGCGATCTTCCCGTCCTGAGGGATTCGATCCAAAAGGATGTTGCACCCGACCCAACCCGCTCTCTGCGCCTTGGAACTCAATGGAGGGCGCTTCTCGATGACGGTCTCCGAGAAGAAGACGCTAGGGACTAGCAGCAGGTTCTTAACCATCCAGTCAGCAGAGTAGTGCAGAACCAGCAGGTTTGGAACGCTATCTGATCGGATCGCGCGGAGCATTGAGTTGTAGGCGGCGTCGGGAATTTTCTTCTGGTTCCAGGTTTTGATGCTCTTTAGCTGGAAGGGCTGGCCGCACGCGGGGCACACGAAGTCAACGGCAGGCGTGTTTACCCTTGAAGTTAACAATCGGTCTGACTTGCAGGCCGCGCAATACAACTCGCGGCCGCACCAGTCTTCGCTGAGGACGCGGGCGATCTGCGACCCGGATTTGTAGGGGCGACCGAGATCAAGCGTGCACTGCAGGTTCATCCCGGGAGGGCTCGCGGCAGCTCGTACAGGTTGTGCTTGATGCTATACTCGCGGGCTTCCTTTGAGGGAAAGCTGCCACCCGCCTCAATGTTGTCGAAATCGATGATTTCCAGCTCGAAACCTTGGGGGACGGTGTCTTCGGTTACATAGGCGCAGCCGCCGGACACCGTAACGAATATCTTATTCATGGATGGATCATTCCTCCAGCTGCACGAGATTAGCAAAAGGCTTGCCAACTGTGGATTTCTAGACCGAAGCCAGTCTCTCAGAGGGGAGTGTCCATTACAACAGGGGGAACCAAATTACCCACCAGAACGCGAGATTGAATTAGTCCGGCAGGGCACCTGCCCCTACGCGAGCAAATGATAGACTTGACAATTCAGCACAATACATAAGGTCTCTCCATGTCTGACAGCATTCATATCAAGCTTCCTGACGGCAGCACCAAGGAAGTCCCTAAGGGCACCACTGCGCTCGATGTTGCCAACTCCATCAGCCCGCGGCTAGCCGATGCGGCGCTGGCGGCAAAGGCGCGACCACTCGCGCCGTCTGAAGAAAGCTCCAACGGCAACCTGATCGACCTCACCCGTCCGCTCGAACACGACACCGATCTGCGCATCCTCACCGAGAAAGATCCCGAGGCGCTTGAAGTTTATCGCCATTCTTCGGCGCATCTGCTGGCTGCCGCCGTTCTCGAACTCTTTCCTGAAACCAAACTCGGCCACGGACCTGCAACCGAAACCGGATTCTTCTACGACTTCTATCGCCCCACTCCATTCACTCCCGAGGATCTGGAGAAGATCGAAAACAAAATGCAGGAACTGGTGCAGCAGAACCTTCCCTACGCCCGCGAATTTCTTCCCCGCCAGGAAGGCCTGGAGAAATTCAAAAGCGAAGGCGACTTCATGAAATGCCATTTCATCGAGCAATTCACCAAGCCCGACGAGAAAATCTCGATTTACAAGACCGGCAGATTCCAGGATTTCTGCCGCGGTCCGCACATCCCTTCCACGGGGAAAATCAAGGCGTTCAAACTGTTTAATATCGCCGGCGCCTATTGGCTGGGCGACGAAAAGAATCCTCAGCTGCAACGCATCTACGGCACGTCGTTTTTCTCCAAGAAAGATCTCGACGCGTATCTTAACAGCCTCGAAGAAGCGAAAAAGCGCGATCACCGCGTGCTTGGCAAGCAGCTCGATCTGTTTTCCATCCAGGAACTGGCCGGCCCAGGCTTAATCTTCTGGCATCCGAAAGGCGGCATCATCCGCAAGGAGATGGAAGACTGGATGCGCGAGCAGTACGTCAACCGCGGCTATTCGCTCGTCTACACGCCGCACGTAATGCGCAAGCAGCTCTGGCAAACCTCCGGCCACGAGGGCTACTACGCGCAGAACATGTTCGATGCCATGGAACTCGACGACGCTGAGTATCGCCTGAAGCCGATGAATTGCCCTGGCCACATCCTGATTTACAAGGATTCGCTTCGCTCCTATCGCGATCTCCCTGTGCGGCTCGGCGAACTTGGCACCGTCTATCGCTATGAGCGCTCGGGCGTCATGCACGGCCTGCTCCGCGTGCGCGGATTCACTCAGGATGACGCGCACATCTTCTGCACTCCCGAGCAAATCGAAAAGGAAATTGCCGATTGCGTTGAGTTCGCACGCGACGTGCTGAAAGATTTCGGCTTCGATAAATTCCAGACCGAACTCTCCACTTGGGATCCGAAAGACCGCAAGAACTTTGTTGGCAGTGAGGAGCAGTGGAACCGCGCCACCAATTCGCTCGAAAAAGTTCTCAAGGAATTGAATATCGAGTACAAAGTAATTCCTGGCGAAGCCGCATTTTACGGCCCGAAGATCGACATTAAGCTGGTCGACGCCATCGGCCGCCTCTGGCAACTTTCTACGGTTCAATTCGATTTCAACCTGCCGCAGCGCTTCGACCTGGAGTACGTCGCCGAAGACGGCACCCGGAAACAACCGGTTATGGTTCACCGCGCGCTCTATGGATCGGTCGAGCGCTTCTTTGGCGTGCTGATCGAACACTACGCGGGAGCCTTCCCCGTCTGGCTATCGCCCGTGCAGGTGGTGATGATCCCGATCGCCGAGCGCCACTCGGAGTACGCGGAAAAAGTTGCATCGCAACTTCGCGCGGCAGGAGTGCGCGTCGAAGTCGATGCCCGCAACGAAAAAATGAATGCCAAGATTCGCGAGCACGCCTTGCAGAAAGTGCCGTTCCTGCTTGTTGTCGGAGACAAGGAAGCCGAAGCCGGCAAGGTCAACGTCCGTACTCGAGGCAGAGAGAAAACGGAAGATATGCCGACCTCCGAGTTTGTGGAGAAAATCAGGCAAGTGATCGCACAGAGGCACGCAACGCTCTAGCCGGCTACCGACCGCATCCCGCCTTCGCCATCACTCTCGATTCGCGAGGCGCACCGCGTGGACTAGTCCTGCGCAAGCAGCACTTGCAACCATCAAAGGCCAGCTTTCCGGTGCAACAAATACTCCGATTTATGCAGTTTGTTGCACTAAGTCTGACTTCCTTTGACCAAGATTCTCGCTCGTCCTGTTTGCAATTGACAGCGTATCGGCCCTGCAACATACTGCCCGCACGAAACGCTCGCGGAACCCATCCGTCAGCTTCGTATTTCCGTTGGAGGGAACTTCCCATGACGAAGTCTCGCGTTTTCCAGGTTCTTGCTTTGATTGCAATTGTTGCCTTCGTAGTTTGCGGGCAACCAGCCACGGCGCAAAATCAACATCACATACAGGCTCGAGTTGTGCCCGCAGTGCACGCGGACAAGATTCAACCGCTAACAGCCAGCAAGGAAAAAGCTGTCCTGCAGCAGTTGATGTCGGGTTTCGGCGTTCTGCCACCCGAGGACGAAAACGGTAACGATGAGTGGCCGTGTTTCCCCGGTTCCGACAATCCGAACGCTGCCGATTGCTCGCAGATCGCTGCCGGCGGAGTGGTCCTCGGCCAGCCAGCCTACACGCAATCGTTCTCTGCTTGCGACGGCAATAGCGGCTCGAGTCCAAACTGCGGTCAGATCTTTTGGTTCTATGAAGACGATACCGGCGATAACCAGGACGATCTCGTCGTTTCCATCGTTGTCAAGCAGGGAGTGGATTACATCCTGGACACAGGCGCGTTCGACTTTGGCCCCAATCCCTTCCCCGCAGGCTCGGTCGTTGTTATTTATGACGACACGGCTTTCGGCACCCTGGGCGAAAGCGGGCCGGGCAATGGATTCTGCGCCGGCAGCACTGAGACGTGCATCAATCCCAAGGCCGGCGTAGCCGATGTTACCGTAACCACGACGGTCGGTACATCGACCATCAGGAGCACATTCAAAATGTTCTTGAAGTAGTCCGAGCCACGCCACAAAAAGCTGCTTTGTACAGCTTGCTGACACAAGACCCCGTTCTCCGCGAAGTTTTATTCACGAAGCACGGGGTCTTCTTTTGTGGGTCTTCAGTTTGTGACTTTTGGGTTTACAGCTTGTGGAGTCCATCGATTCCAGACGTTCCTCGTTTCTTCTGTGCGCCTATCTGTGCAAGAGTTGATCGTCTCATCTCCGTGAAAAATCGATGGTCGTAACAAACAACCACGTTATCGTGCTCTGGTGCCATCATTCCGGGAGTTGCGGCTCGGTTCGCAAACGCGTTCCGCTACACTGCGCCGTCATCATGTGCGCGGCCAAATCCAAAATACGAACCGCGGCGCGCTCCGGGCTTTCGCCGCGAGCATGGATATTCGAGATCAGATTCCGCTCCGCGTCGGTGTGCACCCTCTGCGGGCGATACGCCATATAGGCCGACAAACTCTCGGCCGTGGCAAGCCCAGGCCGCTCTCCGATCAACAGCACGGCGACTTTCGGCCTCAGCAATTCGCCGATCTCATTCAGAATCCCCGCGCGGCAATGACGAATCACAAACACTTGCCCGAGCGTCCAACCGCGAGCCCTCGCTCCATCGCACAGTGTGGGCAATAGCTTTGGAACTTGTGCGACGATCGCTGTCACTGAAAGACCATCTCCAACCGCGATCTGCAAATCGCTTCGCGGCGCGCATCGTCTCAGCAATTCAGACCGCGACGAATCGCTGAAACTCCGCCCCAGATTTGGCTGGAGAAGATATTCATCTTTCGAAGTTGCCTCGGTTGAAACTTCGAACAGTCCCCATTGCTTGATAAATTCGTCCCCGAACTGGTTCGGCAAATCCAGTTCAGCGCGGATTGCGTCCCGCGCATCGGCGTGGGCATGGCGAAGATCCATTTGCGTGGCAGTCCGATAGGCCGCGCCGACCCGCCCCGTCAGCAATCGCGCCGGAGTGCGTGCCCGAATCTTTCGCACAATTTCCGGCCATCCACCGCCTTCCAGAAGCGAGTCATCCATGCTCGTCATCTCGCGTTCAGCATCTCATCTTTGCGCCTCTAATCTTCGCCATTACAGATCCACCATCATCGGAGACTCTCCAGCGACGATTCCAAACCGTGCATCAGCCGTTGTCTTGCCGGCGCATCCAGCAATGCTGGCTCAGCGTCGCGATAAATGCCCATCGCTTGCAGCCAGCCAAGAAATTCCGGCGCGGGACGAAGTTTGTAGAGTCTCCTCATCGCCAGCGCATCGTGATAGCTGGTGGATTGATAGTTCAGCATCACATCGTCGCTGCAAGGCACACCCATGAAGTAGTTACACCCGGCCGCTGTGAGCAAAAATAGAAGATTGTCCGCCGAGTTCTGATCCGCGGCCGCATGGTTCGTATAGCAAACATCGCAACCCATCGGCAGTCCCAGGAGCTTGCCCATGAAGTGATCTTCGAGGCCGGCGCGAATGATCTGCCGTTCGTCGTACAAATATTCCGGCCCGATGAATCCGACGACGCTGTTGACCAGAAACGGGTCGAACGCACGTGCCACGCCGTAGGCGCGGGCTTCGAGCGTAAGCTGATCGACTCCGTGATGAGCTTCTGCCGAGAGCGCGCTGCCCTGGCCGGTTTCAAAGTACATCACCTGAGTGCCTTTCCATGGCACGTCGCGACGGGCGTGATGTTCGAGCACTTCTTCGCGGCCTTCGCGCAGCATGGCGAGCGTAATTCCGAAACTTCGATTTGCAGCTTCCGTGCCCGCGACAGACTGGAACAGCAAGTCGACCGGCGCTCCGTGCTTGAGCGCGGCAAGCTGCGTCGTGATGTGCGCGAGGCAGCAGCCTTGCGTGGGTATCTGGTAGCTGTCAATCAGCCGCGCGATGCCGTCGAGAATAGAACGGACCGTCTCCACGGAATCTGTAGCGGGATTGACTCCAATCACCGCATCTCCGCAGCCGTAGAGCAAGCCTTCGAACGCCGACAGCAGAATTCCGCCGACATCGTCCGCCGGATGGTTGGGCTGAATGCGAATGCCGAGCACCCCGCGCTCACCCATGGTGTTGCGGCAACGCGTAACATTGCGAATTTTCGCCCCCGCCAGAATCAGGTCTTTGTTGCTCATGATTTTGGCGACGGCCGCAACCAGCTCCGGCACCAGACCCCATTGCAGGCGCTTCAAATCCGCTTCGCAGGTTGCATCGTCCAGGATGAACTCGCGAAACTCGCCGACGGTCATGCTTTGGATGGGTCGAAACGCATCCCGGTCGAAGGTCTCGGCGATCAGCCGGCTTACGTCGTCTTCGTCGGGATCGATTAAGGGCCGTTCTACGATTTCGCCAAGCGGCAGATCGGCGAGCTTGCGCTTGGCCGCGACCCGTTCACGCTCCGAGCGCGCCGCCAGTCCCGCCAATTGATCGCCGGACTTCTCCTCGTTGGCTTTCGCAAACAGCTCGCGGAGGTCGCAAAACGAGAACGCCTGCGGCATACAAGGCCAAGCTTCGCAAGTGTCGAGGAATTGGTCAACTGGCTACCGCGCGAAACCGTGACGCGGGCTCCACGAGGCTAATTGAGATCTCCGCTCAGGGTCGGCGCATGGGGCCGGAGTTGGGAGCCGGGAACAGCCGCGAGCGAAAACGCGGATCGGCATTGGTTCGCGGCTTTGACGGGATCTGAGGCCGTGCGGCTGAAAATGGCGCAGAGGGTGAGTTGGGTCCGCGCGGCGCCCGCATCGCGGGTTGCACGATTAGCGTCGGCCTAGGTCCCGGCGGGACCGGAGTGGTGGGCCGTGAAAGAATCTGCGTCCGAAATTGCTGTCGGTTCTTGCCGCAACACATTTTGATCCTCCTGGTCTTCACAATACAAGGGTGGCGCTACAGTTCTTTCTGGCGTCAAACGGTCGAGCAGAATTGCTCCACTCGACAGCGCCGGCCACAAGAGGAGCCGCTCGATCCAACCGCTGCCGATTAAGTAAGCCAGTGGTGCAGCAATCCAAAGGCTGAGACAGTAGAAGCAATCGAGCAAGCCGGCCCAGAAACCCGTCCCGGTAAGGCGCCGGAGCCGGACCACCAGATTCCAAGGCCCGTCCTCAGCATTCAACAGATGCGTCACGCGCCAGACCGAAAGAACGCCGAGCACAAGCCAATAGAATTGTATTCCCATCGATTTACCCGACAGACGGCAGACTATACTGCGCGGCGGACCGGTGTATTGCCACCGACCCGCCACGCTGCAAACGGCAGCCCGAAGGCCGCCGACAAGGCCCCCTGGCCAGTTACGACGGTGGCGGCAGGGGTGTGACGACGATATTTACCGTCTGGAACGCGGCGAGCCCCAGAGGCGAACAGAAGCAGTTCTGGCCGTCCGTAGTTCGCTTGCCCACCAGCAACTGAAAGTCGTAGCAGCAGGTCTGAGTGATCGGGATGTAGAAGGTGTCTCCACCTCCCACATAGGTCCAGTTGCTCGCCGCTGGCACTTGCGGTTCAAAGGTTGTTGGCACGGCGTTTGGTACGCCGTAGCCCGAATCGACGCCATAAGGCGGAGGCGTCGAGGCCGCGGTGAAGCTGGCTGCCGCCTGGGTGTAGTCCCGGTCCACTGGATTCGGCAGGATAGTCGTCCCGGAACCATATTCGGTTTGTATTAGGTACTCGCAAAGGTGACCAGCGTTGTCGACTACGGTGGTGTGAATCAGCACAAAACCGCCATCCGAAGTCGTGATCAGATAGGCCGGACAATCTCCGGTGGTGGTTTGAGTCGCGGGGGTGCCGTCAGAGTTGTAGACGCCGCCTTGCGGCAAGACGTATGTGCCGGTTGGCCAATCGATCGTTGCGCTCGCCAAGGGAGTCGTATCGATCATGATCGTCAGATCGGGACCCAACAAGAAAGGTTGGGTCATCGAGGGGAGTGAGGCCCCAGTACCGTCGTAGGCCGCAACGGAAAGAGTGACGCCGCCGGCTGCTGCCGGACTGACGAGATCCACGGCGTCAACCTGGAGCACCAGATCTGGAGCCGCCCACGACGTCCCATCCCATTCGTAGCCAGGCGGGATTGTCGGAAATGGAGGCAGCCCCGTAACTCCCGCAGGTGGATTCTGCACATTCGGTCTCGTCATATAGAGATTCTCTAGAGAGCCGAAGCTGCAAGGTCCAAGAATGACCTGTAGCTGTTGCTGGTCCAATGTGATGGGATTGATGACAGTGATGTAGTCGGAGAGCTGAACGGAGAGCGGCTGGGCGGCGAGCGGCGGCGTGCCGCCTCTGGCGGGATTGCCGGCTGTAAGAACGCTGCTGCCCCCGCCTCCCCATTGGCCCGACAAAACCTGGTAGAAGACGACGCAGTCGCCACCGAATGAGCCATTGAGATTCAGCGTGCCGTTGAAGGCCATGTTGTTGCAGGGGCTTGCCGCGGCACCTTCGGCGTAGCCCATCGAGATATTCTCGAACAGCGTGCCGCCCGGCTCGTTCCCGACCGATGACCAGGTGAAGCTGCAGGGGCCACTTGTGGAGATCTGACAAGATCCGAGGCTTTCGCTATTGCCGGTCAGCGAGACGCTTTGGCCGCTGGCGAAGCACCAACGCGTGCTGGTGCTGGGGTTTTCGTTGAGGATGATAGTCGCCCCTTGGCTTGCGCTGAAGACGATATTTGGATTCTCACAGCACCACCACCACCACGGAAAGATGTCGCGGAGTAGTGGATTGGCAAATTTGGACGCGATTAACGCGGTGCGGGCGCTGTCGGGTTGCAGTTCGGAAGCGGAGCCCGAACCGGCAAATCCCACTCCGGTCATCAGGTCGGCGGCATTGGGCTGCCTTAGGGGAGCAACATTGGAGAACGCGACGGTCGCCAATCCCGCGGATTGCGCCCGCAGCCGCTGCTCAAGGTTTTCGATCACGGCGAGGATGTCCAATTCCCACCACCAGGGCCAGCAGCGCCACCAGACGGGCAAGCAAGGCCACCAGCAAAATCGCGTGCAGCACCAGTTGAAACTTGCCGTGAAATTCCCGTTGGCGTCGGTGGGCACTGTAACGATGGGCGTCTCAACCAATCCGCTGACACCGCAAGTAACGTTGTAAACCGTCACTTGCGCGCCGATGGGGCAGTCGGCAGCAGTTTGCAGCGTGCCCGAGACGGTATATTCGCGGCACCAAATCCACCAGAGGTCAATCAATTTGTCGTTGATGTCGAGACCGGCGAAATCGAGGCTGATACCGCCATGCAGCTTTCCCGCGCTGGATAGCGCAATGCTGGGCAGGTCGCTGTGGCTGGCAAGGGACTGCGAGTCCAGTCCCCTGGGGGCCAGCACCGCGAACGCGTCCGCCTCGAGCTGCGGCGCAATGTGGAATTGAAAAGTACCGCTCGCACTCACCGGCGATTCACTGAGGATTGTATTCCCCTGCGTCAAATAAACCGAAAGTCGTTTGAGATTCTTAGCGCTGAGGGACGGCAGCTTGCCCGTCACATTGACGAACCCGGCAGTCTGGGAGGGCGTGTCTTTCTCCTTTTCTTTCATGCCACTTCTTCCTTTCTTGCGATCGCAGGAATAGTGCTAAAACGAGGGCCGGCGTTTCATCTCGTCAAAAATAACGTCAGGAAAAGGAATTTCGGACCGGGTGAAGTTGTCGCGACTTGTGACGCGCTGGCGGAATTCGACGTCTTACGCTAGAGCACGACCTTTTCTGAGACATGCGGCTGACGGACGGAGTCAAGAATTGGGCGCGCGTTCGTCTGACTAACACACCGTTGGAAGGGCAGTTTCGTTAAGATGGCGTCTTTGAAACGATTTTCACCCATTCCGCACTATCCCAATAAGTGGAAGACATCGCGCTTAGATCGGGCGATGGACCACAGTTTGGGACTCCAACCGGGGAACTCTCGGATGGGATCCAGTAAAGTGCCGGAGCCGACGGGGAAGCGGCTCTGGCACTTTGTTCGCACTCTTCTCCCGAGCAGATCGGCTGGTTTGCTTCAATTGACAGGAGTTTTAACTTCCCTGTGCACGCTTTGCGCTCCATTTCGCCGGCTCGACACCGCTGCAACAGCCATCCGGCTGCGAAACGCCCAACTTTGTCGCTGGCGCCCTCTCCCACCATCATTCCGGAAAGCGATCATTGTTCCCCGCCCCGAGTGCTAAACTGTCTGCCACTTACCGATACTCGGGGCAAGCTCTTGCAATTTCACTCCTTCGATGAAACCTATGTCGAGCGGTTGCGAGCGGGAGAGTTTCGCACGCAGGAGCATTTTCGCGTGTATTTCACTGCGCTCATCCAGGTGAAATTACGTTCCCGGCTGCGCTCACGGGAAGCCATCGAGGATGTGCGTCAGGAGACCTTTGCCCGATTTTATGTGGCGCTGCGCGAGGGAAAGATCGTTCATCCCGAGCGGCTGGGGTCGTTTGTCAATTCAATCTGCAATAATGTTTTGCTCGAACACTATCGCACGGGCACGCGCCACGGTTCTGTCGATGATGACGACGCGCAGAAAAACTTCCCCTCGCCCGTCCTCGACCCCCTGGCCATGTTCTCCGCTCAGGAAATTCAACAGAAGGTTCGGCAGATTCTAGAGCAACTGCCAGAGCGGGACCGGCGTCTGTTGCGTGAGGTTTTTTTCGAGGAGCGGGACAAAGACGAAGTTTGCCGCGACTTCGGGGTAGATCGGGAGTATCTGCGAGTGCTGCTGCACCGGGCGAAACAATCGTTTAAGCATTTGTATTTAAGAAATAATGATGCGCCGGAGTTTACTGCGGCATGCTAGCTGTGCAACGTTCGGTCGCGCCAGCGCACTAATTGATCATACGAGGGGGCATTTTGGCTATGGACCACGATGCGGTGGTTCGTCAAAAAATCACGGAGCGCTATCTGCTCAACGAACTCGATCCCGAAGCACGCGACGAATTTGAAGAGCATTATTTCGACTGCCCTGATTGTGCGGCTGACGTGCACGCGGGGGCTTTATTCGTAGAACAGAGCAAGGTTGTGCTGGGATCGGAGGAGAGCAAGGGAATTCTTTTGGACAAAGCACCAGCGTCGCCGACGCGAGCGCCCGTCTCCGCGGGCCCAGGATGGTTTGGCCCAGGATGGTTCGGCTGGTTGAGGCCGGCATTTGCCGTGCCTGTTCTTGCCCTGTTGTTGAGCGTGATCGCGTATCAGACTTGGAGTAACTCTCGCTGGCAGCAGGCGGCCAACAGTCCGCAGCTTCTGGCGTCTGCCGTGGTCAATCTCAATGTCAGAGGCGAAGAAGCGATTTCGGTTCCGGGCCGTGCCGGACAGGCCTTCGGGCTGTCTCTCAACATTCCGCCTGACGGCCGTTTTTTGTCTTACAGATTGGACTTGTATAACTCCCAAGGAAAACTAGAATGGTCGCGCACGTTTCCAGCTTCAGGGAACGACACGCTGTCGCTCTATGTTCCGGCAAGCGACCAAGTGCCGAGTAAGCTGGCGGTCTTCGGCATCACTGCCGGCGGCGAAAGCTCGAATCTGGGCCAGTATTCGTTTGAGTTCCAAAAGCCATAAGTTGCAAGACCGGGAGTTACAAGATCAGAAGTTACAAAATCAGAGGTGAATTTAGACGAGGAGAGAGAAATCTATGGCAGCCCTACCCAACGAACTAACGGTGGTTGAGCCAAAACCGCATCACTACTATTATGCGGACGCCAGTGTTCTGACCGCAGACCTGGAGCAGCCGTTGCAGCAAAAAATCAGTCCCCAGGCGTTTGTAAAGCTGCCCCGGGACGGTCAATACCAGTTCAGTCAAGCCGAGCCCTTCCGCTTTGAAGGTATCCTTTCCCACAAGGGTGGCTACACTCAGGTTTCGGGGCGTCCGAGTTCGAAGATTGCTGGCTTCACCACGCTGGCAACTTCCGTCCTCGAGGGCCTGAACGTGCTCGACGTGGTCACCGCCGATCGCGTCGTGGCGCAGATTTCCACCGTGCATCCCGTCTATGGCACAGGCCAGGTGCCGTCAGTCACGTTCCTCGGCACGCGCTTCGACAATCTGAGGATTGCCGGGCACAGGATCGAATTGGAGCACAATCTCGACATTCTCGGCCCTAAGTCCGCCGGCGACTTATCGTATTTTGAAAATCGTGACGTGCTCGACCGGATCGAACAGCAATATGACAGGATTGCCAACTCAAATAACCTTCCCCCCTGGGCTACGGATCAATACCCAAAGGGCCGTCCTGCGTCGAATGGAAAGGGAGACCTGCAATGCTCTGTAATCGACAGCATAGCGGGCGCTCCCGGATCCTCATTCGGTCACGTCATCGATCTGCCCCACTTCGGAAAGATCTTCCTTGGTGAGTTGAGGGTGGAGCGCACGCCGGGCAATCCGGCCAGGGGGATCTACGACGCGTACAAATTCCACCTGACCATGATCCGCATGCAGATGGGATGCCTATCGGACGGAGACATCTGCGTCACGCCTCTGGATTCAAACGGCACAGGCAGCTCAGGTGGCGGGCACAACAACGGTGGCTCCACATAAGTCGTTACGGCAAATGCGATAGCTCCTGCTCGGGCTCGAACAGGCCGCCAAGCCCGCCCGTTTCCACGTTAGAATCTTGCCACGGTGAAGACTGCATGCCCCATGGCAATGGCAAGATTGCAAGCGGCAAGAATGGTGCCTTCGCGCACGGATAGGAATGCCAAGGGGGTCTTGGTGTTCTTGGTCGTCGCTTGCCTGACGGCTTGTTCTCACCACCAAAGCCCACAAGACGCGTATGACCATGCAATACAGACCTTCCAGCGCGGCGACATGATGTCCGCAGGGGCCGAGGCGGAGAAAGACCACAAGGAATTTCATGACGTCAGCCCAGACTGGGCATGGAGGTTCACTCTACTCAGAGCGAAAGTTTTCAATAGGCGTGGGATGTATGAAGAAGTGCTGAAAGTGATCGCTTCCGAGCCAGCCCCGCTTGCCTCTGGCGAGTTGGCCGTGAGGAAGCACTGGTTAGACGGCCTTGCCTATACGTCCTTGCACCGGTTCGCTGAAGCCGAGGCGGAATTCGAGAAAGCGGATGCGATCTGCACAACGTCGGACTACGCTGTGTGCGGCGACTTAGCCAGCGCGCGTGGAGCGCTGGAAATGGAACAAGGGCATTACGCTCAAGCTCAACCCTTCTTTGAGCGGGCTCTAGCCACGGCACGCGCACATGGCGATCCACTTTGGGAAGCCGACGCCCTGTTGGATATCAGCTGGTCGGGGTTGGAGCAAACACACTTCGACGAGGCACTTATGTGGGCCGATGCCGCGAGGCAGATTTCTATTGCCAGGAACTACGGGGGCGGAACGCAAAAGGCACTCGGCAACATGGGTTGGGCCTATTACAAACTCGGCGATACAGACAAAGCCGAGCAGATGTTCGTTGGGGCTAAGAATCGCGCTGAGAAGCTCGGCGAAACGCCCGACGAGATCAAATGGATCACAGCCGCTGCTTATATTGACCTTGATGCCGGCAGGCTCGGGGTTGCTGAGCAGTCGTTCCAGCAATCGCTCATGCTCGCCCGCCAACTCGACAGTGAAGAGGACATTACAAATTCCCTCATCGCCCTGGCCTTCGTCTCCGAGCAGACCAACAAACTCGACGACGCGAGGCGCTACGCGGACGAAGCGCTCGCCAAGGCGCGAGAGGATAAGAATGGTCGGGACCAGGTTTATCCGGAGCTGGTTCAAGGCCGCATAGCGGCCCGGCTGCATGACACTGCAACCGCCGAGAACGCCTTCCGCGAAGTCGCGCAATCTCCCGATTGTCCGGTGTTCTTGAAGTGGGAGGCCGAGCGCTCGCTCGCCCGTCTTTATGAAGACGAAAGTCAATTCGCTTCCGCTGACGGCGAGTATCGAACGGCGCTCAACACCTTCGAAGCCGCCCGCTCCGAACTGCAGCACGAAGATTCCCGGCTGCCATTTCTCTCGAACGCTTCGCGCATCTACGACGGCTACATCAACTTTCTGGTCTCTCGTGGCAAGACGGCCGAGGCCCTGCAAGTCGCCGAGTTCAGCCGCGCGCGAACCTTGTCGGAAGGGCTCGGACTACTGCCCAAAGGCACGTCGTTTGCGCCGGAGGCGCTGAATGCGCAGCAGGTCTCGCGTCGCGCCGGCGGCACAGTCTTTTTCTACTGGCTGGGCGAGCAACAGTCCTACCTGTGGGCGATCACGCCGCAAAAGGTCGCTCTGTTTCCGCTCCCTCCGCAGGCGGAAGTCAAGACCAGAGTCGAGCGCTACCGAAAAGCCATCATCGAGCAGCGGGAAGCCACGCCCTCCGCCAATGACGACGGCGGCGCACTCTATCGCATCCTAGTCGAGCCGGCGAAGAGCTTGCTGCCGAAGAACGGGAGAGTCTTCATCGTCCCCGATGGCAGCCTGAACAGTTTGAATTTCGAAACTCTGCTGGTCCCCACTACGAAGCCAGATACGAAGAAAGTTGCGAACGACGAGTCGAAAAGCGATACTAAGAACGCTGCGAGAAGCGAGGCAAAACAGGAAACGAGAACGCACTATTGGATTGAGGACGTCACCCTCTCCAGCGCCAGCTCACTGCGCATGCTGGCGGCTTTTCACGCCATGCAGCGCAAAGGACCGGGCAACCTGCTTCTCTTCGGCGACGCCATTTCGCCGAACGACGATTTCCCGCAGTTGCCGAAAGCACCGATCGAGATGGAAAGCATCGAAAAGCACTTCCCGCCCGGCCAGGAGCAAGTTTTCGCACGCGAGCAGGCGAGTCCGTCCGCATATCTGGCCAGCCAGCCGGAGCGATTCTCTTACATTCACTTTGTCGCCCACGGAACAGCCAGCCGTCTCAGCCCTCTCGACTCCGCCATAGTGTTGTCCAAAGCCAATGCGAGAGTTAATGCAGAAGCTAACGAAGCAGAAGACTCGTTCAAATTGTATGCCCGAGACATCATTCGTCATCCCTTACACGCTGAACTCGTCACCGTTTCCACCTGCCGCAGCGCGGGCGAGCGCGCGTACTCGGGCGAAGGACTGGTCGGGCTCTCCTGGGCTTTCGTCCGCGCCGGTGCTCACAATGTCATCGGGGCGTTGTGGGACGTCAGCGACGCCTCAACTCCCGAGCTTATGGACGGACTTTACAGCGAGTTAAAAAAAGGAGAGGCTCCCGACGCAGCCCTGCGCAAGGCCAAGCTCAACCTGCTTCACTCCAGCCCCTCTTTTGGCAGGCCATTTTACTGGGCGCCCTTTCAACTTTATACGGGATATTGAAGCATACCGGCCGCCGCGTCAGTGACTTCAATGAAGATGAATTGCGAGGAGGATGAATTTCAAGAGGCGGTTTGCGCTGCGGATCAGGTGAATGCACCGAGCGATTGCTCAGACAGCAACGCTTTCATCGAGGGCTTTCATAACATCCAGAATCATGCGAACGACGGCCTCATCGCCAATGGCAGTATTGATCATGCTGTGGTAAATCGCGCGATCCGGCCATTCCACATGGAAATACCTCTGAATGAAATCGGCGCGCTCCCGATCGACGGTATCCACAAGCTCTTCGGCTTCCTGCTCACTCTTGCCGCGCGCCCGCACGCGCCGCACTTTCTCTTCTCTGGGAGCATAGAGAAACACGCGCAACGTGTCTTGCCGGTCTCTGAGAAAGTGCTGCGAACCCCTGCCCACGATGACAGAGTTCCCCGTTCTCGCCGCATGCTGAACGACACGTTCGGTGATTCGCATAATGCTTTCGCTATCGACCAGCTTGAGCTTGGGGGCATTGAGGCTTCCTTCATAACTCCCACGCAAGAAAGATTTGAAGAGCCGGTAATACAGCGGATCGGTTCGTTCCTCTCGACCTTCGACGACTGCTTTGGGACATTCAGCAAGCCGTGCGATCTCCTCCGTCAGCAACTGATCCCAAAGCTTCCAGCCCAACTCTTTGGCAAGCAGTTGAGCGATTTCGCCGCCGCCACTTCCGTACTCTCGTTCGATGGTGATGATTTTTATCATTTGCCGAACTAACACATTCGATCAAACGTGAACAGCAAGAACCGGGCACGGTCCCAACTGGAGCACCCGATAAGTTGTGGACCCGAACACCGCCAGATCCAGCGCGCCACGGCCGCGCACTCCCATAGTCACCAGATCAATTTCAGTTTCTTGGGCAAATTGAATGATCTGCTCGTATGGTTTTCCGATACGTATAGCCGTCTTGATCCTGAGCTTCCTGCGCACCTCCGGTGGAATCAGATTATCGAGTTGCGCTGTAGCGCTCGCTATGGCCTGTTCCATCTTGGCCGGACTGGGAACTTCCTCCAACACGTGCAGCAGGGTTAGCTCGGCGTCATACTCCGCGGTCGCTGAAATAGCATAGTTCAAAGCCCGTTCCGAATTCTCGGAGAAATCCGTACAGAATAGGATTCGGCTCAAGTGGTGGACGTGACGCCGCTCTTCCCGCGCGGCCATATCTGTTGCCTTAGACTCGTGCGGCGGATTACATATCGCCAGCACTGGGCAAGAAGCTCTGCGCATTACCCGGTTGGTCACCGACCCCAGCACCACTCGGTCATACCCTCGCCGGCCGTGCGTTCCCATGACGATCAAATCCGCCTTCTGCGCTTGCGCCAACGACAGAATACAGTCCGGGGCTACTCCCTGTTGCACCACGAGCTCGGGCTGAATTTCATCACTGATGTGATTCTTTATGAACGCCTGCAGTTGCTCTCTGCCTCCCGTGTGAAGCGACTGGCAGAAGGCCTGATAATCTCCCACCGAGGCAGCATAGTCGGCAAAAGGGTATCGCGACAGCTCCACGATGTGCAGTGCCACAAGCTTCGCTCGATAATGCTCGGCCAGCGACAGCGCGTGACAATACGCCCTCACCGAGAACTCCGAGAAATCAACGGGACAAAGAATGAATTTAATTTCCAGCATGACGCCGTCCGTGATTTTTATGATCCGCGCTACCTCAGATTGACAATTATTCCGCCACTATTCCGCGAGTCTTACCCCACCGCCACTTCGCCGCCCCCTCCTGGGTCATTCTTTTTCAGGAGAAACGACAGCACAAACATGATCGAGGAAATGACAGCCAGGACCATGAAGGTATCGATATATGCCAGGGTCGCAGACTGCGCCTGGAGAGCTCGATAGAGGCTGGCATAGGCGCGATGCTGTGCGTCAGGCGGACTCATTCCCGAATGAATGAAGCGCTGGGTAGAGCCCTCAATCAAGTTCTGAAAATTCTGTATCCCCGGAGCTGTGTGGCCGACCAGCACTGACTGGTGGTATTCGGAGCGGCGGTCGATCAGCGTGGTGACCATGGAAGTTCCAACACTGCTTCCAATGTTGCGCGTGAAGTTGACCATGCCGGCAACAGTATTGCTCTTCTCACCCGGCATGCCGATGTATGCCGCCAGGGTGATCGGCACGAAAAGGAAACCGATACCGACGACCTGCGCGACGCGCAACCACGAAGCGGAAACGAAGCTGATGGTCAGGGCAATGCGCTGGGTAGAGTAGTACATCGCGATTGCCAGGGACAGCCAGCCAAAGGCAATAATGTAGCGCACTTGCACTCTGGTTGTGAGTTGTCCGACGACCGGCATGAAGAGGAGGACGAGGAGCCCTCCCCCAGAGAGAACCAATCCCGCCAGTTCGGCGGTATATCTCAGCAGAGTTTGGAGAAAAAGAGGCATCATTACCAGGCTGCTGAACAGCATGACGCCAAAGGTAAACATCATCAGGTTCGCACTCAGGTAATTGAAACTTTTGAAAAGCCGGACCTCGATGATCGGGTGCTTGTTGAACCACTCCCAGATGACGAGCGAGACCAGGCACACAGCCGACACAATCGCCAGAATCAGGATGAAGTGAGAGCCGAACCAGTCGTCCTCCTCGCCTCGGTCCAGAATGATCTGCAAGGCGCCAACGCCTAGCACAAGAAGTGCGATTCCTATGTAGTCGAGTTTTACGCCCGCATTCTTCAAACGAGCGAGATAGGGAGGGTCTTCAACCAAACGAAGCACGAGCGCCAACGCGAGCAAGCCCACCGGCAAGTTGATAAGGAAAATCCAGCGCCAGGAATAATTGAAAGTGATCCACCCGCCCAGAGTCGGACCGACGGTCGGAGCAAACACCGCCGTGATGCCGTACAATGCGAAAGCCAGACCGCGTTTTTCGGGCGGGAAAGTGTCGGCCAGAATGGCCTGCGCCATCGGCTGCAGTCCTCCACCGCCTGCGCCCTGCAATCCTCGGAATAGCAGCAGGAGCCCAAAGCTAGTTGCCAGCCCGCAAAGTACCGAACTCACGATAAAAATTGCCAGGCAGGTCATGAAAAATCGTTTCCGGCCAAACCTGACGGCGAGCCAACCGCTGATCGGTAGAACAATCGCGTTGGAAACCAGGTAGGAGGTGAGCACCCAGGTGCTGTCGTCGTTGCTGACGCCGAGACCGCCGCCGATGTAGGGTAATGCCACATTGGCAATGCTGGTGTCCAGGATCTCCATGAACGCCGCCATCGCCACCACCACTCCGATCAGCCACGGATTGAATTGAGGCACCCAGCGGGCTTGTTCCAGGGGGAGAGCCTGTGCAGCATCACTCATCGCAAATACACCTTCGGTTCGACGCTCATGCCTGGGCGTAGCTGCCGGTCGTGGTTTTCGCCGGAATCGAGCACGATCTTCACCGGAATCCGCTGCACGATCTTCACGTAGTTGCCGGTTGCATTTTCCGGCGGCAGCACGCTGAACAACGGGCCCGTCGCCCCGGCGATGCTATCTACGTAACCCTTGTAAGTCCGATCGTTTGAGTCCACGCTGATCTCTACCCGTTGTCCCGTTCGCATGTGCTTCATTTGCGTTTCTTTGAAGTTGGCCGTGATCCACACCTCTTGCAGCGGAACAACCGTCAGCATCTGTTGGCCAGGCTGGACGTTTAAGCCGACCACAACCGTCTTGGTGACCTCGCCACTATCGGGCGCAACGATCTTCGTGTACTGCAGGTTCAATTCGGCCTGATGCAGCAATGCCCTTTTTTGTTCGACATCCGCGATCGCAGCCAGTGCTCGGTCTTTCGTGGAGGAAACTTGCTGCGGCGCGGTCTGCGCATATTTGTAGTTGGCATCCGCTTGCGCCAGTCGGCTCCGGGCCTGTTGCACAAACTGCTGAGCCGCCGATTCATTGGCCTTCGCGGCAGCTACGTTAGCGGTGCTGGATTTCGCCGTTGCGAGCGCCTGATCGTAAATCTGTTGCGATACTTCGCGCTTGTCGACCAGCAGTTTGTACCTGACAAGGTCATCTTGCGCTTTCACGTCGGTCGCTTCGGAGGCTTCCACTTGTTGATGAGCAGCGGCCAGTTGCTTTTCGGCAGCGTTGAGCGCAGCACGCGCATCCTCGATTCCCGAGGCGGTGAACGTCAGCTGGCTGGTCGTGTTCACCGAGGTGATCGGTACGGTGATATTCAGAGATCGCGCCGTGGCTTCGGAATTGGCAAGATTTGCTTGCGCCTGCGCCAGCGCCACCTGATAGTCGGTGGGATCGATCTCAACCAGAACGTCACCTTTCTCAACCCACTGGTTGTCATTCACGTTGACCCGAATCACGTAACCGGAAATGCGGGCGCTCACCGGATAGAGGTGAACGTCAACCTGGGCGTCGTCAGTCGATTCGTAGCTGCTTAAGTAACGCCACAGGAGTACCCCGGCGACAATTGCTATCGCAATGATGGCCAGAATCACAATGTTGCGGCGGCGCTTGGGAGTGCGACGCGCCGGTGGTGAGTAATTCCTGCCCGCCAAGGGCGATGAAGTAACCGGAGACGACTCAACTGAGGACGTGTCGGCCGAGGATTGGCCAGCCGAGGATGGACCGCCTGGCGATTCCTGGCCAGTCTGCGGTACCGAGTGGGGTTGGTTTTCTTCCGCCATGTTCATTTTCCTTTGAAATATTCCTTAACGCCCTCCTCAGCAATGCCCAGAGCGCGAACCAGGGAAATTTTTGCGTAATTGTAATTGTAGAGACTCGATATGTACTGTTCGTGCGCGCTCGCGACCAGCTCTTGCGATTGCACTACTTCCACGGTATCGGTGACACCCGCGGTGAAACGGTCGCGCGACTGGGTTAGCGTCTGTTCCGCCAAATCAATGTTGCTGCGCGCCACATTCACCTGGTCCGCCGAGGATTGCAGGTTCAACAAAGCCGTGCGTATGTCCGAGTCGATTTGCGCGCGCAGGTTTTCCAGGCGCTCGCGGCTTTGCTCAAGTCTCGCGTCGGCCTGCACGACATCGCCATGAACGCTGCCGCCCGTAAAGATCGGAATCGTCAGTGTTCCATGAACGTCGGCGACCGGCGTTGCGTTAGAGGGATGCGCGCCGCCCAGCCCATAGTCCGCGTCCAGGGAAAGCGACGGGAAATAGCCGGCAACGGCTGCCTTCCGAGAGAATTCGGCCGCCCGCACATCGGCCATGGCCGCTTGGTAATCGGAACGCGAAGCGTAAGCGCGTTTCAGAGCCTCATCGACGGTGATGTCTTCGATTGGCTGATACGGCGACTTGTCCGTCAAGTCGAATTCTTGGCCAGGGGCAAGGCCGATGACGTGCGCGACGGTCAACTTCTGGATGGCGAAATTGTTCTTCGCCTGGATGAGTTGTTGCTCCCGTGTCTGAAGCTCGACCTTGGCGCGCAGGGCGTCGATGTCCGGCGAAGTGCCGGCTTTCACCTGGTCCGCCGCCTGACCGTAAACCGCTTGTGCAGTCTCGACCTGCGCCGCTGCCGTTTCAATGCGCGCTTCGTCGGCGATGGCCTGAAAATAGGTATAGCCCACAGCCAGCACGACCAGATCGTGAGCATCCTTGAAGGTGTAACTCGCGGATTTCACACTTTGGTTGGCTGCCCGGGCGGCGCTGATAGACTTCCAGTCGAACAGGCTCTGCGTCAGATTGGCACGCGCGTCAAAGTAAGAAAACGGGCCAATTGATGGGGAGATATGGAAGGCGCTAACAACCCCGCCAAAGCCGAGCTCATCGACATTTATTTTCGACTCGGCCACGTAAGGAGCAGCGGTCACGTGCGGCAGAAGCGCGCTCAATTGCTCCCAGCGCTGTCCCCGAGCGGACCGCACATCGGCGCTCGAAAGCAGCAGTCCTAGATTTTGCTTCAATCCTCGGTCAATGGCATCCTGCAACGAGAGTGGCAGAACACCTGGAACCAGCTTTGCCGGCACGCTGCCAGCGAAATTGCTGACCCCGGTTGTTCCCGGTATGGCTTGGCCCGGAGTGCTTGAACCGGGCGTTATCTCGGTTTGCGCAAGGACGGTTGCTGCTTCGCAAAGCAAGACTCCAGCCAACAGCAAAATGCTCGGTTCGTGACTGAGCCTCAAGGCAGTCTCCTGGCTCTCGAATTTTCGCGGCGGCGCTTCCGCGCGGGGCAACATCCTAGCCTCGCCGTGTCGGTTCTAGCAAATAGATTCACAGAGCGCAGCTTAGCACTGGTCGATTGATGTCTTAGGATGCTTTTGGGCGACACTTTATTTTCCGATGCAGAAAGTTCCAAAAATCAGGTTGAGGACGTCATCGGTGGTGGTAGCGCCGGTGATTTCATCGAGCGGGTGCAAAGCACCGTAGAGGTCAAGTAGCAACATCTCGTGCGGAACGCGCGCGGCGATGGCGTCTCTCGCGGCGCCAAGCGAAGCGATGGCATCGTTGACCAGCTTCTGATGGCGAACGCTCGTGAGAAAACCGTTTTCCGCCGTAATGGCAGACTCTCCGGCAACGTGCTGGAGGATGGCGGACCGCAGTGCATCGATGCCTTCACCGGTCAGCGCGGAAGTGGAGATGCACGGAGGCAAAGGTGCTTCCGGAAGGTTTGTAGATGCGGGGGCACGCCCAGAATTTGTCGCACATGATGCCCACCCCGGGGCATCGCTAGTCGCCACCAAGTCGGACTTGTTTGCCACTACGATCGCCGGGCGACCCTCGACTTGACTCAGCAGCTCGCGGTCCTCGTCGGAGATCGGTTGCGTTTTGTCGATTACGATCAGAACGAGGTCGGCCTCGGCCAGAGCCTCTCGCGATTTACGAATGCCCACGCTTTCAGCTTCGTCAAACGCCTGGCGGATACCAGCCGTGTCCATCAGTTCCACCGGAATTCCACCTATCGCCACGGTTTCGCTCACCAGGTCGCGCGTGGTACCTGGCTGCGCCGTAACGATCGCGCGCTCGCGTTCCACCAGCTGGTTAAAAAGGCTCGACTTCCCTACATTCGGACGGCCCACAATGGCAAGCGTCAGTCCTTCATGAACGAGCTTTCCATAAGAAAAAGTGCCGGCCAGAGCGAGCAACGGACTTTCCACTTGAGCGATGCGATCGAGAATGACGGCATCCGGCGCGATGGAGACATCGTCCTCCGCGAAATCGATGCCAGCCTCAAGCAGGGCAATCAACTCAACTAACTTCTGCTTGATGGGCTTGAGGCGATTCGAAAGCGCGCCATTCAGTTGCTGGGCCGCGACCTTGGCCTGAAACAGGGTTTGCGACTCGATCAGATCGCGGACAGCTTCAGCCTGCGTCAGATCCAGCCGTCCGTTGAGAAACGCGCGCATGGTGAATTCGCCCGGCTCGGCCAATCGCGCGCCGCGAGCGATCGCCAGTTCGACAATGTGGCGCAGCACGACCGGCGAACCGTGCGCCGAGATTTCAACGATGTCGTCGGTGATGTACGAGTGCGGCTTGGCGAAGTAGGTCACGACGACCTCATCGATGCAGGCAGAGGAATTCTGAGCAGTGGCAACCGCGTTCGGGTTCCCGGATGGATCCGGTTCGGCCTCATCCGGCTCGACCAGTTCGCCAAAAACAGCCCGGTTGGGTTCGAGTTCGTGTCTCAGGCGCAACATGGGGGCGGAAATGGTTTTCGCATCCGGTCCAGCCAGTCGCACCACGCCGATGCCGCCGCGTCCCGGCGGTGTGGCGATGGCGACGATGGTATCGTCAAGATTCACAGCGAATAAAATCGGCGTTCGCGATCCAGCCAACCTCAATCCCGTCCCATTGTAACGAGCCCCCCGTTGCGGAAAGCGCAACGCTTCGGCATAATAATAGATTGTCTTTACTTCTCCGGACGCTTCCGGCAAAGGATACTGAAGTCTGTGCTGATGATTCGACTGGCGCGTTTTGGCGCGCGCAAACAACCCTATTACCGAGTGGTAGTGATTGAAAAAGAGCGCGCCCGCAATGGCCGTCCGGTGGAAGTGGTGGGGACTTACAACCCACGCACCAATCCTGCCACGTTCGATCTGAAGCGGGAGCGCGTTGAGCACTGGATTTCGAAAGGCGCGCAGTGTTCCGACCGGGTCAAAAAGCTGCTGAGCCTTCCCACGCCGGCGGCGGCCGCGACGGTCGCATAGCAGTAACTTCACTCGCCAGAATCGGAATCCGTGATGCTGAGCGTCTGATGTGCAACACGGTTCAGGAGCCATCATGATCGAGCCGAACCCCAGCCCGCGCGCCATGATTGAGTACATCGCGAAGGCAATCGTTGAGGCGAAGGGAGAGGTTTTCGTGGAGGAATACGAAGATGGGGACGAAACCGTCATCGAACTGGAAGTGGCCGAATCCGACCTGGGCAAAATTATTGGACGCTCCGGCCGTGTAGCGCGGGCGCTCCGCAATGTGCTGAGCGCAGCGGGCGCTAAGAACGACAAGCGCTACGCGCTCGAGATCGTCGAGTAACAGCGCCACCGGACACTCTCGAATAGAGGGAGATTCGAATCGCGACAGCAGATGCAAGCGGCGAGTGGATTACCTTGGCGCTCGTGATCAAGACGCAGGGACGCCGCGGTGAAGTGGCGGTCGAGTTGCACACCGACGCTCCGGATCGCTTCCAGCGCGAGATGCGGCTTTGGGCGTTGGCAAAGGATGGAAGGCGCCGCGAGATTGTGGTCGAAGATTTGTGGCCGCATAAGAATTTTCTGGTGCTGAAGTTTGCGGGCATCGAAACGATTTCCGATGCCGAAACTCTGGTGGGCGCCGAACTTCAGCTTCCATCGAGTGAACGCGCGCATCTGGAGCCGGGCTGGACTTACCTGAGCGATCTGATCGGTTGCACGGTCGTCGATGGTGGACGTGAGATCGGCGAGGTTGTAGATGTGCGGTTTGGCGCTGGAGAAGCTGCGCTGCTGGTGGTGAAAGGCGAAGCGAAGCTGCCGTACGAAATTCCGTTCGCCGAAGCGTACCTCGAGAAGTTGGATCTGGAACGGAAGCAGGTCAGGATGAAGTTGCCCGAAGGCTTGCTGGAAGTGAATACACCTCCGGCGAAGGCAGAGAAACGGCAGAAAACTGGGCAGTAAAACGCCGTTCGCCAGGCCGGGCGTTCGGGAATCGAGAGCCTTGCGGTTTTTTGCCGGAGATTTCCTCGGCGAACTCTGCGTCCCGGCGGTAAAAAGGTTTGGTCCGCCAATGAAGATCGACATTGTCACGATCTTTCCCGATTTTTTTCGCGGACCTCTGGATTACGGAATTGCCCGCCGGGCGCGGGAATCGGGCCTGGTGGAAATTGGAATTCACGACCTGCGGGCGTTTACGAAGGATAAGCACCGCACCGTGGATGACCGCCCATTTGGCGGCGGCGAAGGCATGGTCCTGAAGCCGGAACCGATCTTTGAATGTTTGGAGTCGTTGGGCGATTTGGCGGATCGCGAAGTTCGCCTCGGCGGCACCGCGAAGCAGTCGGTAATTTTACTCTCGGCTCAGGGACGCAGGCTGGACCAGGCGATGGCGGCCGAACTTTCCACACTCGACCGGATCGTGCTGATTTGCGGACGCTATGAAGGAGTCGACGAACGCATCAGCCAGCACTTGGCCGATCGGGAAATCTCGATCGGCGATTATGTGCTGAGCGGTGGTGAACTGGCTGCGGCAGTAATTGTGGATACGCTTACCCGGCTGATTCCCGGCGCAGTCGGCAACCAGGCTTCGACTCGGCAGGAGTCGTTTACCGCTTCGTTTGCCGACGCGGCGGGCAATGGACCGAATTCTGCGCCGAGTTCTACTTGCGTCTCGGGCGGATTGCTCGACTATCCGCATTACACGCGGCCGGCGGATTTTCGCGGCATGGCGGTGCCCGAAGTGCTGGTGAACGGCAACCACGAGCAGATTCGCAGCTGGCGCCGAAAAACGGCGCTCGAAAAAACGCTGCGCAACCGTCCCGACTTGATGGCGCGGGTAACTCTCACGGTTGAAGACGAGGAATTGCTGGAGCGGATCAAACTTGACCAGAGGGTACGCGCAGAGACAGGCCAAACGGCATCTTTGCGAAAAGATTAGTGAGCGGAGAAAGATTAGTAAGTGGAAAGAGATTAGTTACAGGAATCAGGAAGGGAACCTTATGCGCAATCCGATTATTGAAAAACTACTGGCGAAATCGCGCCGCACCGATATTCCGAAGTTTGGCCCCGGCGACACCGTGAAGGTGCTGGTGAAAATCAGGGAGGGCGAGAAAGAGCGCTTGCAGGCATTTGAAGGTGTGGTCGTGGCTCGCACGCGGGGCGCGCAACCCAGCTTCACGGTTCGGAAGATCAGTTTCGGCCAGGGCGTGGAGCGCATTTTCCCCATCGATTCCAAGGTCATCGACAAGATCGACGTTGTCCGCTCTGCCAAAGTTCGCCGCGCCAAGCTCTACTACCTTCGCGATCTCAAAGGCAAGGCCGCGCGCCTGAAGGAAGTCGAACAGCAATAACGGCATCGCTTCGTCGGTATTTAGTTTAGTTTCATTACGTGTGGCGACGGGGCCTTGTCCCGTGGAACCGAGAGAACCCTGCGTCAGCACTTTTCCGCTCTTGCGTTGCGCGCACTCTTCGGCGAAGATGCTTCCCAGAGTCCGTGTCCAAGTCCGTTCGCACATCGAACCATTCCAGAGCAGAAAACATTTCTGCCTCGGCCGCAAAGCTGCGCCTTCTGAAAAAATTGCGCTGCACGCTGAAGTTCGAAAAACAGGCGTGGGCCGCGGGCGCGCAACTGGTTGCCGGAGTGGATGAAGTTGGCCGCGGATCGCTGTTTGGGCCGGTCGTGGCGGCGGCCGTGATTCTCGATCCCGAGCGGCGCATTCGCGGCTTACGCGATTCGAAACTCCTGCCCGCGGAACGCCGCGAAGTACTCGCCCTCCTGATTCGCCGTCATGCCATCGCCTGGGCCGTTGCCGCCGTGGATTCGGCGCGCATCGATCAAATCAACATCTACCACGCATCGCGGCTGGCGATGCTGCAGGCGGTTCAGCAACTCGCTCCTGCGCCAGGTTATGTTCTGGTCGATGCAGTGAAGCTCGACTGCGAGCTTCCGCAGGATGCGATCATCCACGGCGACGCGCGCTCGGCTTCGATCGCCGCGGCTTCCATCATTGCCAAGGTCGAACGCGACCGCATGATTTCGGCATGGGACCCGGTCTTTCCTTCGTATGGGCTGGCTTCGAACAAGGGATATTGCACGCCGCATCATCTCGCCGCCCTGCGCGAGCACGGGCCTTCGCCGCTGCATCGGCAATCGTTTGCTCCAGTGTGGAGCGCTCCGATCCCGCAGGAGGTTCTTGGTTTTATGCTCGAAGAGCCAGCGGAAGAAGTAACTTCCGATGACGAAGAATCAGTGGCCGCAATTGCGCAGGTTAGCTAATTCAGGATTAGTCCACGCTCCGTCCGCGGATGTCACCTACCTCGCCTGATAAATCTCTGACAGCAGGTCGGGCTTCGATTCATCGCGCACCAGGTGCGGATATTTTTCGCCGCCGTGGTAATCCAGCTTCACCACGCGATAGTAGTCCGTATTTTCCACGATAAGCTCAATCGGCGCGGGATTGGTTTTCGCGGCGTGAATCGCATCGTGCCACACATCCAGCGAAAAGCTGCGGCCGTTCACCGCGATAATCTTCATTCCCGGACCGATTCCCGCTTTGGCCGCAATCATGCCTTCAACCGTATCGCTGATCACGCCATCATTGTCAGCCAATATCCCGACCGTGTAGTGCGCATCGATGCTCCTCTCCTTGGCTCGATCCAGTTCCGACGGGTATTCGTCGTAAACCAGTTTCCAGCCACTGCCCTCGATTCCATCGAGCGGCGCGCCCGGTCCATGATTGGAAAGCCGCTCCGTCCAGAATCCGCGCCAGTCGTAGGCGACGATCTGATTCAGCGCGTTCACAATGTCATCGAAAGTGTAGGTTTTCACCATGGGAGGGCCGCCGGGCGCGCCGTAAAAGAGCTTGCAGAAATCATCCAGTGATTTCCTGCCGTGACTTCGCTGGCGGATTATGACATCGACCCATAGCCAGTTGAGAACGTCTTCATCGTAATAATCGAGAGCGCGGCGATAGTCTGCCCACGCTTTGGGAGCGTCCTGCATATCGGGAACGCCATCGGCTGTGTCTTGCAGGTTGCGCCAGACCCGTCCGGAACGATGATCGAAATCGGCCGCGATCGCCGCCAGCGCATCCCGCGCCAACGAGGGAGTGCGTTCGCCACTGCGCGCGGAAAGCACGTCCCCAACGTAGGATGTGAGTCCCTCATACACCCACAGCAAGTCGGTTTGCATCGGCTGTTCGTAATCGGGCGTCGCCAGATCGGCCGGTCGCCGGTACTTTCCGTTCCACGAATGCACATACTCGTGCGGCAGCAACCCTGCTTTCACCTTTCGGGCGTTTTCTTCGATCAGCGACCGTTCGGCGAGCCGGCTGTCATTCGATTCGTGATGCTCCAGCCCGAAGTGCGCGACATTATCGCTCAGGGCGAGTAGAAAATGGTAATCGGTGTAGTGCTGGGCGCCGAACAGAATTCCTGCTTGCTTCACTAGGTTGCGGTAATGTTCCCAGACTTCATCCGGAGCATCGAGCGCGGCCTGACTGTCGGCCGCCAGATCCAGCTCTGCGGGAGGGTTTTCGCCGGGCGCAGTCAGCGGCACGGCTTTCATATACTCGCCCGTGAGCACCGGGCTATCTACCAGCATGGTCAACGAGACCGGAGCAAAATGAATCTCGTTGCCCGATTGTGAAGAAACACGAGAAGAAACATGCAGCGAAGTGCCAAACTTCCATCTCGCGGGCAACCGTACGCCGGCGTTATAGGTGAGTTGATCGGAACCATATCCGGCGGGATAGAGCAACAGCGTGTTCCAGCCGAGAATGGACAACTTTTCTGTCGCAGATCTGTCGCCTGTGTATCCGGGCTCAGATGTCGCGGGGGAAGCATAGTCGAGATCGGCTGTGACTTCGTTTTCGCCCTCCGGAACTTGCACGTGAAAAGTAAAACCATCGAGCAGATCGCGACGCCAGGCCAGCGTTTTTCCGCTCGCTGTAAACTTCAGCCCGGTTAAGGTCGTGATCGGCCCGGTCGGGCCGTGCTCGCCCGGAATCCATTTTGGATAGTACAGCGTGAGAATCCCGGGTTTCGCCGGAATCCGCAGTTCTGCGTGGAACATCTTGCGGGGAGCATCCGATGCGTCCACAAAAATCGCTATGTTCGGAGAACCGGCGGCAAATGCCGTAAACGATGACAAGAGAAAAATCGCAAAAGCAAAAGAATTTCTAACCCCACAACGGGAACCTGTTCCCATCCGCCCTCCGGATTTTGGTTTCACACATGATGAAGATAAAGCCGTGTTTTGAATATATCAGCCATTCTCTCTGTGCGCGGAGCGGTCGCGCCGCCGCTGCCAGCGTCAGCTTTCGATGCGCTCGCACCTGCTATCATCGCGACGTGGCGGCGCGGGGCAAATTCATTACCTTCGAAGGTCTCGATGGCAGCGGTAAGAGCACGCAAGTCGAAAAGCTGGCGCGGGCGCTTCGCGCTCGCGGTGTCTCGGTTGTAGTCACGCGCGAACCGGGCGGCACCAGCGCGGGCGAGAGGATTCGCGAAGTACTGCTGCACTCTGCTACTTCAGGACTTTCTCCGCTGACGGAAATGGCCTTGATGTTCGCCGCCCGCGCCCAGCATATCCACGAAGTCATTCTGCCGGCGCTCGCCGAAGGACGCATCGTGCTTTGCGACCGCTTCACCGATTCGACTGAGGCTTATCAAGGCGCGGGTCGCAAGCTGGGATCGAAGCCGGTGCTCGAACTTCATGCCGTGCTCTGCGGAAACTTGCAACCAGACCTGACGATTTTGCTCGACAACGATGTGGCGGTCAGCGTCGAACGCGCGCGGCGTCGCAACCGAACGCGAAGAAATGGACGCTCGGAGAAAAATACTGGGAAAGATGAGAACCGCTTTGAACAGGAGAACCGCGCTTTTTTCGGACGCGTCCGGCAGGCATATTTAGCCATTGCCGCTCGCGAGCCCGGACGCGTGCAACTTGTGAATGCTCGCGGCACACCGAGAGAGACTCATGCGCTTATTATGGAGTTGGTGAGGAAGAAGCTGAAGCTATAGGCGGCGGAAACTCGCTATTAGCAATTGGCTTTTAGCTATTGACCGTCGGGCTTTAGCTAAGAGCGAAAAGCTAACCGCGATTCTCGGCTTTAGCTAAGAGCGAAAAGCCGAAAGCTAATAGCGATTCTCTATGCCCTTTTCCGATTTTGTAGGCAACTCGGACACCATCCATCGCCTGCGCGAGATGCTGGGTCGCGGACGTTTTCCGCACGCTGTCATTCTTTCCGGCGCCGAGGGATCGGGCAAATACAAGCTTGCGCTGATGCTCGCGCGCGCAATGAATTGCCTCGAGCTTCCAACGACCGACGGCTTGCCCGACTTTTGCGGACGCTGTTCGAACTGCACTCGCATCGCCCAGTCCGAGAATCTCGATTCTCGCTTCGCCGAAGCGGTCGAGGCACGCGAAAATCTCCGAGACGCGGACAAGAAAGAAACACGGCTCTTCATTCAAACCCATCCCGACGTGCTCATCGTCCCGCCCGATCCTCCGCAAATGATGATTAAGGTTGACCAGGTGCGGCACGTAATTGAGACCATCTACTATCGGCCTGCCGAAGCCCGCGAACGTGTTTATATCTTCACCAGTTCGGCGTTCATGAAAGAGGCGGCCAATTCGCTGCTCAAAATTCTGGAAGAGCCGCCGGAGTTCGCAACCATTTTCCTGCTCACGGAAAACGCCGGCGAATTGTTGCCCACCATTCGCTCGCGCTCCATGAGCTTCCATCTTGGAGCGCTGGCTACTGCCGACATCGAGAGCCGGCTCTCCCAGCTTCGTCCGGATTGGAATCCACGCCAGCGCGTGCTGGTAGCCCGCATCAGCGACGGGGCCTTCGGACGCGCTCTATCGTTCGATCTCGAAAGCTATACCGCGGCCCGCGCGAACGCACTCGTCATTTTGAAATCGGCGCTGGGAGCGAACGACCACTCCGAATTATTCAAGACTACGGAGGGCTACCGGCCGGGAGCCGAAGGCCGCGAGAAAATCGATCTTCTGCTGAGCACGCTTTATTCCCTGCTCGAAGACATCATGCTCCTGCAATCTGGGGCAACGCAGTTGGTGCGTAACACGGACATTCTCGGCGAACTCAAGAGATTGTCGGAAGCCTCCGATTTCGCATGGCTGCAAGCCGCCGCAGAAGGTCTCAACGAGGTGGAACGTGGGTTGCGCCGCAACCTGCTGCGCTCACTTTCTCTCGACGCCTTCGCCGCAGCGCTTAGGCCAGCGTCATAGTTCAGAAAGTTGTTCAACAAGATAGTGCAACAAGGTAACGGGCCCCGGCTCGTTTTCCAACCTCTAGAAGACAGGGCTAGCCCCCGTCGCCGCGGAGGGAGCACTAAAGACACTCTGTACAATATTGTCCAACCCCGGCCTGCTGTGATACCGTAACCCCAGTTCACACCCTTGGAACCACAATTACAGCCAGAAGGATTGTGGTATATTTTGCCCGCCCAGCGCGCAGGTGGTGCGATTTGAAAGACACACTCGACTCCATTCCAGCTGAAGCAACCGCCGATCAGGAAAGTTTTGCCAATCGCAAGCTGATCCGCCCAACCCTCAACCGTGCCGAGCATCCCCACAATAACCACGGCCACAATCATGGGGGCTCCGAGCGCAGAGAACGGGACCGCGATCGCGACCGCTCCACCGCTCCCGCCAAGAAACCGGCTCCGAGCGAGCAGACCAACGCCGAGAATTTCTATTACCAGAAGCAGATGCAGAGCAAGACTCCGATGGTCATCGTGCTGCGCGACGGCGAAGAGGTTCACGGTTACATCGAGTGGTACGACAAGAACTGCATAAAGCTGAATCGCAGCGGCGCCGCCAACTTGATGATCTACAAGCCCGCCATTAAATACATGTTCAAGGAAAACGAGAATGGGCGTAAGTAATAGCTGGATCGTGAGCCGTAGCGCGGCGAGATCGCGAAATATCGGCTGAAAGAAGCTCGCGAGATCTACGACCCGGTCGACTTCATCCAACATACGCTCACTAGCGATTACTTCACGCACCTGTTCGCCAGCGAGGTTTTGCCCCATATTTCCTCGATTGTGTGGGCAAGCATGTCGGGGATCCATTGACCAGCGCCGAATCGCTGCAGGTAAAATAGCCCCGACCAGCAATCATCTTTTCCGGAGTCTAATCCGTGCAGATTTCACAACGCACACAGGTTGGCATTGTGGGTGCCGGACCGGCGGGTCTGGTCCTCTCTCACCTTCTGCATTTGCATGGAATCGAATCCATCGTAGTTGAAAATCGCAGCCGTCAATATGTGGAGGAACGCGTTCGCGCCGGCGTGCTGGAGCAGGGAACAGTCAATTTGCTCACAGAGATGGGCGTTGGCGAACGGATGAAAGCCGAAGGGTTGGTCCATTACGGAATCGAATTGCGGTTTGGGGGCCGCGGTCATCGTATCGATTTCCACGAACTCACCGGTGGAAAAGGAATTACGATTTACGCTCAAAACGAAGTTCTCCGCGATCTGAATAACGCGCGCATTGCCACCGGCGGCCAGGTCTTGTTTGAAGTTGAAAATGTCTCCATTCATGACTTCGACGATACGAGGCCAAAGATCAGGTATCGCAAGGACGGCGCCGATTACGAAGTTAGCTGCGATTTCATTGCCGGATGCGACGGCTTCCACGGCATCTGCCGCCCCAGCATTCCCGCGGGAGTGCTGACCGAGTACGACCGTGTCTACCCCTTCGGATGGCTCGGAATTCTCGCCGAAGCACCGCCATCTGCCGAAGAACTGGTCTATACCTACCATGATCGCGGCTTTGCCCTGCTGAGCATGCGCACACCGCACATCAGCCGTCTCTATTTGCAATGCAAGCCAGACGAAAACATCGACCATTGGGAAGATGAGCGGATCTGGCGCGAGCTTCACACTCGTTTTGCATCCGATGGCTGGAAGCTCACCGAAGGCCCGATTCTCCAGAAGGGCGTCACCGGCATGCGCAGCTTTGTCGTCGAGCCGATGCAATATGGCAGCCTCTTTCTTGCCGGAGACTCGGCGCACATCGTTCCGCCAACTGGCGCCAAGGGGCTGAATCTGGCGATTGCCGACGTAACCGTGCTGGCGCGGGCTTTGCACCGCTTTTACGCCACCGGCAATCGGTCGTTGCTCGATCAGTACTCCAGCACTTGCCTGCGGCGAGTCTGGAAGGTGCAGCGCTTTTCCTGGTGGATGACATCCATGCTGCATCGCTTTCCCGATGAGAATCCGTTCGATCGTCGCCGCCAGCTCGCCGAGCTCGACTATGTAACCACGTCGCGCGCCGCATCTACGAGCCTTGCGGAAAACTACGTCGGCCTTCCCATGGAATAAGCCTGCGGCCGATTTGTAAGACCCTGCTCGCGACCTCTTGCAATTTGCCTGCGCGCGATTCAGCCAACCTCAGAGAATGCCGCGGGCATCGTAAGGATTGTCCGCATTCGGTAGGAAATGTTTTCGAACCTGTGATGCGTGTAACCGCCTCGGTAGAAAGCTCTGAGAAAAATAGCGCTTGCAGTTGTGTTACGGAATTTGACATCCCGAACGTGCGGTTCTTAAGATATTCATAAATCCTCACTAGGGAAGTGGGTGGCCCAACGTGGAACATCCTTCACGTTGACGACAACAGCTTATGATCAAAGTCAAAGAGCTTACCAAGCGGTACGCGCGCACCGTTGCCGTCGATCAAATTTCATTTGAAGTTGCCAAGGGCCAAATCGTCGGATTCCTCGGCCCCAACGGCGCGGGTAAAACAACGACCATGCGCATGTTGACATGTTTTCTGCCGCCTTCGGCGGGCACGGCGAATGTGGCCGGTTTTGATGTTCTCGAGCAGCCACTCGAGGTCAAAAAGCGCATCGGCTATTTGCCTGAAACTCCACCCATCTATCCGGAGATGGAAACAACCGAATACCTGAAATTTGTCGGCAAGCTGAAAGACCTGTCGGGCGCGGATTTGCAGAAGCGCGTCGACTACGTTTGCGGCCGCTGCGCCATTGCCGATGTCAAAACCAGGCTCCTTGGAAAATTATCCAAAGGCTACCGCCAGCGCGTAGGTCTCGCGCAGGCCATCATTCACAATCCCGATGTTCTCATTCTCGATGAACCCACTGCCGGCCTTGATCCAAAACAAATCAACGAAACGCGCGACCTGATCAAGAGCCTCGCCGGGGATCACACCATCATCCTCAGCACCCACATCCTGCCCGAGGTTGAACAGACCTGTGAGCAGGTCATCATTATCAATAAAGGAAAGCTCGTAGCGACAGATTCGGTGCGCAACCTGCAAGCGCGAGCGCGCGGCGCGGAGTCCGTGATGGTCGAAGTTGCCGGCCGCAACGGCAATCTGGAAGCACCAATCGTGCAGCATCGGCTGGAGCAGGTTTCCGGCGTCAGTCGCGCCGTCTGCAAACAGCAGGTCGATAGCCGCGTCTTTTTCGAAGTGGAAAGCCAGAAGGGACGCCTGGTTCGCGGCGACCTGGCGCGTGCCGTGGTCGAAGCCGGTTGGGATCTCAACGAGCTTCGTCCCGCTGCCATGAGCCTCGAAGAAATCTTTCTTCAGCTAACTCAAAGCGAAGCTTCCGCTGAAGCTGAGAAGACGCCGGCGCAGGAATCGAAGCCCGAGCAGCCCAAACTGCAGGAGTCCAAATCATGAGAAACGTCTGGATCATCTGCCGAAAAGAGCTGTACAGCTATTTCGTTTCACCTGTTGCCTACCTGCTCCTGACCATGTTTGGTCTGATCTTCGGCTTTTTCTTCTGGAACGCGATCGCCGTTTTCGTGGTTGAGGGCATGGAGATGCAGATGCGCGGGCAGTCGTTCCCCATGAACCTCAACGAGCAGATCATCCGACCATTGCTGCAGAACGTAAGCGTGATAGGGCTTTTCTTCATTCCGATGATCACGATGCGATTGTTCGCCGAAGAGAAGCGCACGGGCACGATTGAATTGTTGGCCACCTCGCCGATCCGCGACCTGGAAATCATCGTCGGAAAGTGGCTCGCAGCGCTGATTCTCTACTCTTGCATGTTGCTTTTCACCGCTCTGAACTTCGCGTTTCTTTTCAAATATGGCAATCCCGATTGGAAGCCACTGGTCATCGGCTATCTCGGCTTGTTGCTTCAGGCGGGCGCGCTGCTGGCGATTGGCACCTTTATTTCGACGCTTACAAAGAATCAGATCATCGCCGGTGCTGCAACCTTCGGCGTCTGTCTGCTGTTGTGGGTGCTCGAGTGGGTCGGCGGATACGAAACCGCGGCCTGGGCGCGGGTTCTTGCCTATCTTTCGGTAATTACCCACTTCGAGTCGTTCGGCCGTGGCGTGATCGATTTTAAAGACACAGTCTTCTACATAACTCTAATTTTTCTGGGACTCTTCTTCACCGCGCGTTCGATGGAGTCCCTGCGGTGGAGGTCGTAAATGGCCAGCCAGTGGCTGAAAGCCAGACAAACCAAATATGCCGCTTTTGCGGCGACTTACATTCTGATCGTGATCGCTGCGGTAATCATCGCTAACATGCTCGCGGACCGTTATAATAAGTCGTTCGATGCCACATCGAACAAACGCTACAGCCTTTCCGAGCAGACCGCCAAAATCGTCAAGGGACTGAAGCAGAACGCGACCATCACCTACTTCGATCAGAGCACGCGATTCCACGACGGCAAAGATCTGCTCGACGAATACGCCAATCTCTCTCCGAAGGTTCACGTCGAGTATGTCGATCCCGACAAGAACCCGCAGGCGGCGCGGGAAGCGGGCATCCGCAGCTTCGGGACGGCGGTCGTCCAGATCGGCGAAAGAAAAGAAGAAGCCAAAAGCATGACCGAGGAGGGCATCACTGGCGCATTCATCCGCGATCTCAAAAACACCACCAGGACGGTGTGTTTCGCGGCCGGCAGCGGCGAGCACCAACTTGATGACAGCGATCGCGAGGGGCTTTCCCGCTTCAAAGATCTTCTCGCCAAAGATAATTATGAAACCAAGTCCATCGACCTGCTGCAAAAAGCGGAAGTCCCGAGCGACTGCACCACGCTCGCCATTGCCGGTCCGACGCGGAATTACGAGCAGCCGGAAGTGGATGCGATCAAAAAGTATGTTGAAGACGGCGGACGCGCGCTTTTCCTGCTAGATGCGCCGCTTAAGATGGGCCGCTCGGAAATTGCCGACAATGACGCTCTGGCGAGTTTGCTCCAGAGTTGGGGTGTGACGCTAAACAAAGACCTGATTCTCGATCTCAACCCCATTGGCCAGATCGTTGGTCTCGGGCCGCAGGTCGCGCTCGTGTCTAGTTACGAATCCCAACCGATCGTAAGCGACATGAAGGGAACTGCCACTGGTTTTCCTCTCTCCCGTTCCATCGAAGTTAAGAGCACAGACAAGACCAGCGTGCAGAAACTGTTCGACACCTCCAGCACGAGCCTGGCTACGACCAATTTGAATTCCGCGGAAGTGAATGTCAACGATCCCAAAAACAAGAAGGGACCGTTGACCCTCGCCGCCGCCGGCAGCTACAACACCGGCAAGGAAAACTCCCAGGGACGTTTTGTCGTGGTCGGCAGCTCGTCGTGGCTCGATAACGGATTTATCAGTTTCAACGGCAATAATGATCTGGCATTGAATACGATCAATTGGCTCTCATCGGATGAGGACCTGATTTCGATCCGACCGAAAGAGCACGAAGACCGCCGCATTACCATGACGAGCGCTCAGTTGATGTGGGTACGCGCCACCAGCCAGTTTCTTTTGCCAGCAATCGTTGTGATCGCCGGCATCGGCGTGTGGTGGAAGAGGAGATAAGCAAATTTCTCGGTCGATTCCTCGACAGACACTCGTCTTTCCAGAAACGCCATGAAACTCCGCAGCCTGATCGTTGCAACCGTCGTACTCGCCGCGCTGGTGGGCGCTCTTTATTGGTCGGGGCGAAGCAAACCGGCCGGCGAAACCGCGAAGGCGTCTACCGACGCTCCACCGGCGATCCTGAAGCTCGATCAAGCCTCGATTACGAAGCTCGAACTGAAAAACAAAGACGCTCCGCCAATTGTTTTGGAGAAGAACAACTCTGGCGCCTGGCAAATCACCCAGCCCAAGCCGCTCGGCGCAGATCAGGGCGTCGTAAGCGGCACGCTTTCGGCCCTGTCTGCGTTGAACTCCGAACGCTTAGTCGAAGACAAAGCCTCCGATCTAAAGCTATTCGGTCTCGACCAGCCAGCCGTCGAAGCGGAGATCACAGAAAAAGGCAAGACTCAAAGGCTGCTGATCGGCGATGACACGCCTGCCGGCAGCGCCGTCTATGCGATGCTTGCCGGTGATCCCCGAGTCTTTATCATTGGCACATACACGAAGAACAATATCGACAAGAGTCTTAACGATCTGCGCGACAAGCGCCTGTTGACGCTCAGCGTAGACAAAGTCAGCCGCCTTGAGCTTGACCGCAAGAATCAGGAGATCGAATTTGGGCGCGATAAAGACGAGTGGCAGGTCCTGAAGCCCAAACCGCTGCGCGCCGACAACACGCAGGTCAGCGAGCTGGTTCGAAAACTCACCGACGCGCGCATGGATCTGACCGGCGTAGCGGCGGACAACGGCGCTGCGGCAGACGACAAGGATGCCGCCTCGGCGTTCACGCACGCCACCCCGGTTGCAACTGCAAAGCTAACCGATCAGTCCGGCACGCAGGAAATTCAGATTCGCAGAGGCAACGACAAAGATAAGAGTAAGAACCAGGATAAGAGTAACGATACCTATTACGCGAAGTCGAGCGTGGTGGATGGAGTCTACAAAGTTGACTCCGATCTCGGCCAGGCGGTCGATAAAGGCCTCGACGATTTCCGCAACAAGAAGCTGTTCGACTTCGGTTTCACCGATCCAACAAAGGTCGAGATGCACAGCGGCGCCAAAGCTTACTTCCTGATGCGTGGCGACAAGAGCAACAACGAAGACTGGTGGTCGAATGGGAAGAAAATGGACGCCGATAGCGTCGAGACGCTCGTCTCCGACCTGCGCGACCTTGCCGCTACCAAATTCGTCGAGTCGGGCTTCGCGAATCCCACGATTGAGGTCACGGTCGCCTCCAACGACGGCAAGCGCGTGGAAAAGGTTTCGCTGGCGAAGTCCGGCAACGGTTACATCGCCAAACGCGAGAACGACACGTCGCTCTACTGGCTGGATTCGAACCCCATCGACGCGCTACAAAAAGCGGCCGACGATCTTAAGCCAGCCGCCCCACCGAAGAAGTAGACAACGGTCTCATCCCCCTGATCTGAGTCCGGGGGAAAACCCGACCGATCCATTACCTCAGTCACTTCGCGATCACCCCTCGTCTCGTCTACTGTTGAGTTGGTGACACTTCTCCCCGCCTGTGCCCGCGCGGTTGCAGACTATTTTTGAGCGTGCGTTTGTGCATGACATCGTAAGCACGAAAACTGAACCCGCGGTCTATCAGGAGCTTCTGAGTCGGCCGATTCGCGAGCTGGGACTGAGGCTTGCCGGTTCGCCCGTCGAGCGTTTCGTCGATCAGCTTTATCGCGAACTGGACGCGAAGGGACTGGCGAAGTTTCGTCCCGCTTGCTATCTGACCGACGAATGGGGATGCCCGTCGGGTGAGCCGATTATCGGGATTCCGTTTTACCTGGCTCACGCGGCGCTGGCGCAACTGGAAAAGGAAACGCATGACCTCGAAGACGCGAGAGAAATCATGATGTATCTGCGCCACGAAGCCGGGCACGCGTTTACCTATGCCTACAAGCTGCACAATTCGCCGGAGTGGAAGCGGATTTTCGGGCCGTTTCGCCGTCCGTATCGCGATAACTATCGTCCGGCGCCGTTCTCGCGCGACTATGTGCGTCATCTGCCGGGATGGTATGCGCAGAAGCATCCGGATGAGGATTTTGCCGAGACCTTTGCCGTCTGGCTGACGCCGCGCTCGAACTGGCGCAAGCGCTATCGTGGCTGGCGCGCAATGGAGAAGTTGCGTTATGTCGATCGGCTGGCACGCAAGTTGGGGAAGGTTGAACCGCTGCGTCGCCGCGGCATCGCCGACATTACCGCTGACGAGATGGAAGCGACCGTTGCCGATTTTTATCATCACGGCAAGCAAAACGGGCGCGAAGAAGTTGCGGTCAGTGAACTGACGCCGGATACGGATTTGCGCGACATGTTTCCGGTATCGAAGCGGCGCAAGACAGGGCTCGCAGCGCATGAGTTTCTGCATCGACATCGCAAAGCGGTGATCGACAAAGCCGCACAGTGGACGGGCGCGCAGCGCAGTGTGATCCGAACCTTGATGGACACGATGGAGAAGCGCACGAAGGAACTTGACTTGCGGGCTGATCAAACGCACGGAGCGGAGCACTTAGCCGAAGTTACAGCTTATGTAACCGCGCTCGTAATGACGTATGTGACGAAAGGAAAATTTATACAGCCGTAAAGAACAGGTCTCAGGTGTCAGGTCTTAGGCCTCAGAAAAAGCAGACGAAGCTAATATTCTGGGCTTTTTAACACCTAAGACCTAACAACTGAGACCTAAAGCTGAGGTCAACTGATGATCGGTGCAAAACTGAAGATCGCGCTGCTCTATGACGTCTGGAACGAAGATCCGGAAGCGGCGGCGGCTAAAGAAGAGGGTGCGGCTCCCGCGCGCGTGCCTCGCAAGAAAGTAAAGAAGGTAAAGAAAGAAAAGACCGACCGTGAAGAAATTTTCGAAGCGCTGCAGAAACTGGGACACGAGCCTTCTTATTTCGAACTGGATGGCCGCCCGCAATCCCTGCATGGCCTGTCGCGCTGCGATGCCGACTTGATCTTCAACCTCACCGAGTCGTTCGATGGCGACGACACCAAGGAAATGAATGTGGTCGCTTACGTCGACCTGCTCGGATTGCGCTACACAGGCGCCGGCCCGCATTCATTGTTCCTTTCGCAGGATAAAGCGATCGCCAAAAAGATTTTCGCGTTTCACGGTATCAAGACGCCGTATTTTGCCACTTCGTATCGCGGGCGCATTGACCACGCTCACGATATTTCTTTTCCCCTCATCGTGAAGCCTTCGTGGGAAGACGGATCCATCGGCATCGACGCCGGTTCGGTCGTAAAGAACATCAAAGAGATGATGGAGCGCATCCACTATATCCAGGATGAATTCGATTCTCCGGCGCTGATCGAGGAGTACATTGAGGGTCGTGAGATTTACGCTGGAATTCTCGGGAGTTACGATCGCGTTCAGGCTCTTCCATTGGTTGAGTTAGATCTCTCACGATTGCCCGAAGGCACACCGAAAATTGCGAGTTACGATGTGAAGTTCGAGAAGAATACCGAAGCTTATAAGTTGACTAAGTCAGCGATCGCTGAAAACCTGGACGAGGCAACTACCCAGCGGTTGCAGGATACTGCGATCGCCGCGTATCGCGCGCTCAAGCTGCGCGACTATGGACGCATCGACCTTAGATTCGCTCCGAATGGCGACGTTTATGTCATCGAAGCGAATCCGAATCCTTGGCTCGCCAGCCGCCAGGAATTTGCCATGGCGGCAAAAGCTTCAGGGCTTTCCTACACCGAAATGATCGGAACGATTGTCGAACTGGCCATGAGCCGGTATGGCAACGCTCCGATGGCAAATGCAGCGGCGATGCACTAATCGCATCTCTAATGCGGGTCACCAGACAGCGCCTCTGACGACTCCTCGCTTCTGTACACGGGCGAGACGCCCCCACTCCTAGCTCTCCTAGAACAAATTCCACAAATACTGGTTGTAGACCTCGTGATGGAACTGCACTTCGGAGGGTTTGACGATCGTGCCCAACAAGCGCGGGCAGCGGTCTGCAGAAGACTGCTTCAGGTCGGCGTATCGTCCTTTCACATCTTCGCCAAGGAGTTCGGATGTCCACGCGGACTTGCGGAAGTTATCGATCGCGGTGTAGATGTTGTCGGGCAGGTAGCGCTCGGCTTGGCGAAGATTTTTGATTTTGGCAGTTTCGCCTTCGAGTCCAGTCTTGAAAATAGAGTACATGACCAGATAGGGATTGGCATCGGGCGCGACAGCGCGAACCTCAAGTCTCATGCTGCGCTCGTTGCCGATGGGAATGCGGATCATGGCGCCGCGGTCGACCGCCGAGGCTTTGAGCTGGTTCGGCGCTTCAAAGTGCGGATCGAGACGGCGATAGGCGTTGACGCTGGAATTGAAGACCAGGCAGAGATCGTTGCCCGCGGTGAGCACGCGGTCCAGAAACTCATAACCGACCTCGCTGAGTTTCTCTTCGCCTTTGGGATCCCAGAACAAATTCTTGCCGCTCTGGCTGATGGAAATATTGGTGTGCATTCCGCTGCCGTTGACGCCGACAATCGGCTTGGGCAGGAATGACGCGGTCAATCCCATATTGCGCGCCACCTGGCGGCAAATCAGCTTGTAGAGCTGGATATGATCGGCGGCCGCGACCACTTCGGCGTAGTTGTAGTTCACTTCAAACTGCGAAGGCGCGACCTCGGGGTGGTCCTTTTCGTTCTGGAAGCCCATGGCGCGCTGCACTTCGGCGGTCGTGTCGATAAAGGTGCGCAGCGGATCGCCCGGCAGCGAGTGGTAGTAACCGCCGGTATTGACGTATTCGAATTTGCCGGTTTCGTGGAAGCGCCGCTCGGCATCCGGTCCCTGAAACAGAAAGCCTTCGATTTCGTTGGCGGCATTGAGGGTGTATTTGTGCTTCTTGTGCAATCCCTCGGCAAAGAGCTTCAACATGCTGCGAATGTCGGCGGTGTAAGGTTCGCCGTTTTTGTCGATAACCTCGCCGAACACCAGCACCTTGCCGGGTCCGAAGATATCGGCCGGAGCCCAATAAAAAGCGGCCCAGTCAACGCCCAGGCGCAGATCGCTTTCGCGTTGAGCCGTGAAGCCGCGAATGGAAGAACCATCGAAGGTGAGGTTTTCGTAATTCTTGAGCAGAAATTTTTTGTCATAGTCGAGCATGTGCAGCCGGCCTTCGAGATCGCTGAAGAGCACGG
>JASHOU010000166.1 GCA_030038475.1 Terriglobales bacterium | reverse complement strand
AACTGGCCGTCACCCAACTGCCCGTCACCCAAGTAGAAATCAAGGGGAAGGAATCGATCGCATGATTGCGACATGGTACGCCATTGTCAGTCTGATGCTTGTCGTCTATGTAGTGCTGGATGGCCGGAATTTCGGCGCAGGAATGCTGCAACGCTTCGTGGCAAGAACGCCCGATGAGCGGCGGCAGGTGATTGCCGCGATCGGGCCGCTGTGGTCGTGGCATGAAGTGTGGCTGGTCGGCTTCGGTGGCACGCTCGTCGCGATATTCCCGCGCCTGATGGCGTCGGCTTTTGCGGGCTACTACCTTGCCCTGATGCTCATCTTGTGGAGCCTGATTCTGCGCGGCATTTCGATTGAAGTCCGTGGACACATCAACGATTCGCTCTGGCAAGGATTTTGGGACTTCCTTTTCGCGTTCGCCAACTTTCTGCTGGCCGTTCTTTTCGGCGCCGCGGCCGGCAACGTAGTGCGCGGTGTTCCACTGGATGCGCACGGCAGCTTCTCGATGGCCTTTTTTACCAATTTCATGGCGCGCGGCTATGTTGGCCTGCTCGATTGGTACACTGTCTCGGTTGCGGTCTTCACAGTTGCGGTACTCGCAGCTCACGGCGCCACCTACCTTACGCTGAAAACAGAGGGCCCGGTGCATGATCGATGTGAAAAATGGGCCAAGTATGTCTGGGCGGCAGTCGTTCCACTCTTCGTCGCAATCTCGATTGAATCGTGGACGGTTCGCCCACGCCTGGCCGGGGATGCGATTCAGCGTCCTTTCTGCTGGATCGGATTGCTTTTGATCATCGCCGCGGCTTATGCCCTCACTTCGGGCGTCACGAAGGGCCAGGAAAGGCGGGCTTTTGTGGGATCCAACCTTTTTTTGATCGGCCTGTTGGTTACTGGAAGCGCGGCTTTCTTTCCCGTGATGCTTTACTCGACGCTTGCGCCGGAGAATTCACTGACGGCTTACAGCGTGGCCGCGGGCTCCAAGTCGCTGCTTCTCGCATCTTTCTGGTGGCCCGTAGGGTTCGTGCTGGCGACGATCTATTTCGTCTTCATCTCGCGGCGTTATGCGGGAAAAGTGAGCGTCGTGCGGGACAACCAAGGGTATTACTGAACCGGTTGGAGATTCATAATGTCTAACATAACAAGCAGCAAGCAAACGGCCGCGCAGCTATTGATCCGAAGCCTAGTGCAGCAAAACGTGAAGCACTTATTCGGCATACCGGGCGGAAAAATCATGCCGACCTTCGATGTCTTGCGCGATGAAGGTCCGCAATTGATCGTTTGCCGGCACGAACAGAACGCCGCCTTCATGGCGGCTGCTGTTGGGCGTTTGACCGGAAGGCCGGGAGTATGCCTGGTCACTTCCGGACCGGGTACGAGCAATCTTGTGACCGGCGCGGCTACCGCGACCACCGAAGGCGATCCCATGGTCGCGATCGGCGGCGTGGTTCCGTTGCCGGACACCCTCAAACAGACTCACCAATCCATGGACTCGGTGGCCATCATGAAGCCGGTAACCAAATTCAGCGTCGCAATTAACGCACCGGACGCCGCCGGCGAAGCAGTTGTGAATGCTTTTCGAGCGGCTGTGGCGCCTCGTGCCGGAGCGGCCTTTATTGCATTTCCGAGGGATGTCCAAAGTGCGACGACCGAAGCCGGCGCGCCGACGTTACTGCCCCTGCCTTCGCTTGGCGCGGCTCCCGCAGATCTGATTCGCAAGGCCGCAGAAAAGATTTTGAAGGCGAAGAGCCCGGTCATCCTGTTGGGCATGGGGGCCAGCGACCCTGCTGCGACAGCCGCGGTTCGGGCCCTCTTGAAGCGACACCCCGTGCCGGCAATCGGCACGTTTCAAGGTGCCGGCGCCATTTCGCGCGAGTTGCTTCCCTTGTTCTTCGGACGCGTGGGGCTCTTTCGCAACCAGCCGGGAGACAAAGTGCTTGCCAGAGCGGATGTCGTGCTAACTGTCGGGTACGATCCTGTCGAATACGATCCGAGTTTCTGGAACGTCGGCAAGGCGCGCACGATGATTCATCTAGATAGTTACCCCGCTGATATCGATAACCACTACCAGCCGGAACTAGAGCTGCGCGGGGCCATTCCGGCAACACTTTGTTCGCTCACCTCCGCGTTGGAGGAGCATTCGTTCGCAGCCGGCCCCGAATTGCAAGCGATTCAGACGGAGTGGAAGGCGCTGCAAAATCCTCCCCTTCCGAAATCAAACGGCTTGGTTCATCCGCTTAGCGTTGTGCTGGGGCTGCGCAGTCTGACTGATGATGACACCATTATCGCGAGCGACATGGGATCGCATCACATCTGGATGGCGCGCCATTTCTTCGAGTTTGAGCCGCGGAAACTCCTATTCAGCAACGGTCAGCAAACTCTCGGGGTAGGAATCCCGTGGGCCATGGCGGCGAGCCTGATATATCCCGGTAAGAAAGTGGTTGCGACTGTCGGTGATGGAGGCTTCCTTTATTCGTCGATGGAGCTGGAAACAGCCGTTCGGTTGAAGCTGAATATTACAGTGATAGTCTTCCGCGATGGCGGATACAATATGGTCGCCTTTCAGCAGGAGCTTGCCTATGGGCGTACTTCAGGGACCGATTTCGGCAATCCGGACCTCGTGAAGTACGCAGAAAGTCTTGGCTGCGTTGGCCTGCGAGTGAGCACGCCTGACGATCTGCTGCCAACCTTGCGCAAAGCGCTCGAGACTCCCGGACTGGTGGTGCTCGACATTCCGATCGATTACAGCAAGAACGTGGAAATTGGCCGGCATGTCATTCCCGAAGCCTGGGACTGAGAGGATGTGCATGAATAACTCACTTGTCTCCGGCTCACTCGCAATGATCCAGCCATTGTGGCACCACGTCTCCGGCAGCGAAGATTATCAAGCGGGAGAGCTATATCAGAGTTCTTTGATGTCCGCTTTGATCGCCGGCCTCTACGAAGGCGCCATGACCTATGGAGAGATCCGGAAGCATGGCGATTTCGGACTGGGCACTTTTAACGACCTGGATGGTGAGATGGTCGGCTTTGACGGGACGTTCTATCAGCTTCGATCGGACGGGTCTGCTCGTGCCGCGACGCCCGATCAAAAGACGCCTTTCGCCGTGGTTACGTTTTTCCACCCGGAGCAGGAGTTGGAT
>JASHOU010000165.1 GCA_030038475.1 Terriglobales bacterium | reverse complement strand
GGACACCCAACGCAATCAAGCCAGCGCGGAGCGCCGTGTGGTGTTTGGAATGAGGTGCTTTTACTGACACAAGCACCCCTGCAATGGATAGAATTGTGGGCAGAAACACTGCCACCCAGTCGAGTAGAGTGTCAAGCATGGTCGGGAAACCTCGCTTAATATTCTACACGATTGGGTGAGTGTAGTGATTTGTTGCCCTTGCCAGGTACTGTGAGGGTCCCTTGCTGCCCGGCTGTGGCCCTCAGCGGCTGAAAGCCGCATTGCTTGTGCAGTAGTTACGGCACGACCAAGGTCGTGCCCTTCCCGAATCCATCTCGACAAATCGGGTGACGGGCGCGGACGCCCGTCGCTCGGGTATAGGAAGTCCCCACTCCTTCGGCTTCGCTCGGGGCAGGCTCAACGTCGCAAAGAGCGCGACGTTAGGATGGGGCACCCCCGGCGTCTTCGGCGGTAGAATCGAGCAGAGGAAAACCAGGTTTGAATCGCCGCATCTCTTGTTGGGTTTTATTCAGTTGCCTGTCCTTCGTGTGTTTGTCGTTCGTGGCCTTCGCCGTTCCGGTGCGGGCGGAGAATGTGTCCGCGTTGGCGAGGGCGGTGGATGAGCATTACAACCATCTGCGCACGCTGCAATCGGATTTCACCGAAATCTATCGCGGGGATGGGCCGGAGCGGGTGGAAGCGGGGACGCTGTGGCTGAAAAAGCCGCGCAAGATGCGGTGGGAGTACCGTTCTCCGAAAGAGAAGCTGTTTATCAGCGACGGCCAGGTTGTGTGGTTTTACCTGCCGGAGGAACGGCAAGTCAGAAAGACGACGCTGAAGGAGCTGGACGATATTCGCTCTCCGCTGGCGTTTCTGCTCGGCAAGACCAAGCTGGAGAAGGAATTACAGGGGCTATCTCGGGCGGTGGATCAAACTCCGCTGGAGGCGGGCGACACGGTTTTGCGCGGAGTTCCGCGGGCGCCGATGGGACAGCTGAGCGAGGTGCTGCTGGAGATTACTCCGGCGGACAAGATTGTTCGCATCGTATTAACCGATGCGGATGGGGCGACGACCGAGTTTCGTTTTGCCGGATGGAAAGAGAATTTGGAGATCGGCGATGGCCGGTTTCAGTTTCGTCCTCCCGCGGGAGTGGAGACGGTGGAGGGGGAGTTGGGACCGTAGGAGGAATCGGGTCATTGAAACATCGGGTCATCGGGTGATCTGATCATTGGGTGATTGAAGACCGACGCTCATAGTCCATTGTAGGATGGCGAGTTACCTCGGTACCACACGGATAGACAGGTTCGGGTAAGAGCTTTGGGAACAGAGTGTTAGACTAGGCTGAAATACCCACGTGGTCGAGAATTAGAGAGTCGGAAGCGTAAGCAGCGACGCGCTAGCGCATGGCACAATTCCTGGTCAAAGTCGCCGACGAGCAGGGGCATCTGCGGCAGCAGGTGGAACACGGCTATTCGGAAGCGGAGGTCAAGGACCGGTTCACGCAGCAGGGATACCTGGTGTACTGGGTCAAGCCGCGATCGATTTTGAGCGCGGGCCCGGGGCGGCGAGGGAAGCTGCGGCAGGGGACGTTTCTGATTTTCAATCAGCAGTTTCTCACGCTGATCAAGGCGGGGCTGCCGATCCTGACGGCGCTCGATCTGCTGATCAAGCGGCAGCGGGATAAATCGATGCTGCAACTGCTGGAAAATGTGCGCGACCGGGTGAAGGGTGGCGAGTTGCTGTCGGATTCGTTTGCCGCGCAGCATGTGTTTCCGAAGATGTACACGACCACGCTGATGGCGGGCGAAAAGAGCGGCAACATGGAAGAGGTGTTGAGCCGCTACATCACTTATCAGCGGATGGTGCAGACGTTTCGCAAGAAGCTGCTGGTGTCGCTGGTGTATCCGGCGCTGCTGGTTTCGGTGGTGACGGTGATGCTGATTTTCCTGATCACCTACGTGGTGCCGAAATTTGCCGACCTGTTCAACAACCTGGGAGCACAGTTGCCGGCGATCACGGTGTTCATGCTGTCGCTCGGTCTGAATGCCCAGAAATATGGATGGATTGTGGCGCTGGTGCTGGTAGGGGGTGGGATTTTGTTGTGGCGCTGGAAGCAGAGCGATCGCGGGGCGGAGAGCATCGATCACTTTTTGCTGTCGCTGCCGCTGATTGGGGAGATTCGGCTCAAGTATCAGGTGGCGAATTTTTCGCGCGTTCTGGCGACGCTGCTGCAGGGCGGATTGCCGCTGGTGCCGGCGATGGAGACGGCGGGCGAATCGATGAGCAGCCGGCAGATGCTGAATGGGGTGGCGGCGGCGGCGGAGCGAGTGAAGGAAGGCCAGAGCCTGGCGCATGCGCTGGAGAAGCAGAAACTGTTTCCCGATCTGGCGGTGGAAATGCTGGAGGTGGGCGAATCGACGGGCGCACTGCCCGCGATGCTCAGTTCGGTGGCGGAGTTTTACGAAGAAGATGTGCAGACGGCGCTGGGCGCTGCCATGGCGCTGATTGAGCCGATGATCCTGATTATTATGGCGGTTTTTGTGGGAGGGATATTGATTTCGTTGTATATGCCGATCTTTACGTTGGGAGCGAATGTGCATTGAGGGCAAGGTTGCAGAGTTTCAAAGTTTCAAGGTTGCAAGGACTGCAGAAAAGTGCTCGGCGATGCGAATCTCGAAACCCTGAAACCTTGAAACCTTGAAACTTTGAAACTTTGCAACGTTTCTGTATTGGTAAACTGGTATGGGCATGGCGGATAAGAAAACAACAGTGGTGGTGAGCGGGGGGAACGGCGGGAAGCTGATGCCGGAAGCGGCGTCGGTTCCCGACGAACTGGAACGCGCGCGCGATGTTGCGCGGCGCTACCGCTGCGAGTTCATCGATCTGAGCGACTTTCAGTTGCACCACGATCTGTTCGAGAAGATCCCGGTGCACCTGATGTTCCGCTATAACTTCGTTCCGCTCGACGAGACCTCGGACGGGCGCCTGGCGATTGCGATTGCCGATCCCAGCCAGCTGATGATGATCGATGAGATCAGCCTGCTGCTGGGGAAGCGCATTCTCACCAAGGTTTCGACGCTCAAGCAAATCTCCGACATTCTGAAAAAGACCGAGCAGTCCAAACGCGTGCTGGAAGACGCGAGCGAAGGGTTCACGCTCGACGTGATTCGCGAGGACGAAGCCGGTAACGACGAAACCATTTCGATCGACAAGCTGACGGCGACGGCGGGCCAGGATATGAGCCCGATCATCCGCCTGGTCGACACCACGATTTTTACGGCGTTGCAGCGGCGGGCAAGCGACATTCATATTGAAACCGGCGACAGCTCAGTGGCGATCAAGTTTCGCATCGACGGCGTGCTGACGAACGCCATGCCGCCGATCGGCAAAGAGCACCATTCGACGATTATTTCCCGCATCAAGGTGATGAGCGAGCTCGATATTTCCGAGCGCCGCGTGCCGCAGGATGGGCGCTTCCGCGTGAAGTACAACGGGCGCGCCATCGACTTCCGCGTTTCCATCATGCCGTCGATTCATGGCGAAGACGCCGTGCTGCGCGTACTCGACAAAGAGTCGATGAGCGAGAAGTTCAAGAAGCTCACGCTCGAAGTGGTGGGGTTTGACGAAGAAGACCTGCGGCGCTTTCGCCGCTACATCAAGGAACCGTACGGCATGGTGCTGGTCACGGGGCCGACGGGCAGCGGCAAAACGACGACTCTGTATGCGGCGGTCAACGAGATCAAGACCGACGAAGACAAGATCATCACCATCGAAGATCCGGTCGAATATCAGATCCGCGGCATTACGCAGATTCCGGTGAATGAGAAAAAAGGGTTGACGTTCGCGCGCGGACTGCGGTCGATTCTGCGGCACGACCCGGACAAGATCATGGTGGGCGAAATCCGCGACAACGAAACGGCGCAGATCGCCATCCAATCGGCACTGACCGGCCACCTGGTATTCACGACGGTGCACGCCAATAACGTGGTCGACGTGCTCGGACGCTTTTTGAACATGGGCGTCGAGCCCTATAACTTCGTTTCCGCGCTCAACTGCATTCTGGCGCAGCGGCTGGTCAGGGTGATCTGCGATTCCTGCCGCACAGCGGTGCATTATCCGAACGATGTGCTCGAAGCGAGCGGCCTTGATCCAGCGGTGTGGTCGCAGGTTGCTTTGTATGAAGGACAGGGTTGCATCGAGTGCGCGGGCACAGGGTTCCGCGGCCGAACCGCGATCCACGAGCTTCTCGATTTGACCGATCGTATCCGTGAGATGATTCTGGAACGGAGGCCGACATCGGAGATCCGGCGCGCCGCCCGCGAAGAGGGCATGCGCTTCCTGCGCGAATCGGCGCTCGATAAGGTGCGCGGCGGGTTTACCACGTTGAAAGAGATCAATAAGGTCACGTTTATCGAGACCATGCGCTAAGGCATAGGCTCAGGATAGTTACCTGGGTTGTTACCTTCCGCGAGGGCCGAAAGTCCAGTCTGGCATCTGCCGAGGTAACTATTCTGGCCATGAGAGTGCGGGATATTATTTAAGGAAACTCTGATTCAGTGTCGGCGGAAAACATAAACCAATAACCACAGGGTACACAGCGGTGCACGGAGGATTCCGAGGATCCAATCAGAATTTCCTTAATGTAACTTCCATCAGCCGATGACTTCCACTGCCAAACACGTTCGCCGTCCCACGCTCGCTTGCGAAATTGCGGCTGACCGAGTGCTGGCGGGCCGCGCCGCGGATGCGGGGCGAATGGTGGAATTGGCCGCGGCGCGGGAACTGGCGCCGGGCTCAGTGGTGCCCGATTTGATGGAAGCGAATCTGCGGGATGGCGCGGCTATCCGGCAGGCGATTACGAGCGCGCTGGCGGGTGTCGGCGGGAGATCGCGGGACGTGATTGCGATTTTGCCCGATACGTCTGTGCGGGTCGCCTTTCTCGATTTCGAAACCCTGCCCGCTAAGCGCGAAGAAGCGGAAGCGGTGGTGCGGTTTCGGCTGAAAAAGTCGCTGCCCTTCGATCCCGATCAGGCGCGCATTTCCTATCACACGCAGTCGATGGCAAAAGGGCTGCAGGTGGTGGCTGCGGTGGTGCTGAACACGGTGCTGGAGGAATATGAATCGGCGTTCCGCGACGCAGGCTACAACCCGGGAGTGGTCATGCCGTCGATGCTCGCGGCGCTGGGTGCAGCCGATGCGGAACGCCCGACGCTGGTCGTCAAGGTAGACGCGCGCACGATCAGTATTGCGATTCTCGATCAGGAACAGCTGGTGCTTTTCCGCACGCTCGAAAATGTGCGCGGCGTGACCATTACCGGCGAGCAACTGGCGGAGGAAGTTTATCCTTCGGTGGTGTTTTTTCAGGACACTTACAACCTGAACATTGAGCGCGTGTATATCGCGGGATTGCCGGAATCGGGCGGCGCGGCCCCTGCGCTGAAGAACCAGTCAGGCGCGGTGGTCGAGGAACTGGTGTCGGCAACGCAGATTGGATCGAGCACGGGAACGGTTCCACGCTGGCGCATGGCGGGAGTGGTGGGCGCGCTGATTTCGTAGAGAAGAGGCTGCTAGCTATTAGCTCTTAGCTCCTAGCTAAAAGCGAAGAGCCAAGAGCCGGTAAGCTTGAAGCGGATTTCATCAATATGCGTTTGGATATCAATCTCGCGACCCGGCCTTATGAGGATGCCCGTGAATTCTGGGCGCGATGGGGCTTGGGGGTTGGAGCGCTGGCGCTGCTGACGCTATTCCTCATTGGCTTAGCGTTGAACGGATGGAGGAACGCCGGCCGGGATCGCCAGGAAATCGCGCGGCTGAACGCGCAGATCGGCGAACGCGATCGCGAGCGCGCCCAGGCGCAGGCTTTCCTCGATTTGAGCGCCAACCGCAGCACGCGGGACCAGTCGCAGTTTCTGAATGGATTGATTCAGCGCAAGTCGTTTTCATGGACCCGCGTGTTTGAAGAGCTGGAACAGGTGATGCCTTCGAACCTGCACGTGGTGTCGCTGCGTCCGGAATTGAACGAGCAGGGTCAGATGCAGCTGGAGATGAGAGTGGCGTGCGACACGCGAGCGGCGGCGGTGGAACTGGTGCATCGCATGGAAGGATCAAAACATTTTCAGGGAGCGCAACTGGTGCAAGAAGGAGGCTCGGATACCGGAGCCGGCGTGGCCGCGGTGGTAGATTCGATTTATATTCCCGATAGCGGCGTGAGGAGCGACGACTGATGCCGGATCTACGGAAATCGCGGCGCGGCTTGAAGATTGTGATTGGGGCGATGCTGGCTGCCGATGTGATTGCGATGGGCGTTTATTTCTCGCCGCTGGTAGGGTCGGAAAGTTCGCGGCGGACGCAAATCTACCAATTGAAAGCGGAACTGACGAAGAAAACGCGAGAGGTGCAACCGCTGCGCGGCATGCCCGATAAGATCAAGCTGGCGAAGACGCAGATCGGTGGGTTCTATAAGGACCGGTTTGCGGCCACAGATTCCGACTTGGCCGATGAACTGGGCAAGATGGCGTCGCAGAACGGAGTTCGGATCCAGCAGGCGCGATATAAAGAAGAGGAATCGGAAATACCTGGAATAATTCCGGTGGAAATCGAGGGCAGTTTTTCCGGCGACTACCTGCAACTGGTGCGGTTCATCAATACGCTGGAACGATCGAAGATGTTTTTTGAAGTGGACGGAGTGGACCTGGCGGGCGAAGGAGCGGGACCGGTGAAGCTGGGAATCACGATCCACAGTTATCTGCGGTTGGGTGCATAAGTGAAACTGGGAGTCGAAAATCGGAAGCAGCTGATCGTGCTGGGAGTTTTGGGCGCGATTGCCATTGGCACGATGGCGTATGAATTCTGGCCGGCTTCGCAAACGGCCGCGCCGGCAGCGGAGCAGAGAGCGGCGACAACGACGAAACCGACGATGCGGCGCACGGCTTCGGGAAAAATGGTGCCGGTGGTTGAGCCGCGGCTTGATCCAACGCTGGACTTGACGCTGCTGGCGCAGAGTGAGGAAATCAAATACGCGGGCAACGGAAGGAATATCTTTGCCGCGGGGTCGGTGCCGATTGAGACGCCTAAGAAGAACGGAACAGCACAGGGTAACGATCAGGTCGGTAGTATTCGACAGCCTCCGCCGGTTGCGCCGCCGCCGCCGATCACGCTCAAGTTTTATGGTTTTGCCAACCGTCCGGGAGAGACGAAGAAAGTATTTTTGTCGCAGGGCGAAGACATTTTTATCGCCGCCGAGGGCGACATCGTCGACCGGCGCTATAAAGTGCTGCGCATCTCGCCTACTACGGTGGACGTGGAAGACGTTCTCTACAACAACCGGCAGAGCCTGCCGCTGACGCAGGGATGACGGTGATTGGTAATTTGCGATTTGTAATTGGTAATTGGAAGGCGAGTTTATGAGGCGCAGTCGTTCGAGATCGGCCCAATTACCAATTACAAATTACAAATCACAAATTCCTCAACGCGGTTACATCATGATCACGCTGATGCTGGCGCTGGCGCTGATCACGCTGGCGCTGCTGGCGGTGCTGCCGGATATCGGCCAGCAGATCAAACGCGACCGCGAAGACGAGCTCAGGCACCGCGGCACAGCCTACATGCGGGCCATTCAGCATTTCTACAAGAAGTTTGGCCGCTATCCGACGAAAATTGAAGATTTGGAGAACACCAATAACGTTCGTTTCCTGCGCAAGCGCTATACCGATCCAGTTAATTTTGACAAGGTCACGGGCAAGGAGATGGATTTCAAATTTCTGCATCAGCAGGATATCTCCTTGAACAACGGGCCCGTTTTAGGGCAGACGGCGGGGCAAAGCGGGGTTGGCGGACAGGGTGGCTTTGGAGGATCGCAGGGCGGGTTCGGTGGTTCGGGTGGGTTTGGAGGATCGCAGGGCGGCTTTGGCGGCCAAGGTGGTTTTGGCGGCGGACCGGGTGGTTTGGGTGGGTTTAGCTTCGGACCTCAACCAGGTACAGGTCCGGGCGGAGCCAATTCGGGCGGTTCATCGTCTTTCGGCGGTTCTTCTTCTGCCAGTTCTTCCAGCAGTTCGTCATCCGGTAGCTCGCCATCCGACAGTTCGTCTTCGGGCAATTCAGGGGATCAGCAAGGGGATTCGACTTCGACCGGATCGTCGTCTTCCTCCTCCTCGTCATCATCAATATCTTCCTCCGGTCTTGGCGGCCAGGTCTTCGGCGGAGGACCGATACTGGGCGTGGCCAGCACGAGCAAAGCAAAGGCCATCCATATCTACTACACAAAAGACCATTACAACGACTGGTTATTTGTTTACATGCCGACGGGCGACCGCGGCGGGCTATTGCAGGGGCCGATCAATCCCGGTGTGCAAACGGGGACGTTAGGCGGAATTGCTGGAGCTCAGCCGGTTGGCGGGCAAGGTCAAAGTGGGTTCGGGCAAAGTGGGTTCGGGCAAGGATTGGGACAGGGACTCTCGCCGGGCGCAGGCCCAAGCCAAGGTTTTCAGACGCAGACTCCGCAAAGCCCAGCACCAACGCAGCAGCAGTAGGGCTCGCGGCAGCTACAGCTGTCTCTCTCTCTATCCCAACTATTATTATCTGAAAACAGCAAAGCCCCGTATAGTGCGGGGCTTTGAAAAATAGACGTTGAACCTTAAACGTTGAGGCTTAAACATTAAACGAGGAGCCGCAACCGCAGGTGCTCTTCACGTTCGGATTATCGAATTTAAACCCGGCACCTTCGAGGGTCTCGATGTAATCGACGTGTGCTCCGCCGAGATACATGAGGGAAGTGGCGTCAACGAAAACCTTCAAACCGTCGAAGTCGAAAACCTTGTCCATCATTCCAGCGCCGTTCTCGAAGGCCATGGAATATTGGAAGCCCGAGCAACCTCCGCCAACGACAGACAGGCGCAACCCGGCCGGGAGCGGTGACTGGGTAGCCATGATCTCCTTGACCTTGGCGACAGCGGCCGGCGTCAGGACGGGTGCGTTCTTCGGTTGTGTCTCGGGTAGGGTGGTAGTTGCCATCGGTTTTATCTCCTTGTAATTAGCATTATAGCAAAGGTTGCAACCGGCTCAGCAAGGCTTTTCGGCAAACCAAGTTAAGACGCTACCGGATACCATCCACACCTTCTCGAGAGCGCGGATTCGGTGACGGGGTGCTTACCAGACGTGTGGTACCAACCGGTAACGGACCTTCTGGCGATATTCCTGGTAGCCCTCCAGATCGCGTGCCAACAGCTTCTCCTCGGCAAAGATGCGCACCACGAGCAGCCCGACCATGGCGAGGGCGATGAAAAGGCCGGGAATGGAGCCGAGGAGCAACGCGCCACCGACGAACGCCAGACTTCCCCCAAGATACATGGGGTGGCGAACAAAGCCGTAGACGCCGGTGTCGATGACGTGCTGGCCGCGCTCGGTCTGAATCCGCACCAACTGCGACGCATACGTGTTATCGGTGAACGCACGGAAGAAGGGAAAACTACCCCCGAGGAGCAGGATGCCTCCGCATACTTCGCACCACAGCGGCAGGTGGCGTGTCCAACCGTAGCGAACATCCAGCGGTGCCACAATGAACAAAGCTATCCAACACACCTTCAACGCGATGACGATAGCGACATCGGAGCGCGATTCACCGCCAGTGCCAGGCATGCGGAAGCGCTCGGCCAACAGTCCGGGGTCACGGTAGCGAAGCCACACGAGAATGGCAGTCGCGAAGCAGACAAACCAGCCGCCGAAGATCCATCCCTCCACCCACCGCCAATCGCCAGACAGCCATAACAGCAATCCCAGATAGACAACGGCGAGACCCGCCAGCATGAGCCCGAGGATGATCGGCGAGGGGCGCATTGGAAGCCGAAAACATCATACTCCCGAGACGTGCTGGCCTCCTACTGCCAGAGCGGATTGCCGCGTGGGTTCAGGATTGTTTAGACCGCAAAAACAGTAGCTCCGGTGACCAGGCACTTTGTCATATGGATCTAAAGCAATTGCCAAAATTGCGCTCCGCTAGGTGACGTCGACAAGAAGTTACGGCTCCCTCTTGCCAACGGGGCTATAATTGGGCGAGTTGGGGGTCTGTACCCGAAGCCGGCGAAAACCATGAAGTTTTGCCGGGGCCGAACATTTTCCGAAATTGTTCCGGAAAAATTGTTCCTGAGAAGACGGCAACTTCGCAAACAGGCTCGATCTCAGCTCCGAGGTGGCGCATGACTCCGATGGTCGGGCTGCTAATCGCATGGGGTATTCTGACCGGGATTCTGATTATTCTCCTGATCTATAAAAGTACCCTCAGTATGCACGAGGACGATTCCATCTTCCTGCATGACACCGAATCGCAGATGCACAAGGATCAAACCGAAGTTCTCGCCAAGATGAAGAAGATCACTCCGATTGTCAAAGTGCTTGGCGCGTTATCGGGGGTGATGATCCTAATCATTGCGGGATTGTTTATCTACCAGGGATTGACGAGCGCCACCACGCTGCAGTAGACGGGAGCGAAAAACGCGGGCGGCGTCCGAGTCCTTGCCCACGCGCCCGGGCACGTTCTCTCGCTGCCCAAACGGGAGCTCCGCGACCTGATGGGCGATTCTTTGTAAGGCATCCTCTGCGGACGATCTTTGGCCGGCTCGGCGGGCTATCGCTCGGCAAGCCGTCGGGATGCTACGCTGCTTTTTCCTTCATTGCCTGGATATCGTCGAGCAGCACCTTCTCGTGACCTTCCGGATTCACCTTTTCGTAAACCTTGCGAATGATGCCTTTGGGATCGACCACAAAGCTGGTGCGCTCCCAGAATTTCATGCCTTTCCATTCAGCCTGGCTGATGCCGAGGGTCTTCATCAGTTTGGAGTCGGTGTCTGAGAGCAGGTCGATGGTAAAGGCGAACTTGTGCGTGAAGTTCTTATGCGATGTAACGTCATCGGCGCTGACACCGACGACGGTGATCCCGGCGGCGTCGAAATCAGCCTTAGCCGCGGTGAATGCCTTGCCCTGCGCAGTACAGCCCGGCGTGTCGTCTTTGGGATAGAAGTAGACGACGAGCCAGCGGCCGGCGAAATCCGAGAGCTTGGTAATTTTGCCGTCCTGGTTGGGAAGCGAGAAATTTGGGAAAGGGTTTCCGGCTGAAAGCATGGGGGAGTTCCTTTCGAGATGAGTAGAGACAAACAATTGTAGCAGCCGTGTGGCGAGTCAGCGTTGGCGTGGCGAACGAGATAGTCGTTGGCGTTCTGATCGCTTTCGGGACTTCCGGAAAATCTTTCGGGTTGTGGTAACGGTTACTCGAACGGGATGGACGCCCGCTAAAGTTTTTTCTGATCGATCCGATCTGCTGTTTATTATGACAACTCCGATTAGCGGTAGCACTTCGAGCCAACCCTACCAACAGTCGCAAACGGCTGTTCGCCAGCCGCAACAACAGACACAAACTTCGACGAGCACCGCGCTTCCGCAGGACACAGTTACGTTGAGCAGTGCCAACGGTGGCGGACAGGGCTGCAGTAAGTAGTCATTCAGTTACTCGTTTTGCGTAAAGAGGGGCGAGTCCGACTTTCATATACTTTCTTATATGGATCGCCCCTCTATTTCAGTTTGCGTAGTGGCATAACACGGAATTCGCCACTACCTCTTTTGTGAACTCTCTTTTGTGAACCCTCCCGCCGTAGTTGAATCCCCTATTGTTAAGAGATTCTTAATTTCGCATTTCCGCACCAAAGTCACTTCCGCGCCCGGAAGGAAAGTGTTAGTTTTTTGTGCGCACACATCTTTGCAGTCCAACATGGCAGTCCAAATATGCAGTCTGATGTGACAGTCTATGCAGGCTAACGAATACGATCTGGTGGTGATTGGCAGCGGTCCGGCGGGGCAGAAGGGCGCGATTTGCGCGGCGAAGATGCGCAAGAAGGTCGCGATCATCGACCGGCGGCTCACAATTGGCGGAGTGTGCGTGCACACCGGCACCATTCCGAGCAAAGTGCTGAGGGAAGCGGTGCTCTACCTGAGTGGTTTCCGGCAGCGCTCGTTTTACGGCCGCGGTTATGTCGTAAAAGACCGGATTCTGATGTCGGACCTGGTGCTGCGCGCCACGGCTGTCATGACGCGGGAGGTTGATGTCATCAAGGCGCAACTGCGGCGGAATTACGTGACCGCGCTCGAAGGGGATGCGCACTTTGCCGATCCGCATACGGTCGACATTGTGACCGAGGACGGCGTGCAACAGGTGCGGGGAGAAAAAATCCTGATTGCCTGCGGCACACGGCCGGCGCACATCGATGGGATTCCGGTGGACGGCAAGCGCATTTTTGATTCCGATCAGGTTCATTGCCTGGAGGAGATTCCGCGCGAGCTGATTGTGGTGGGCGCGGGCATTATTGGCCTGGAATATGCGTCGATGTTTGCCGCGTTGGGAGTGAAGGTTACGCTGCTCGACCAGCGTCCGATGCTGCTGGATTTTGTGGATCGGGAGATCATCGAGAGTTTGTGTTTCCAGTTGCGGCAACTGGGAACGGTTTTCCGCCTGGGCGAAAAAGTGGTCTCGGTGGGCTTTGACGAAGAACGCGACAAAGTTTTTGCGTCGCTGGAGAGCGGCAAGAAAGTTCGAGGGCAAGCGCTGCTCTACACGATTGGACGGCAGGCCAATAGCGACAAGCTCAAGATCGAAGCGGCAGGTTTGCAGGCGGACGGGCGCGGCAAATTGTCGGTCAACGAAAATTTTCAGACGGCGGTGCCGCACATTTACGCGGCGGGAGATGTGATTGGTTTTCCGGCACTCGCCAGCACTTCGATGGAGCAGGGACGGCTGGCGGGATGTCACATGTTCGGCAAACCCAGCCGGATGCTGCCGAACCTGATTCCATACGGCATTTATGCCATCCCCGAGATTTCGATGGTCGGCGCGACCGAAGAGGAGTTGACGCGCAGCAAGACGCCGTATGAGAGCGGGCTGGCGCGTTATTCGGAACTGGCAAAAGGGCAGATGCTGGGCGACGATCAGGGACTGCTGAAGATGCTGTTCGATCCGGATACGCTGAAACTGCTGGGTGTGCATATTATTGGGGATCGCGCGGCGGAGATCGTCCACATTGGGCAAGCGGTGCTGGCGATGGGCGGGACGATCGAGTATTTCCGGGATACGGTGTTCAATTATCCGACGCTGGCCGAGGCGTATAAGGTTGCGGCGCTGGATGGGCTGAACAAGCTGTGAGTTGGTGGCGCGCGTAAAACCTGGGCGAGCTGCTTCGCCTGGACAGCCGAGGGCGGCTGTCCCTACGCGACGATCGGCAGATGGGGGCGGCTTGCAGCTTTCCTACGTTTGTTTTTGTCTGGCTTGATGCCAGCGGCGGACGGCTACTGCTGACCAGATCGCTTCGACGACTCCAAAGGGCCATGCGCCTTGCAGAAATCCATAGACAGAGCCGAGCGCACAGGCGGCGGCGAAGGCCAGGATGAACCACGTGCTGCGGCTTTCGAGAGCATACGTGACCAGCATCGCGGTCACGGCGAACAGTCCGAATAGCGTGAGCGCATCCATCTTGAAGAACGTCATCAACCCCGCTGCCTCCGGCGTGGTGACTCATCCTACCAATTCTTGCATCGTCTGATTTGCGATAACCTCGAAGCCACAGCTTCCGCTGGGAGTTCGCTGAGTTTCGCGCCAGACGGGCTTATGGCTGAATCTTCGAAAATACGCGATCGTATGGAGATGCGCGACGCTTCGCTCGGTGAGATCGCGCTCGTGTTTCTGAAGTTGGGGACCATCGCCTTTGGCGGGCCGGCGGCGCATTTGGCGATGATGGAAGACGAGTTCGTGCGGCGGCGCAAGTGGATTACGCAGGCCGAATTTCTGGATCGGATTGCTGCCGCGAATTTGATTCCCGGGCCGAGTTCGACGGAGGTCGCGATTTTTGTTGGACAACTGAAACGCGGCTGGCGCGGGCTGATTGTAGCTGGTGCGTGTTTCATCATTCCGGCGGCGCTGATTGTATCGGCGATTGCGTGGGCTTATGTCCGCTTTGGCGCGCTGCCGAAAGTTGAAGGCGTATTCTTTGCGCTCAAACCGGCGGTGGTCGCAATTATCGTTCAAGCGCTCTGGAAATTGGGACGCGGGGGAGTGCGGACGCCGCTTCTGGCGGTGATTGCCGTGCTCGCGGGCGCGTTGAGTTTTGTGGGACTGAGTCCGCTGCTGGTGCTGGTGTTCGCGGGAGCGCTTTCGGCGGCGGCTTTGGTGGCGCGAAGCCGGTTGCTGGCGGTCGCCGTGTTGCCGAAGGTTGTGGCCGGAGCGGCGGCAGTGGCGATTTTGACTGCGGCTTATCCGGGCAGATTGCTGCGGTTGTTCTTGTCGTTTCTGAAAATTGGGTCGGTGGTGTTCGGCAGCGGATATGTCTTGCTGGCGTTTTTGCAATCCGAGTTTGTCCACCGTCTGCACTGGTTGACCGACAAGCAATTGATCGACGCGGTCGCGGTGGGCCAGTTTACGCCCGGCCCGGTCTTTACGACTGGGACGTTCATCGGTTATCTGGTGGCTGGCTGGCGGGGTGCGGCGATTGCGACGATAGCAATCTTTCTGCCGGGATTCGTGCTGGTGGCGGTGAGTGGACCCGTGATTCCGTGGCTGAGAAAATCAGTGCTGGCCGCGGCTGCGCTGGATGGAGTTGTCGCGGGTTCGCTCGCGCTAATGGCAGTGGTGACGTGGCAGTTGGGGAGGGTATCGATTGTGGACGGGACCACGCTGCTGATATTCGGCGTCAGCCTGATCGCGCTGCTCCGCTTTCGCGTGAACCCGGCATGGGTGATTGCGGCGGCGGGCGTGCTGGGATGGGTATTGCGGTAGTTGCGAATTCGAGGCATGGACGACTCCAGGTGGTGGGCGTTTTCAGCGAAAATGGGAGAAAGTTTGGCAAATATTGGGACGTCTGCTGGCTGGAACGGGCGGGATAACAGGGTCTGCTTAGGGGGTGCAGTTCTGCTTCGTCCTTGGGGATGAAGAGGTTAAAATGGGTAATTCGGCCCGGTTCGCGGCCCACGCTGGGTGTTGAGGCGAAGTTTGCCGGGAAGCCAGCCGATGAGTGATCTGTGGAACCTTTGACCACTTTCGAAGAAGACCGGACCAGCGCGGCGCGCGAGCGTAGCGCATCGGCGGCAACGGCGCCGATGTCTCCCAAGTCGCATTCCGGAGCGGGAGTGCCGGCGCGTTCGCGGCCTGCGTCGCCAGTTTACTGGCGGGTGGAAGGCAGTCTGCTGGAGCTGACCACGGTTCGTCCAATTGCATTTTTTACCTGGAACAGCCAGACGTTTATTGCGCGAGCGGTGCGGCGCGGGCTGGCGCTTTTGATGGCGTTACTGCGGCCTTTTCTGTATGCGGCGAATCGCGTGGCTGCGACGCGAATCGTGCACGCGGTGCTTCGCGGGGTTACGCGCGACCGGCTCGATCTGCTCGGCGAAGAAGAGTTCGAATACAAATTGAAGCCGCTGCTCAAAGAAGAAGGCGTGCGCCATTTGAAGGCTTTACAGGCCACGGGCGCGGATGTGGTACTGGTGAGCCAGGGGCTGGATCATGTGATGCGGCCGCTGGCGCGGCATTTGGGCGTGCAATGGATTATCGCCAATCGTCTCGACTTCCGCGATGGGGTGGCGACGGGACGGCTGCTGAGTCCGGTGATCCGGCCGCGGGGGATCTTTGCGCGCATTCGCGAAGCGGGACCGGATGGACAGCAGAGTCCGGCGCGGTGGGTGCGTGCGCTCGGGCTTCGCGGACCGAAGGCGCTGGCTTCGGCGATTGTGCCCGCGGTGCGGGTAGAGACGCCGCGCGTGCGTCCGATTGTTTATTTTGACGAGACGCGTCATCGGGAGCCGTTTTCGGTGCGGAAGGCGCTGGGCGGCAAGCACGTGATGCTGATCGGCGTTACGGGATTTATCGGCAAGGTGTGGCTGGCGAACACGCTGCTCGATTTACCGGAGATCGGAAAGCTCTATTTGCTGATCCGGCGGCAGAAGTCGAGCGAGGCGCGGAAACGCTTCGAGAAGATGATCGAAGGCTCGCCGGTTTTCGATCCGTTGTTTGAAAAATATGGCGATCGGTTGGGCGCGCTGCTGGCGGAAAAGATTGAAGTGGTGGACGGCGATGTTTCGCAACCCGGCTTGGGGTTGGATGCCGCGACTGCGGCGCGGCTTCAGAAAGATCTCGATCTGATCGTTAACAGCTCGGGATTAACGGATTTCAATCCCGATCTGCGTGACGCTCTGGCGGTGAATGTGGATTCGACGCATCATCTGATCGAGTTCATTCGCGGGTCCGACCACGCCGCGCTGCTGCATCTTTCAACTTGCTATGTTGCTGGCGGGCGCGACGGGCGCGTTGGTGAGCGCGTACGCCCGAATTACACTCCGGCTCGCGTGGCCGATTTCGAGGCCGAAAAGGAATGGCGTCGGCTGCATGAACTGGTCGAGTCGGCGGAAGCGCAGGCCGAAGGACCAGAAGTCACGGAAGAGTTGCGAAAACAGGCGCTGGGCAAAGAACATGCAGCAAAAGGATTGAGCGGGGCAGCGCTCGAAAATCAAGTCCGCAAGAATCGCGTGCGCTGGCTGAAGAATTTTCTTACCGAAGCGGCGACACAGCGAGCGCAGGAACTAGGCTGGCCGAACACTTACACGTTCACGAAGAGCTTGGCCGAATCCATGATTGTGAAGGCGATGGCGGAACACGGCGCCAGCCTGCCGATTGCGATTGTGCGTCCGGCGATTGTCGAGACCTCGGTGGCGAAGCCGTTTCGCGGCTGGAACGAGGGCATCAATACTTCGGCATCGCTGTCATACCTGCTGGGAACGGCGTTCCGGCAATTGCCTTCGAACGAACGCAAGCGGCTCGACATTATTCCGGTGGATGCGGTGTGCGCTGGGATGACGCTGATTGGCGCGGCGCTGGTGGAGCGGCGGCATGATCCGCTGTATCAGCTGGCGACCTCGGTTACGAATCCCTGCGATATGGGGCGGTCGATTGAGCTGACATCGCTCGGGCACCGCCGTCACTACCGCGCGCAGGAGGGCCTGGAATATTGGCTGCGCCTGCGCATGGACGCGATCCCGGTTTCGAAAGAGCGTTATATCCGCATGTCGGCGCCGGCGCAGAAGATGATTATCCAGTCGATTCAGCGGGTGATGGCGCCATTGCCGTCAAAGATGAAAAAGCCGCTGGAGAAGCGGGAGCGCAGCCTCGAGCGCGTGGAAAAGTTAATCGAGTTATTCGAACCGTTTATTCTGCATAACGAACACGATTTTGTCGCCGATAATGTGGAGAAGCTATCGCAGGCTCTTACGCCGGAAGAGCGGGAGATCTTCGGATATGACACGGCGGGTTTGGACTGGTGGGAGTATTGGATCGACATTCACATTCCGGCGCTGCGGCGGTGGACCTATCCGCTGATTGAAGGGCGGCCGCTGGAGGCGCGCGCGCCACGCGTGCTGCAGATGCCGGCGCCAGCGGCAGCAAATGGCGAAACCGGCGCCGCGGTAAGGACAGGGACGAACGGAGCAACGTGGCAATATTCCTGACCGGTGGAACCGGGTACATCGGAGCGCATGTCGCCGCGAATTTGCTGGAGCAACATGACGCGACATTGAATCTGCTGGTGCGCGGGCGCGATCCACGCGATGCCGAGTTGCGGCTCTGGCGGGCGTTGCAACTGCACTTGCCGTTTCCGAAATTCTACGAATATCTGCAGGCGAAGATACGCATCTTCTGCGGCGATCTCACATCTCCACAGTTCGGGCTTGAGAGCGGCGATTACGACCGGCTGGTGCACACCACCGATTCGGTTGTCCACTGCGCGGCATCGCTCAATCGAAAGTCCGAAAAAAGTTGTCTGAATACGAATCTGCGCGGAACGCTGGAAGTGATTCAACTGGCGCGGCGATCGCAGTACTATCACGGGCTGCGGCGGTTTTCGAATGTCAGCACCGTGGCTGTGGCCGGGAAGCGCAGCCACGAGATCGTTACCGAAGGCCGCTCGATCGACTGGGAACGCTCGGATTACGATCCTTATGCGCGGACAAAAAAATTCTGCGAGCACATGGTGCGGGAGTTGCTGCCGGATGTGCCGCTGACAATTTTTCGTCCCAGCATTGTGCTGGGAGACAGCCGCTATCCGCAGACGACGCAGTTCGACATGGTGCGGTCATTCGTGTTTTTGGCGGGATTGCCGGTGCTGCCGTTTCGTCCGCAGGACAAAATTGACATTGTGAATGTGGATTTTGTGGCGGATGCGATTGCGACTTTGCACACCAAGGCGGAGCCGCAGCACGATACCTATCACCTTTCTTCGGGCGTGGGCTCGCAGACTTTTCGAGAACTGACGGCTGCGCTGGCAGCGGAACAGAACAAGCGCGGTCCGCTGTTTTTGCCGATGCTCGAAAAGCCATTTACTTCAATCGTCAACCTACTGGCGAATTACAAGGGAACGGCCGGGCGCGAAGCGGCGCTGATGAAGGTTTTCCTGCCGTATCTGACCTGGAACACGGTGTTCGACAACACGCGAGTCACGACGGAGCTGGGACGCAAACCGGCTCCGTTTTCGAGATATAGTTTTCCGCTGCTGCGCTTCAGCCGTGAGCATGAGTTTGAATATCCGTACCGGCCCTGGCCCGAGAGCCTAAAAGCGGGAGGGTCAGCCGCATGATGGACTTCGTTCTGGAAGCGTGGGTTTCGAGCATCATCGAGGGCAAGAAAATTCAGTGGATGATGGACAAGCGCGAGCCGTGGCAGCCGGGCGAGAAACTGAAGCTGCTGTTCGCGGGCTACAACGGGACGCGCAATACCGGCTCCGATGTGCGTGTGGAGGAGATGCTGCGACAGATTCGGCGCATTCTTGGGTCGCAAAACGTCGACCTCACTATGATGACGTTTAACTTCGACCGGTCGCGCGGATATTTCGAAGGCACGACGCAGGTGCGGCTGCCGGATATTTTCCCGCCATTTTTGGCGAATGAAGTTCCCAAACATCACGGTGTAGTGGCATGCGAAGGTTCGATGTTCAAATCGAAATTCGCCAATGCGCTGGCGACCATGATGATCGGATCGCTGGGAATTGCCGCGGCCGAGAACAAGCTCTCAGTCGGCTACGGCGCCGAGGCGGGACACATGGATCCGATGGTTGCGAAAATGTGTCGCCGCTTTTGCAAAAATTCGCTGGTGATCACGCGCAATGAGGAGTCGAGGAAGATTCTGCGCGAGCTCGGAGTGCCAACAGAATTGGGCACCGATACGGCGTGGACGTTTGAGCCGCTGGGCGCAGCGTATGGGCAGAAGGCGCTGCGAGATGTGGGTTGGGATGGGAAGACGCCGGTGCTGGTGGTGTGTCCGATCAATCCGTTTGAGTGGCCGGTGAAGGCGTCGGTGGCGAAAGCGGCGCTGCACAGCCTGACCGGCGCATACAAGAAGAGCCATTATCGCGGGCCTTATTTTCATAATTCGGGGCCGGAGTCGGATCGCGCCTACGAACATTATTTGAGTTCGATTGCCAACGCGGTAGCGGCGTTTCGGCAGAAGAAAAATGTGTTTGTGATTATGGCTGCGACTGAACGGATGGATGCGCGGCCGTGCCGGAGCATTTCCGAGAAGCTGGGCGGGGTTCCGGTGCTGACTTCGGACGATTACAACATGTACGAGCTAGTCAGCATTCTGCGGGCTTGCCGCATGATGCTGTCGTCGCGCTATCACGGGATTGTGACCTCGATGCCGGCGCTGGTGGCGTCGGCGGGGATCACGATGGATGAGCGCATCCGCAATCTGATGAACGAACGCGGGCACCAGGAGTTGCTGATGAGTGTGGACGACCGGGATTTGGAGCCGCGAATTCTGGCGGCGCTTGAAATCCTGGATCGCGATGGCGAGCGAATTGCCGACGGGATCGCACGGACGGTGGTGCGCAATGTGAAACTGATGGCGCGCATGGGCGTGTATTTCGAAGAAGAAGTGCAGCGGCGCTATCCTGACTTTCCCACGCGGCGCGGCGAATGGAGCTGGGAAGATTATCTGCCGCCGATGGGCGAGAGCTTGCGGCAGTTGGTCGCAGCATACAGCTGACAGTTATACGGTTGACGCCGAGTTTCAATTGGAGCGCTGAACGACATGATTTGCCGGGTGTGGCGTGGTTGGACGAGCGTGGGTCGGGCGCCGGATTACGACGATTATCTGCAGAAGGAATTGTTTCCGCGCCTGGATCAGGAACTACGGTCGCGAGGCTATCGCGGATATCAACTTCTGCGGCTGAGCCGAGGTGAGGAAGTTGAGTTTATGACGATGCTCTTTTTCGATTCGATCGAGAGTGTACGCTCGTTTGCTGGCGAGAAATATGAGACGCCTGTCATTTCCGAAAAAGCCCATTCGATGCTGACGCGTTTTGCGGACCGGGTTGACCACTACCAGCTTGGCGGTTCCAAACTTTTTGACGCGTCAAAGGCGAGATAATTTCTGAAAGGCGGATCGCCGGAAGCAAGATCTCCGTAAAGCGAATCGACGTAAAGAAGATCGCCAAGGAGATCGGCCGCCGAAGAGAAGATCGAATGCCATTTCTCGAGCAAATTTTTGCCAGCCTCGAACGCAGCGGAGATGCCATTGTGCTACAGGAGCTGCGCGACGGGCAGACGGTTTCGCTCAGCGCGCGGCAGTTGTTGGCGCAGGTGCTGGCGGCGCGGGCGTATCTGCGGCGATTGCGGCTGCGAAAGGGCGACCGTTGTGCGCTCCTAGCGCACAACTCGATGCAGTGGGTGGCGATGGATCTCGCCATCATGGCGGAAGGATTGACGGTGGTTCCGCTGTACGCGCGGCAAGCGCCGGCCGAATTGGTTGCCATGATGAAAGACTGCTGGCCGTCGGTGATCGCGTGCGGCGACAAATCGCTGGCCGACGCGATTGTCGAGGCGTGGCCGGAAGCGCCTCCGCATTTTTTGTTCGAGAATGTTTTTGTGAGGGGCCGCGAGCCGGTGGAGAGCCCGGCGGTAGCCGTCAAAGAACAGGATGTGGTGACCGTGATCTACACCTCGGGAACCTCGGGCGAGGCGAAGGGTGTGATGCTGAACGCAGGTAATATCGGATACATGCTGGGTTGCACGTCGGGGCGGCTGGATCAGTTGATGCGAGATGATCCGGCGAAGAAACACGCGCGCCAGGACGCTGTGTTTCACTATTTGCCGCTTTGCTTTGCCGGATCGTGGATCATGATGCTCACCTGCCTGCTGCGCGGCAGCAAGCTCACGCTCAACACGGACCTGGGAAAAATTGCCGCGGAGATGCGGCTGGCTGCGCCGGATTATTTCCTGAATGTTCCTGCGCTGTTGGAGCGCATGCGCAAAGCAGTTGACGAACAGCTTTGGAAGACGGGCGGATTCCCGTTGAAGGTTTACGGCAAGGCGAAGGGCGCGTGGGTGCGGCGGCAGGAGGGCAAATCGAGCGCCGGGGACGGCATTTGGCTTGGGATGGCGAATCGGCTGGTATTTCCAACGATTCGCCAAAAAATGATTGGTGGCAAATTGCGCGCATTGATTTGCGGTTCCGCTCCGCTGAGCGTAGAGACGCAACTGTTTTTTATGATGTTGGGCATTCCTGTATTGCAGGTGTATGGGCTGACGGAGACGACTGCGATCTGCACCATGGATGATCCCGAGGTGCCGGTCACTCCCGGCCGCGTGGGGCCGGCGATCTCGGGCACCGAGATGAAAATCGCCGAGAATGGGGAGATCGTGGTTCGCGGACCGAACATTTTTCCGGGATATTGGAATCGTTCTGAGGAAACGGAGAAGGTGTTGCGCGACGGCTGGTTTCATACTGGCGATCAGGGCGAAGTGGATGCGAACGGGAACTGGAAGATTATGGGCCGCATCAAAAATCTGATTATTCTTGGATCGGGACATAACGTCGCGCCGGAGCCGATTGAAGATAAGATTCTACGCGAGCTGCCGGAGACGATTCAGGTGGTCGTCGTTGGCAACGGCCGCGGATATCTGGCGGCACTGGTGACGGGCAAAGTCAGCGGAGAAAAAACGCAGGCCGCGCTTGACCGCGTGAATCCTGGGCTTCCGCATTACAAACAGGTGCGGGCATTTCATCTGGTGGAAGAAGCGTTCACGATCGAGAATGGGTTGCTCACGGCGAATGGCAAGCTGAAGCGCGATTTGATTGCGCAACGTTTTCGCGACGAGATCGATGCGATGTACAAAAGTTCGAAGAATCAGGTTTCGAAAGATCAGGCTTCGAAAAATCAAACAGCCACCACAAACGCATGAGGGACTTCAAAGGGCAGACGCTTTCGTGGCAGCTGGTGAACGGGGCCATCGAACTGGCATTGCACCGCGAGCCGTGCAACGAAATCGGATCGCTTACGCTCGACGAGTTGGAGAAGTTTGCCGATGCGTTGCCCCGCTTGGCGGATGAAGCGCCGGCGTTGATTGTTTATTCAACGATGAAGGCTGGGTTTTCCGCGGGCGCGGATCTGCGCGAGTTGTTCGAGCGCGGGCAGGCGATGGACAAAAATGCGGCCTTGCGGGGTGTGAGGGAGTTCCTGGAGCGCATTCACGCCGTGATGAACGCAATTGACGCGGCGCCGCTGACGACCATTGCGGCCGTGCATGGAGTGACCTTTGGCGGCGGGTTCGAACTGGCGCTGGTCTGCGACATGATTGTTGCCGACCGCATAGCGCGATTTTGTTTTCCGGAGCTGCGGCTGGGGCTGATTCCGGGATTCGGCGGAATTCCGCGGCTGAAGCGGGATTTGGGCAATGCGGTGGTGCGCGATCTGCTGCTGACCGGACGCAGCTTCAATGTAATGAAGGCGCAGCAAATTGGCCTGGTCAGCCAGATTGCCGCCGAGGGCGAGGCGCTGCGCGTGGCGCGCGCTACGGCGAGTCAGGTTGGAAAATTCGATCGAGGGACGACGGCGGCGGCGAAGAAGTTCGTGAAGCCCATTCCATATGATGAGTTGAAGCTCGAGATCGACATTTTCTGCGATCTTTATTCGCGGCCCGCAGTAGAGCAGGGTCTGCGTAAGTTTGTGGAGAGCACGGACGCGCAGCCATACTTACCTTGATTTTGTAATTTGGTAATTTCTAATTTGGTAATTTGAGGACCTTAGATCATGTCGGCGCCTATGATCGATCACACGCTGGATGAAATTCTGAATCTGGCGGCGTCGCATTTTAAGGTGCCGCGGGAAAAGCTTACGCCCGATGACGACTTTTTCAAGACGCTTGGCATCGACAGCCTGCAGGCGCTCGATTTGCTGACTCGGCTGGAGCATCACTTCCGCATTGAGTTGCCGGACTATGAACTGCAGGGCGTGTCGGATTTCCGGACGCTGGCGAGCCGGATTCAGGCGCGGCTGTAAGAGCTTTCACCACGGAGACACGGAGGCACAGAGAAGACCCAGTCCTTAATTCTTTTTCGGCCAGCTCGCAACTTTCGGGACGTATTCATGCGTGTAGCTGAATTTTAAAATAGGCCACCACTTATCCATGCGGATTAACTGGCCCCAGGTTAGGCTCTGATACACTCTTGCTTTTCTCAGTGTCTCCGTGGTGAGACAAAATTCTGAATGCTCGATCTTCGCCAATATGCCAGCCTGGGTGTGGCTCTAACGGCCGCGCTCGATCGGTGGCCCAACGAAACCTGCCTGATCGAGGCCGATCGCGACCGCGAAAAGTTGCGGCTTACTTACTCCGACTTTAAAGAAATGGCGCGTCCGCTGTGCCGCGCGCTTCAGGACGCGGATTTCAAAGCCGGAGATCGCGCGGCGATCATCATGACCAATCAGTCCAAGTGGCTGATATCGGCATACTCCATTTTCTTCTCAGGCGGAGTGCTGGTTCCACTGGATTATAAATTGAGCGCGGCGGAGCATCTGCAACTGCTGACGCATTCGCGAACGCGGTTCCTGGTGGTCGAATATTACTTGTGGCGAGCAATTACTCAAACGCCAGAGTTCGCGAAACTGACGGCGCAGATTGTCCTGGTGACGGAGGCGCCGGCTGGAGCAGATTTGCGGGGCGCTTACCGCTGGGAGGAATTCAAGCGCAAAGGCGAACCGCAATTCATGCCGCGGCAGCGCGAGGATATGGCTTGCATTGTGTATTCGTCGGGTACGGGCGGACGGCCGAAGGGCTGCGTGCTCACGCACGACAATTATCTCGAGCAGTGCGCTGCGTTGACGGCGTGGTATCCGTTTTGGCCGGGGGTGCGGTATTTGAGCATTCTGCCCACCAATCATGCCATTGATTTCATGGTGGGGTTTATCGGGCCATTCGTTTGTGGAGCGTGCGTGGTTCATTTGCGGACGCTGCGTCCCGAGTTTGTGCGCGATGCTTTTGTGCGCTATCGCATCACGTATGTGAGCCTGGTGCCAATGGTGCTGAAAAACCTGGAGCGCGGCCTGCGCGCGAAATTCGACGAACTGCACCCGCGAAAACGCTGGATGCTGGAGCGGCTGATTGGGTTGAACAAAATGCTGACGCGAAATCGTCCGCATGCGAAGCTCAGCCGGCGGTTGCTGCCGCAAGTGCACAAAGCGTTTGGCGGGGAACTGCTGGCGTTGATTGTTGGCGGGGCATTTACCGATCCTGCGACCTTGCAGTTTTTTTACGATCTGGGAATTCCGGTGGCCTGCGGATACGGACTGACGGAAGCGTGCACGGCGGTGACGCTCAACGATCTGAAACCGTTTCGCGCCGATACGGTGGGCAAGCCGCTGCCGGGGACCGAAGTGCGCGTGCTGAATCCCGATAGTGACGGGATTGGCGAAGTGGCGGTGCGGAGCCGCGCGGTCATGTCGCATTATCTTGACGATCCGGAACAAACGGCACAGGCGATCGTGGAAGGCTGGCTGTTGACCGGCGATCAGGGACGGTTCGAGGCACATGGGCATTTGCAGCTCTTCGGGCGCAAGAAAAATATGATTGTCACCGCGGGCGGGAAGAATATTTATCCCGAGGATATCGAAGCGGTGTTCGATGGGCTGCCGGTGAAGGAGTTTTGCGTGTTCGCGGCGAATTATTTGTGGCCGCAAAAGACGCTCGGTAACGAAATGCTAGTGCTGGTGGTGCGGCTGGAGCCGAATCAGCAGCTCGACGATGGATTGCGCGAGGGAATTGTGGCGCGGAATCGGCGTCTGGCGGACTTCAAGCGGGTGGGTGGATTGTTGATCTGGGAGAAGGATTTTCCGCGGACGGCTGCGCTGAAGATCAAGCGCGGAGAATTGGCGGCAGAGATCGGGGCAGGCGCGGCGCGGACGGCGGTCGTGGAAATCTAGTTCTAGGTCAGTTCTCAGTTCCCAGTTCTCGGTTCTCAGTAGAACCCGGATTGCAGTGGACGTCCGTGTGCAGTTCTGTCGGTGTGTTTTGACTGAGAACTGAGAACCGACGACTGAGAACTGTTTCAATGAACGAGACTTTTCTTGCCATTATCAATCCGGCGGCGGGCGGCGGGCGATGCAGGGCGCGCGTTGGAGCGGCTCTGGATCGGCTGCGGGCGGCGGGAATCGCGCTTGAGACAGCGGAGACGAGCGCGGCCGGCGAGGCCACTCGAATTGCGCGCGATGCTTATGCGCGCGGCTACAGAAAGTTTCTGGCGGTGGGCGGGGATGGGACATCGTACGAAGTTGTGAACGGATTGTTTCCGGAAAGCAGTTCTCGGCAGGACAGGTCTCAGGAAAGCAGGTCTCAGGTCTCAGGTGTCAGGTTCCAGGAACCGCCAAGCGAGTCGACTCCTACGCTCGGATTTCTTCCGCTGGGAACCGGGAATTCTTTTTTGCGGGATTTCGTCGATGGGACCTCTGGCAAAGACGATTTAGAGTACGCGCTCCGGGCGCTGGAGGCGCGGCGTTCGCGGTCCTGCGATGTTTTGCGGCTAATGCACAAAAACGGGGTTCTCTATTACACGAATCTGCTGAGCGTGGGTTTTGCTGCGGATGTGGCCGCTTTGCGGCATCGGCGATTTCAGGCGCTCGGGCAATTCGGATATCTGCTGTCGATTTTTCTTTGTCTGGCGCGGCTCAATCGGCGGCCGTTTCCGGTGCGGGTGGACGATGAGACCGAGTTCGACGCGCGCCGTTGCCTGTTTCTCACGTTCAACAACAGCAAGTTTACCGGCGGCACGATGATGATCGCTCCTGACGCCGTTACCGACGATGGATTGATTGAGTATGTGCGCTGGGGGCCGATTGGGCGAGTTGGCCTGATTCGGAATCTGGCGACGCTGTACGATGGCACGCACACGCGGCATCCGCTGGCGGAGCGGCGAGCGGTGAGGCACGTCGAATTTCAACTCGATGGTCCCGTCGATGTAATGATCGATGGCGAGGTGCTGACGGTGGACTGCCAAACGATCGATGTGCTGCCTGCGGCGCTTCGAGTCGTGGTGTGAATGTTTTAGAAGCGCGGTTAACCCGTCTCCCGGAGAAAGTGCACAGAGCAAGAGAAGACGCGGCAGAGCCCCGTCAGCACAAACACCGAAGCCGCGTGATATAAAAACTCCATGTCGCAAGAGCGCAGAGAACGGCAAAAACAAAAACTGGATGCCCACGCCCCGAAGCGCAATTGGGGCCGCATCGCGATCTACGCGGTGGTGATCGCGGCTCTATTTGGTCTGGCTTATTATCTCGGCAATCGCACGCAGCACAAATATGATGGGTTCGCGAAGTGCCTGAGCGATCGTGGCGTAAAAATGTATGGTGCGTATTGGTGTCCGCATTGCGCCGAGCAAAAGGAGAAGTTCGGCGCGTCTTTCGAGTACGCGCCTTACACGGAGTGCGGCATCAAAGGCGACCTGCACGGAGTGTCGCAGGTTTGTAAGGACGCCGGCATCAAGCATTATCCTACCTGGCAGTTTCCGCCCACCGGTGAGCGCGTGGAGCGTGTTTTCACTCTGGAAGAGTTGAGCGATCGCACCGGATGCCCAGTGCGATGACCGGTCTGACGAATCGGCTGATGACCGTGGTTGCGATTCTGGCGGTCTGCGGAGTCGTGGTGTCATCGGTCGCGCTGCAGCATCATTATGCGACCTCGAAGACGGCCTACTGCGATATCGGCGAGGCGTTCAGTTGCGACATTGTGAACCGCAGTGAATATTCTTCGATTCTGGGGATTCCGGTGGCGCTAATTGGGATGCTCGGGTATGCAGCGCTGGCGGGATTGGCGACGCTGTATCGCGGCAGGCGCGAGACGCCGGCGCTGCTTTTTGGAGGCGCTGTTGCGGGCCTTGCGTTTGCGCTGTGCCTCACCTACATCGAAGCGCGGGTGCTGGGAGTGTTCTGCATATTGTGTTTGACTTCGCTGGCGTTGATTGCCGGGACGACAATTCTGGCGGCGGTGATTTGGCGGAAAAGCAGTAGCCAGTAGCCGGTACCCGCGCTTTGTGCCACGTGTTTTTCCGAAAACCTGGAATCGTCTGAAGAGCGCGACTGAGTCATGCCCCCTTCGACAACTCGAAAACTCAAGACAAAGCGTACGGTCGTTCCGCGCTTGCCGGTTGCAGCTGGTACTCTGTTTGCGCATGAGTTGCGCAGCTGGATCTTCGAAAACGCGCGGCTGCTGCGGGTTTGGGTGCCTCCTGGGTATGACGATACGGCGGCGGTGCGTTATCCCGTGCTTTACCTGAACGATGGGCAAAATTTGTTCGATCCGGCAACGGCTTTTGCCGGGATTCATTGGCAGGTGGCCGAGACTGCGGCGCGGCTGATCGCCGCAGGCAAGATTCGGCCGCTGATTATCGTTGGCATCGACAACACGAAGAATCGCGCTTGTGAGTACATTCCGTACAGATCGAAAGATCCCAGGGTTCTGAAGCCGAGGGGAAAGTCTTATCCGGATTTTCTGCGCCGTGAGGTGATGCCACTCGTTGAAGGGCTTTATCCGGTGTTGAAGGGGCCGGAGAATACGGGGCTGGGTGGTTCCTCGCTGGGTGGGCTGATTACGTTGTATACGCAACTGGCTGCGCCGGGAGTGTTTGGCCGACTGCTGATTGAAAGCCCATCGCTATTCGTGGCGAACGGGAAGATTCTCGAACAGAACCGCCAACTGCACGATTGGCCCGCGCGCATATATCTCGGGGTGGGAACGCGGGAAGTGGGAGATGCGGAAAAAGATGCGAAGACAGTCGCCAATGTGCGCGAACTGGAATCGATTTTGCATGCGGCTGGACTGGGCGATGAGCGGCTGAAGGTCCGGGTCACCGAGGGAGCTACGCACAGCGAGTCGGCATGGGCGGCGCGATTTCCGGAGGCGCTGGAGTTTCTTTACTCGGAAAACTGAGGGGCAGACTGCTCTTAGGTTATTATTATCGGTCTTCTATCTAACGTAGTAGATACGGGAGCGATCCATGAAAGTTCGTGGCTTGGCGGTGTGGTGCGTTCTGGTGCAGGCGCTGGCGATTTGCGCAGTCGCGCAATCGTACAACGAAGCGCAGTTCAAGGGAATGAAATGGCGCGCCATCGGGCCCTATCGTGGCGGCCGCGTGCTCGCGGTTACCGGAGTTGTCGGCAATCCCTACACTTTTTATTTTGGCGGAGTGGCTGGAGGTGTTTGGCGCACCACCGATGGCGGCGTGAGCTGGCAGCCGATTTCCGATAAGGGCATGATCTCCTCGATCGGGGCCATCGCTGTGTCGGAATCGGATCCCGCCGTCATTTACGTGGGCACCGGCGAGTCGTGCCTGCGCGGAAATATCTCTTACGGCGATGGAATGTACAAGACGGCCGATGGCGGCAAGACCTGGCAGAACATCGGATTGAAGGACACGCAGCACATCGCGCGCGTCTGGATCGATCCGCGCAACTCCAATCACGTGCTGGTTGCGGCGCTGGGCCACGCTTACGGACCGAATTCCGAGCGCGGCATTTATCGTACCAATGACGGCGGAAAAACCTGGGACAAGGTTCTTTATAAAGATGAGAACTCGGGCGGGATCGATCTCTCCGTCGATCCGCACAATGCCAACGTGATGTTCGCTGCGCTCTATCAGATCCGGCGCACGCCATGGAGTCTGGACAGCGGCGGGCCGGGCAGCGGGCTGTATCGCTCGACCGACGGTGGAAATACGTGGAAGCATCTGGAAAGCAAAGGCCTGCCGGAGGGCATTCTGGGGCGCATTGGGGTGAGCGTGTCGGGCGCGGATTCGAATCGCGTTTACGCGCTGATCGAAGCGAAGGAGAGCGGTCTCTATCGCTCTGATGACGGCGGCGAAAGCTGGTCGCGCGTCAACGACGACCAACGGCTCACGCAGCGCGCCTGGTATTTCACGCACATCTTTGCCGATCCGAAGAGCGCGGACACCGTCTACATGCTGAACACCGGCGCGTTCCGTTCGAGCGACGGCGGCAAGACGCTGAATCTGCTGCCGGCGCCGCATGGCGATCATCACGGCTTTTGGATCGATCCGCAAAATCCCAATCGCATGATTAACGGCAACGACGGCGGAGCGACGATTTCGGTGGATGGCGGCAAGAGCTGGTCGACGGAATACAACCAGCCGACGGCGCAGTTTTATCACGTCGCGTCCGATAACGATGTTCTCTACAAAGTTTATGGCGCGCAGCAGGACAATTCGACCGTGGGCATCGCCACCCGCACCGACGACGGCTACATCGGGCGTCAGCACTGGTTCGACGCGGGCGGCGGCGAGAGCGGCTACATTCAGCCCGATCCGCGCGATTCGAACATTATTTATGCGGGCTCCGGAGGCGGCACTGTTACGCGCCTCGATCGGCGCAGCAACCAGGAGCAGGACATTACGGTTTGGCCGGAAGACAGTTCGGGCCACGGCGTCGGCGACATGAAATATCGCCTGGGATGGACGCAGCCGATTTTGATTTCTCCGCATGACCCGAATGTGATCTACACCACCGGCGAGCGCGTCTTCAAGACTACCGATGAAGGCAAGAGCTGGACGGCGATCAGCCCCGATCTGACGCGCAATGACAAAAGCAAGCAGGTTTCTTCGGGCGGGCCGCTGACCAAAGACAACACTTCGGTTGAGTATTACGACACGGTGTTTGCCATTGCCGAATCGCCGGTGCAGAAAGATCTGTTGTGGGCGGGGACCGACGACGGCCTGATTCAGATCACGCGCGATGGCGGAAAGAATTGGGCCAATGTTACGCCGAAGGGAATGCCGGAATGGAGCCTGGTAAGCATCATCGAGGCCTCGCCGTTTGACGCGGGCACAGCGTATGCGGTCGTCGATACGCATAAGCTCGACGACGTGAAGCCGTATATTTTCAAGACTACCGATTTCGGCAGGTCATGGACGAAGATCACGAACGGTATTCCGGATGGCGCTTACACGCACGCGGTGCGGGAGGATCCCGCGCGGAAGAATCTTTTATACGCGGGTACTGAGACCGGGATTTATGTGTCATTCGATGGCGGAGCCAACTGGCAATCGCTGCAATTGAATTTGCCGAACACTCCGATTCACGACCTGATCGTCAAGAATGACGATCTGGTGGTGGCGACGCATGGGCGCTCATTCTGGATTCTCGACGATCTCACTCCGCTGCGCGCAGCGACGACATCGGCCGCAACTGATGTTGTGCTCTACAAGCCGCGCCTGACGTACCGTTATCGGTGGCCCGATTTTTACGAGCGGCGGCAGCCGGTGGGAGAAAATCCGCCGAATGGTGCAGTTCTTTATTACTATCTGCCAACGGCACCGAAAGGTGTAGCAGCCATCGAAATCCTCGACAGCTCAGGGAAGGTAATCCGGCGCAATTCCAATGAAGAAAAGAAAGAAGCGGAAACGCCGCCGGAGTGGCCCGATCTGACGCCTCCCGAGGAAAAGATTCCTACGGACGTGGGATTGAATCGCTTCACTTGGGATTTGCGTTCGCAGGGACCGACTCCGCTGCCGGGCGAACCGTTTGCGGAGTTCCGCAATCGTGGGCCGCTGGTAGCGCCGGGTTCCTATCAGGTGCGTCTGACCGTGGATGGGAAATCCTACACGGCGCCGCTGGAGCTGAAACTCGATCCACGGGTGAAAGCGTCGGTAGAAGACGTGCAGAAACAGACTGAGCTGAGCCGCAAGATCGTGGCGCAAGTGGGAGAGATTCACGATGCGGTGACAAAAATCCGCGAAGTGCGAGTGCAAACTCGCGCGCTCGATCGCCGGCTGGGTGACGACCAACACTACGCTTCGCTGGTTGCCGCGGCCAAAGACTTCGACAAAAAGAGCCTCGACATAGAGTCGCAGTTGCTACAGGTGAATGCGAAAAGCTCGGAGTCGAACTTGAACTATCCGGTGCTGATCGATGAGCGGCTGCACGGCTTGCTGTTCAGCGTGGACAGTGCCGATGCGGCTCCGACCGAACAGCAGTATGCGGTTTATGACGAACTGGAAAAACAGGCGCAGCCGCTACTGGCGCAGTATCGCGATTTGATGTCCAAGGATCTGCCAGCGCTGAATGAGATGGCGAACAAGCAGAACGTTCCGCTGCTGTACGTGCCGGCAGGGAAGTAGACGGTGCTTTTGCGGTCGATGATCCTCGTGATGATCAGGAAGGATTTTATGAGGGTTCTTCATTCGTCTAAACGCGTTGCGATTGTCTTAGCGTTAGCCGCGCTGGGCTACGCTCAAGCGCAGGGCACTGCGCGATCTGCGGCTGGCGCGCCCGAAGCCGGATTTCAGCGCGATTCTCTGCAGGAGCAGATCGTTGCCAAGGAGCGCGCCGGATTAGATGCGCTGAAGACCGGCGATTTGACGTACTTTGCCGCTTCGACCGCGGATAACGCCATCTTCGTCGACGAGCGAGGTCCGGCGACCAAATCGGAGGTGGTGGAACATACTGCCGCATTCCGGCTGCATGATTACACGATGACTGACGTGCGGTTCGTGCCGGTTTCGGATGATTCAGGCCTGATTGTTTATACGCTTGCCGAGAGCGGCGCCAGCCACGGCCGTGAATTTACGGCCAAGGTGCATGTTTCCGCGTTGTGGCAGAAGCGGGAAGGCAAATGGCAGTGCGTCTTCAGCCAGGAGACAGCGGCGAAGTAGGGTTCGCGTTTCTCTTGTCCAGTCGCCTATTTCGTAATCACACCGCAGGCGATGCGGTCCCCGGCGTTCCCGGCCGGATCGGTCTTCTGGTCGTCGGCCTTGGCGTGGATTACAAGGGCCGTGCCTCCGTTGCTGAAGAGGGAGTGGCTGTCGGAGCCGAGGTTCACGTCGTTATCCTGCCGCGTGAAACGCGCTTTGCCGTCGGCGGCTACGGTGAAGTTGGGGCCGTCTCCGGCATGGTGGCCTTCAGGATTTTCCAGGCCGTGTTTTTTGCTATCCGGATTGAAATGACCTCCCGCGGATTTGAAGTCTGGCGCTTCGCACTTTGCGTTTTGATGAAAGTGGATGGCGTGCTCGCCGGGAGGCAGATCTTTTACGTTGACCTCCATCTTGATCCCCATACCCGATGCCAGAATGACCGCCGTTCCTACGGCTTTGCCTTGGGCATCTTTGAGCTGAACCACGGTCTTGGCTGAACTGGCTGCGGCAAGGGCCATCACGAGGAGTGCGAGCGGGAATAAGCGGCTGGTTTTCATGCAGGGATTATAGCGCGCCCGGTTTTCGTTCGATGATAAAATTCGCGCCATGGCGATCAGTCCATCCGATCTCATGGGACTACTTCCGTGGTGGGGATGGTTGTTCTGTTCCGTCGGCGGGTGGGCCACGTGCATCATCTGCCAAAGCTTTCCCGAGCGTGAGCGCGGTTTGGGTACGACCCTGGTTGCCTTCATCTCGGGCCTGATCGCAATCCTGGCCGGGAACATAGCTGTGACTCTTTGGCTGAGAAGCACCGGCTGAGAAGCGGCTGAGCTTTCTGCCGGAATTCATTCATTCAGCGTCATCCATTTGATTCGCGTGTAATCTCTGTTGTGGCGCAGAAGGCGCGGCAATGGGAGAATAGACACATGCAAAAATTCCTTAGTGCAACCTTGCTATTGGCCGCGACAATCGTGGCCGGAGATGGCTACGCCCAGCAGACTCCCGCCAACCCCTCACCGGCACCGACACCATCGACATCAACAGCCACAACACAAAAATCGACTACCGCAAAGAAACCGGCTACTGCAGCGAAAGCGCCCGCTCCGCTTACCACAGATAAAGACAAATTCAGCTACGCCCTGGGCATGAGTATCGGCACTGGTTATTCGCAGGGCTTGAAGAAGCAGAATGTGGAAGTTGATTGGAATTTGCTGATCCAGGGATTGAAAGACGCTGCGACGGGGGCTAAAACCCGTATGACCGAAGATGAAGCCAAGACCCTGCTCGCCGCGGTCAACGAAAAAGTCGTCAAAGAGCAGCAGGAAAAACTGAAAGCGGACGCGGCGAAGAATAAAACCGAGGGCGACGCGTTTCTCGCTGCCAACAAGACGAAAGAAGGCGTGGTTACATTGCCCAGCGGCTTGCAGTATAAGATTTTGACGGCCGGCACGGGACCGAAGCCGACGGCGACCGACTCCGTGGTGTGCAACTATCGCGGCACATTCGTCAACGGGACCGAATTTGACAGCTCGTACAAGCGTGGGCAACCGGCAACGTTTGGAGTGAATCAGGTGATCAAAGGATGGACGGAAGCGCTACAGCTTATGCCCGTCGGCTCGAAATGGCAGCTCTTCATCCCCTCGAACCTTGCTTATGGCGAGCGCGGGGAGCCGCGCGGCGGAATCGAGCCCAATGAGACGCTGATTTTCGATGTCGAATTGGTCTCGATCGTGGATAAGAGTAAGAAGGACAATCAGAGCAAGGCGCCGGAAAAGAAAGACGACAAAGGCGACGCCAAGAATTAGCTATGCTTGATCCGGCGGAGAATCGCCGGAGAATCTCTCGAGAATCGGTGGAGAAACGGTTGGCTTACCCGTTTCTCCATTGGCGTGCGACCTCACATTCTTAGGTTTAAGCTCCCAAATACATCACGTGGACGTAGACTCCGAGTCTGACGTTGTAGGCGAGATACCAGCCGACGTGATCGGGATCGTCATAGATGATGATCTCGTCGGAATCCCACAACCATCCGTTACAGAAACCCACATCATACGGAGCCACGGAGAAGTAGAATCCGCCGAACCAGAAGCGACTCGGACCTCCGCCGGCGAGATACCAGACATGGTGGGGACCAAAACCGCCGGTGAAGTGACCATGCTCCCAGGGATGGTCGAGATGATAGTGAGGGTCGTTGGGACCGGTATCATGGCCCACCCACTGCTTGCCGTTGTCCACGTGAGGAGCGTCGGGGTGACCGGGTTTGTCATCGAAGTGGCGGTTTTCCACGGGCGCGATCGGATTGGTAACTCTCGCAGGACCGCGCTTGGGAATGTTTGCCTTCCCGCCGACCTCGGGCCGAGCGCCATGCTCCTCGTGTTGGGCGAGAGCTGAGAGAGAAAACACGAAACATATCGCGAGTAATGCAATCAGTTTCTTCATTTTTGATTTCTCCATCCTCCAAAAGGAAATAACACTACTTCGGTTGAGGTGTTTCGGTGGTTGTTGAGGATTTTAGCAGGAGAGCCGGAGCAAGCGCACGGCAACCCTGTCGCAGCGGGCTTCGAATGAACTCGGGGTGAAACGGGGTTGGCGCCGGTGCGAGGCTACTCGTAGCGAAGAGCTTCGATCGGATCGAGACGGGAAGCGCGAATGGCCGGGACCATGCCACTGACCAATCCGACGGCGGTCAGGATGAGGATCGCGACGATCAAAGTGAGCGGGTTGATCATCAGGCGAATGTCGCCAGCCTCGGCATGTTTCGCCATCGCGCTGTAGAGTGTAAGCCTGCCGGCGGCGAGGGAAACAACGTAAGCCAGGATAATGCCGAGCAGTCCGCCCATGAAGGTGATGGTAAGAGCCTCAGCCAGAAATTGAAAAAAGATGTGCCGGCGGCGCGCGCCGAGAGCCTTCTCCACGCCAATTTCGCGGGTGCGCTGCGTAACCGAGACGAGCATGATGTTCATCAAACCGACGCCGCCGATGCCGAGAGTGAGGGTGCCAATGAAACCGAGCAGGATCTTCAGGCCGATGGTGATGAGCTCGAACTGGTGGACCTGCTCCATAAGATTGAAGACCATGAGGGCGCGGCGGTCGGCGGGATTGAATTTGTGCTGCGCGGCCATCATGTAGCGCACAGATTGCTCGATCCGTTCATAGTCGTTGGTTTCGTAGTTGAACCAGATGCCGTCGAGGTAGTGAGTGTCCTTGAGGTCGCCCATGGTGGTGAACGGGACGTAGACGACGCGATTGATTCTATCTTCACCACCCTGCATCTTGGGGGCGAGAACGCCGACGATTTCAAAGCTGATGCCATCGACGCGAATGCGCTCGCCCAGGGCGTTGCGACCGGAGAAAAGCTTTTCCTTGGTGTCGGAACCGATGACGGCGACGCGCGCGTGCTGGATCTCATCCTCAGGGTTGTAGAAGCGTCCCTGGGCGAGGCTGAGAGCGCGAATGCCGAAAGTGTTGGGGTACTCGCCATTGACGTCCATGGTGTAAGAGCGAGTGTCGTAGGCCACATTCGCATTCTTGGAGACATCGGGGGTGATGTGTGCGATCTGCGGGATGTTGGTCGTGAGCAGATCGACGTCGTCGAGAGTGAAGCGGATTTGTGCGCCGGCCTTCTGGCCACCAGCCTGCATGGTGGAGCGGCCGGGAATCACGATCATGAGTTTAGTTCCGAAGTTGGCGAAGATGTTGGCGCAAGCGCGGCCGAAACCGTCGCCATAGGCGAGCAGCATGACGACGGTAGCGATGCCCCAGGCCATGCCGAGCATGGTGAGCGCGGTGCGCCGCCGGTTGTAGCGCATGGCGGTGTAAGACTCCTGGAGCAGGTCGGAAATCATAGAATTTGTAATTGGCAATTTGTAATTTGTAATTGGCGTTCCGCAGGGTTTTAAATTACAAATCACCAATTACCAATTGCAAATTGTTTTTCATTCCTGCCGCAATGCTTCGACCGGTTCCAGGCGCGCGGCCTTACGTGCCGGGTAGAGACCGGCGGCGACTCCGGCGAGAGCCAGGCTGGCGATAGCGAGGACGGCAGTCTTCAAGACCAGGCGCGGTGGATCGAATCCGCCGGGCCCATTGTAATTGCTGAGCAAGGCCATGAAGCCCCCGGCCAGTCCCATGCCGATGAGCCCGCTGACCAGCGTGAGCAGAATGCCTTCGGCGAAAAACTGCAGCATGATGCTGCGATTGGTCGCGCCGAGCGCTTTCCGCAGTCCGATTTCGCGAGTGCGCTCGGTCACGGCAATGAGCATGATGTTGATGACGCCGATCGCTCCGAGTGCGAGCGTAACCAGGCCGACGGTGCCGAGGAATTCATTCATGGCGTCGAAGATGGTGCCCATCATTTGCGCCTGCTGAACGCTGTCGATGCCCTCGAAGGCGTCTTCATCGTGATAGTCGAAGCCGTGATTGCGGGCGATGACGCGGCGGGCTTCACTCTGCGTGACCAGGTGTTCGTCGGCGCTGAATGGCTGATAGTAGATCATGGAGATGGCGTCGTAGGATTCCTCGCCTTTGAGCGGGAAATCGCTGCGCATGACCTGGAATGGAATATAGCAGCGGGTGTTGGTTAAGTTGTCGTCGCCGCGACCGACCCGGCTGACAGTGCCCACGACTTCAAAGCGATGGTCATTGAGCAGGATGAACGAGCCGACGGCGGGCCGTCCGGGAAAAAGGCTGCGGGTCATCTCATCGCCGAGGACGACAACGTCGCGTTTCTGAGCTTCGTCGAGCTGGTTGAACCAGCGGCCCTGTTTCAGCGGAAGAAAACGGATTCCCTTGTACTGCGGTTCGACGCCGTTGAGTTGGCCGCTGGCGCTGGCGAACTCGCTGACGGCATGCACGTCGTCAGTGGCGAGGATGGGAGTAATGGCCTTGATATGCGGCGACTCTTTGCGGATGTCGAGGTAATCCTGATACGTGAGGCGGTACTGGCGCGCGGAGTTCATGCTGCCGGCAACGGCCGGAGCTCGGCCGGGGAAGATCATGATGATGTTTTCGCCGTACTCCGCGAGGTTGCGCTTACTGCCGCTTCGGAAACCTTCGCCCAGGCCGACCAGCAGCAGCAGCGAACCAACGCCCCAGGCGATGCCGAACATGGTGAGGAACGAGCGAAGCTTGTGCGCCCAGAGGGTGCTGAAAATCTGTCCGAAAACGGCGACGACCGTTTGCATGGTTTAATAGTTCGCGATGTTGCTCTCTGTCGAGAACGATCTGCGATTGGCACCGACTGGTAAGCTGCCCGACCCGAAGGGCGCGTTCTGAGCTAACTTATCCCGCGCGCCTTGGACCTTGGTCATTTCTGCCTGACTCTAGGATAACAAGCGGGAATTAGGACGTACATCGCCAAATTTGGCTCTGCGCAACGGCTTGATCCAGTTGGACTGAGACACTCTGGCGAATGCCGCCGGATTGAAAGATCTCCAAGCCGGACAAACGGGCCCGCAACAATCCGCCCAGGAAAGGCCCGAAAAGCCTTTTCAGTTTTGGTCTCCATTACTCCCAATCCAGAACTGGATCGCACGAGCATCGTTGATTTCGGTTCACCGCTAATCTCAATTTGCTTTCCATTGTTCGACTTACTCGCGTGTTCACCGTTCATCACGCGTCGCAACTGCGTGGTCACAAAAATGCTTTACCAAAGCCGTTCGATCAAATCGCTGCGGGGATAAGCCGATGAAGAGAATCGTACGCATCTTTCTGGTCTTAACACGTATCTTTCTGGTTCTAGTTCTGATCTCACCGCTTCTCGGACAGGAATCCTTACTCGGGCCGGCGCGAGCGGCGGCTACCGGTCCCGAGTTTGAAGCAAGCGCCGGTTATACCTATCTCGATCTGGATACTCCCTCGCGGCAACGCATCGGCTTGAGCGGACTGGATGCCAATGCGTTGATGGATCTGAGTCCGCACTGGGGAATCTCCGTCGATTCAAGCTATGCGCGGGCAGGCAGCGTGCTTGGCACCGCGCACAGCGGCAACGTGGGGAGTCTGCTGGCGGGCGCCACCTTCCACCCGGTCGACTTCGGAAGAACTCGGGTCTTTGTTCATACGCTGGCCGGCATCAGCGTGGTGAACAGCGCCGTTCCGGTCAAAGGAACTTACTACCTGGGTGGAACCGTGATGCGATTTTCCTATGCCATTGGCGGCGGAGTCGAACGCAATCTCCCGGGGCGTTTTGCTATTCGAGTCGGAGGCGACTATCTGCGCACTACCTTCGCCAATTCCAACGCGGAAATGACGTTCCAAAATAATATTCGCCTGGTTACCAGCATCGCTTACCGTTTTGGGAGGCGATAACAGCGCGATCACAGGTCATGTAATTCACCTTTCTGCCACGGAGGACAGAGACACGGAGAGGCCCAATCCGGCACGAAGATACTCAACTTCTTGGCAGATATTTCATTTCTGCTTTTTTGCCAATTCAAGATGTTTGCTATCTCTATGTCGCCGTGCTGGAAAAGCAGATTGGGACACAACCACGGATTGACAATGCTCAGCGCCTTCCCTAGTATCGTTCTTAGTATGGATCAGTTGACCCAGCACCGTCACCATCATCATCACCATACGGTGAGCGTGTCGGCGGGGGGCAACGGATAACCAAGCAATCGTAAGAATAGGAAATCCAAGCCCGCCGGCGGCGAATGCGCAGCGGGCTTTTTGCTTTTCAGGAAGTTTTTCAAAATCTCATAAGGACGTTTAGGCTAATCCGATGAACATTGATATCGATTTCGACAAGATGCAGGGCCTGGTGCCTGCGGTCATTCAGGATGCCGATAACGGCGAAATGCTGATGGTGGGGTTCATGAATTCTGACGCGTTGAATATGACACTGCGCAGCGAATTTGTGACCTTCTACAGCCGCACCCGGAAAAAATTATGGACCAAAGGAGAAACGTCGGGCAATCGCCTGCAAGTTGTTGATGCCTTCGCCGACTGCGACCGCGATACAGTGCTGCTGCGCGTCCGTGTGTTGGGCGATGGGAAGGTTTGCCATAAGGGGACGCGCTCCTGCTTTACCGAGGAGCTCCCGCTCACCAGATTGGCGTCTGGTTCTGCGCAGGTTGAGCGAGCGAAGCCCGCGGAACAAAAGGTGGAGCGATGAAACTGCGGCTTGGCATTCCGAAAGGGAGCTTGCAGGAGGCGACGTTGAAGCTGTTCACGCGCGCCGGCCTGCACGTGTACACCAACGCCCGCACCTATTTCGCCGCCACTGATGATCCCGAAATCGAATGCATGTTGATTCGCGCGCAGGAGATGGCGCGTTACGTCGAACACGGCGCTTTGGATGCCGGCTTGACCGGACTCGATTGGGTGCTCGAAAGCGGCCTTGAGGTCGTGAAAGTGAGTGATCTGATTTATTCGAAACAAAGCATGGGTAGAGTCAGGTGGGTGCTCGCTGTTCCCGAGGATTCTCCTTTCCAGAAACTGGAAGACCTTAACGGCCGCATCATTGCTACGGAGCTGGTGAGCTTTACGCGCAATTACTTTGCGCAGCGGAACGTTGACGTCCGCGTTGAGTTCTCCTGGGGTGCAACTGAAGTCAAGCCGCCATTGCTGGCCGACGCCATTGTCGAGGTTACGGAGACGGGTAGTTCGCTGCATGCGAATCATCTGAGAATTCTGCAAACGGTGCTCGAGTCGAATACGCAGCTGGTAGCGAACAAGGCCGCGTGGGCCGATTCGACGCGGCGGCAAAAGATTGAGAACCTGGCGGTGATGCTGAACGGAGCGATGGCCGCGCTGGGACGCGTGGGACTGATGCTCAACGTGCGCAAACCAGACTTGCCTGCGGTTCTTCGTCTTTTGCCCGCGCTGCAAAATCCAACTGTGGCTCCGCTAGCCGATGGCGAATGGGTCGCAGTGAACACCGTCATCGAGGAGCAAGCAGCCTGGTCGCTGATTCCGAAACTGAAACAAGCCAACGCTCAGGGCATCGTCGAATATCCGCTCAACAAGGTGGTCTTGTGACGCGGGGAAAATTAATGCGGAAGCCGGCGCGCCATCATCCACGGCGCAATAGCGTGATGCGAATTTTTCAGGGCGATGAGCGGGATCGTTTGCTGACGGCGCTTGCCTCGCGCGGCGCCACCGATCTCGCAGAAGTCGAGCCGGCGGTACGCCGCATTGTGAATGACGTCCGCCGTAACGGCGATCGTGCGGTGCGCCGCTACGCCACGCGTTGGGACGGATTGGCCAAGGGCGAGCCGCTGCGTGTTCCCGAGGAAGAACTCCACAATGCGTGGGAGCAGACGGATCAAGAATTACGAGAAGCAATCAAACTGGCTGCGGACAATATCCGCCGTTATGCGGAGTGGCAGACGCCAGAGGAGTGGCGCCGCGAAATTCAGCCCGGCGTCAGCATCGGGCAATTGGTGCGTCCGCTGGAGTCGGTAGGATGTTATGTCCCCGGCGGCCGCTATCCTTTACCATCGACGGTGCTGATGACCGTGATTCCGGCGCAAGTCGCCGGTGTCCGGCAGATTCGAGTCGTCTCTCCACATCCCGGGCAGGCTACCTTGGCGGCGGCCGCATTCCTCGGCGTGCGAGAGTTCTACCGGATTGGCGGAGCGCAGGCCATCGCCGCTCTGGCTTATGGCACGGAAGAAATTCCGCGCGTCGACAAGATTGTCGGTCCCGGCAATCGCTACGTAACTGCTGCCAAGAAAATAGTGGCCTTCGACTGTGCCATCGAATTTCTCGCCGGTCCTACCGAAGCCGTTGTTATCAGTGCGGACGGCGATCCTGCTTGCATTGCTTGCGATCTGGCGGCGCAGGCGGAGCACGATCCCGACGCGCTCTGCGTCTTCATCACGACTTCGAAAGCTTTAGCGAAGAGCGTTCAGAGTGAAGTGCAGATGCGTACCAGGGCGAATCCGATCGCTGCCCAATCGCTCTCGACTCGCGGGGCAATTCTTTTGGCCGCTTCGCTCGAGCAGGCGGTCGAAATGGCGAATCGCATCGCCCCGGAGCATCTCACGGTCCCGGCGGAACTGGCGCCCGCCGTGCAACATGCGGGCGCGATTTTTCTCGACGAGTTCACTCCTCAGGCTGCGGGCGACTACGTCTCCGGAACCAACCATGTGTTGCCGACGGCAGCGATGGCACGGATACGTGGCGGACTCAGCGTGCTCGATTTTGTCCGCGTCATCGGCTGCCAGCAACTCTCGCGCGAGGGAATCGAAAGCATTGGGGCTCACGGCATAGTGCTGGCGACCGCAGAAGGCCTGCGCGGACATGCCGAGGCGTTCCGAGTGAGGAGTTCCCATGCTTGAGGCGCGCGCAGCGGTAAGAAATTTGCATGCGAGTGTGAGGAAGGCGAAACTCCATCGCACAACCACCGAGACAGAGATTCAGATTGCGCTGAACATCGATGGTCGCGGCAAATATGAAGTTTCTACCGGAATCCGTTTTCTCGACCACATGCTCGAACTATTCGCACGTCACGGCGCGTTTGACTTGAAACTCGCCGCTCGCGGCGATCTGGATGTTGACCAGCACCACACCGTGGAAGACGTTGGGATCGCGTTGGGTGAGGCGTTCGATCGCGCTTTGGGCGACCGGCGCGGAATTCTGCGCGCGGGTTATTTTTTGATGACCATGGATGAGACTTTAGGCCTCGCGGCAGTCGATTTTGGCGGTCGCGCGGTGGCCGTGGCTCAGACTAAGGTACGAGCGGCGCGAGTCGGCGATTTACAGAGCGAACTGGTGTGCGATTTCTTTGAAGGGTTCGCTCGCGGCGCGCGCGCAAACGTTCACGTGCGAGTGCTCTACGGACGCTCCAGCCATCACAAGATCGAAGCATTGTTCAAGGCTTTCGCTCGAGCTCTTCGTGTGGCATGCTCGCGTGACCGCCGCCTGGCGCGCATGTTACCGAGCACCAAGGGTCTTTTATGACTGTTTCATCCGCCCGCGCTTCCACGATCGCGCTCGTCGATTACGGCGCCGGGAACTTGAATTCCGTGAAGAAGGCGCTGGACTATCTCGGCGCCAAAGTTGTGCAAACCACGCAGCCTGAAATCGTTGCCACCGCGGACAAGATCGTGCTGCCCGGCGTCGGCCACTTTTCGGCGTTGAGCGGACTTGACAATACCGGCCTGCGGCAAGCCGTGCTGCACAAGGCAAAATCCGGCACGCCGTTCCTGGGGATTTGCCTGGGAATGCAGTGGCTGTTCGAGGGCAGTGACGAAGCTCCCGAGTGTGCGGGCGCGGGAATCTTTGCCGGCCGATGCCGGCTATTTCCGTCGTCGGTGAAATCGCCGCACGTGGGATGGAACTCGTTGTCGGTGCGTGAAGGGTCGCGGTTGTTGCGCAATGTTGCGCCCGATTCGTTTGTCTACTACACGCATTCGTTTCACGCGCCGGTGGTCGGCTGCACAACTGCGGCGACCGAATACGGAACGCAATTCTCTGCCGTCGTCGAGCAAGACAACATCTTCGGAGTTCAGTTTCATCCGGAAAAATCTTGGACGGTGGGACTGCAGATTCTGAGCAATTTCTGCGAGGCCGAATTTTGAGGCAAATAATTTTGAGGCCAGTCGTTTGGGGCAAATCTATGGAGTCGATCGGTGCTGACCAAGCGCATCATTGCTTGTCTTGACGTGGATGGCGGCCGCGTCGTTAAGGGAGTGCAGTTCGTGAATCTGCGCGATGCCGGCGATCCGGCAGAATGTGCCGCCGCTCATGCCCGCGATGGCGCGGACGAAATCGTTTTTCTCGATATCACGGCGACCCGCGATCGCCGCAGCACCATGCTCGACCTGGTTGCACGCACGGCACGCCGTTTATTTGTTCCATTTACCGTGGGCGGAGGGATCCGAGAGCTCGCCGATGCCGAGGCGGTGTTCGACGCCGGCGCCGACAAGATTGCTATCAACTCGGCAGCGGTGAGGGATCCGGCGCTGATCGGAAGAATAGCAGCTCGATTCGGGTCGCAGGCGGTCGTGGTGGCGATCGACGCCAGACGCAAGAAAAATGACCACGGCGGTTTCGAGGTGTTCGTTGCCGGCGGGCGCACGCCGACTGGCCGTGACGCGATTCTCTGGGCGCGCGAGGCGGCCGATTGCGGTGCTGGGGAAATTCTGCTTACTTCGATGGACCGCGACGGCACCAAAGCCGGCTTCGATTGCGAGTTGACGCAGAGCGTGGCCGATGCCGTTTCCATTCCTGTGATTGCCTCGGGCGGCGCCGGTTCGCCGCAACACTTCATCGACGTGTTCGGCGATGGACATGCCGACGCCGCTTTGGCCGCTTCTATCTTCCATTTCGGTCTCGAGAATATCGGACAGCTGAAACGCGAACTGCAGGCCGCTAATGTGCCGGTGAGGTGGCCATGCTGATTCCATCGATCGATCTGATGGGCGGCAAGATCGTGCAGTTGGTGCAGGGTGAAAAAAAGAAACTGGAATTCGACAATTTCGATTATTGGATCGAGCGCTTTTCGAAGTACCCCATAGTCCAACTCATCGATCTTGATGCAGCGCGCGGCGTTGGTGATAACCGCGAGTTGGTGAAGCGGATCGTCGGCCGGCTCAATTGCCAGGTTGGTGGCGGCATTCGCAACGTGGAAACAGCACAGGAAATTCTGAACCTGGGCGCACGCAAGGTGATCATCGGTTCTGCATTATTGCGCGAAGGCTGCATCAACTGCGACCATGCGCGTGCGCTGGCCGCCACAATTCGGCCGGCGGCGCTGGTGTTTGCTCTGGATTCGCGCAGAGGCCGGGTTGCAATCGACGGATGGCGCACGGATACTGCTGTCACTGCCTTCGACATGATTCGCGAGCTGGAGCCTTTCTGCGAGACATTTCTTTATACGCATATCGACACCGAGGGCTTGATGGGCGGTATTCCGATGGAGACGGTTCATGCCATTCGGCGCGCCACGCGTCGGCATTTGGTGGTGGCCGGCGGTATCACCGAACAAAACGAAATCGACAGTCTCGACGCGTTGGGGATTGACGCCGTCGTGGGCATGGCGTTGTATTCCGGGAAAATTCGGGGATAACAAAGCCGTTCCCGGCGACAGCTTCGCTGTGCTCCCGTTGAACTCTGCTAAAATACGCCAAAGTCAAACTCTGTGGGGTCGCGCATGCGCCGATGGTTGCCGGTTCTGGCGGTACTCGTTTTGTCGGGAGTTGCGTCGTCTTTTCTGCCTGCGTCTTCGGTTCACGCATCCACGCAAGATACCGAATTGAAGAACGCTTTCCGCCGTCCCGCCAAAAATGGTTGGACGTTTGTGCATCTCGAAGGGACGCCCCATCAAGTCGGCTTTCAGAACGGCTATCTGCTGACGCCGGAGATTCAAGACACGCTGAAAGTCGTCATGCTTGAGACGACGCACGAAAACCAGAAAGATTGGCAGTTTTTCCGCGATGCCGCGCAGAACATGATGTGGCCGCACATTGAGCAGGAATATCGCGAGGAGTTGCAGGGAATCGCCGACGGCGCAAATGCCCACGGAATGAAAATCGATCTCTGGGATGTAGTGGCGTTGAATGGCGCCGAAGAGTGGGAGTACTACGTCAAAGAATACGATAAGGCGCACGGCGCTACGACAGCTTCGCGCACGGTCCCCGAGCATTGCAGCGCATTTGTCGCCACCGGCAGCTATACGAAAGACGGCAAAATTGTGATCGCCCACAACAATTGGACCGAGTACCTGGACGGCGAACGGTGGACGATTATTTACGACATTGTCCCGGCGCGCGGCAAACGCATGCTGATGGATGGTCTGCCCGGCATCATTCACAGCGCCGACGATTTTGTGATGAACTCGGCGGGCATCGTCATTACGGAAACCACGATCGGACATTTCTCGGGATACGATCCGGCCGGGATTCCCGAATTTGTGCGGGCGCGCAAGGCGGCGCAATATGCGGCGTCGATCGACGATTTTGCCCGCATCATGAAAGAGGGCAACAACGGCGGTTACGCCAATACGTGGCTGGTTGCCGATTCCGAGAGGAACGAAATCGGCCGCCTCGAACTGGGATTGAAGAACGTTACGCTGGAGACAAAGAAGGATGGCTATTTTGTGGGCTCGAATTTTCCCATCAACGAAAAGCTCATTCGTGAAGAGACCGACTTCGACCCGCACGATATGAGTTTGAGCGCTAATGCGCGGCACGTTCGTTGGGAACAATTAATGTCGGAGAACAAAGGCAAGATCGATCTGGCGGCGGCGCAGCGCTTTTTAGCCGACCACTACGACACCTTCGAGAATAAAGAAGATCCCGATGAACGAACGCTCGACGGCCACATCGACCTTTCGCCGCGCGGTTCCGAGCCATGGGAACCACCTTTCGGAATGGCTGGCGCGGTGCAGAATAAAGCCGCGGATGCGACACTGGCCGCGGAAATGAGCTTTACGGCCGCCGCGGGCCATGCCTGCGGCATGGACTTCAAAGCCGCGGCGCATCTGCGGGCGCATCCGGAGTTCGCGTGGCAAAAGAATTTGCAGCGGGATATGGATGCCTACGCCTGGACGACCTTCAGCGTGGTGAAGTAGGTTCCTTAGCCGAGGCAGGTTCTTTGGCCTTGGGCTCAACTGGCCGGATTAGCGCTGAAGCAGCGCTTGTGCCGGTACGCCTCGAATCGAAGCATCCACAATTTCTATCGTGTGAACGACCGGTACCTGTTTGCCGGCGAGGCGAATTCCGCTGCGCAACTGAAGAAGGCAACCGGGATTTCCTGAAGCAACAATATCGGGAGCCGTCGCCAGCACATTGCGCACTTTGCGATCACCCAACTCCTGCGCGGGGCCGGGACGCACCAGGTTATAGATTCCGGCTGAGCCGCAGCACAGCGCAGCTTCCGCAGTTTCCAGGATTTGCAGTTGCGGGATTTTCGCCAGAACATCGCGTGGTTGCGCTTTCACGCCCTGCGCGTGCTGCAAATGGCAGGAGTCGTGGTAGGCGACCCTCAGCGGAAGCGGATGGCGCGGAGCGCGCGGCTCGAGGCCGGCAAGGACTTCAGAAATGTCGCGGCACTTGGCGGAGAACGCTTTTGCCCGGTCGGCATATTTCGGATCGTCGCGCAGCAAGTAGCCGTAGTCTTTCATATTCGATCCGCAACCGGCGGCATTGATCACGACGACATCAAGCGGCACGCGCTCGAATGTGTCAATGATGCGCCGCGCATAATCGAGCGCGGCTTTTTCTTCTCCGGCATGGATCATGAGCGCACCACAGCAACATTGATCGCCGGGGATGATCACTTCGCAACCTTCGGTGGCAAGCACGCGGGCAGTGGCAGCGTTGACCTCGGGGAAGAAGACGCTCTGCACACACCCCAGGAGCAACCCTACGCGGAGGCGCGCTTCGCCTTGTGCTGCTACGCGGTCAGGCAGCGCGTGGCCGTTTTTGCGCGGATCCGGCGGCGCAAGATTTTCCATGGCGCGCATGCTCGCAGGGAGCAGCTTGGTGAGGCCGCTGCTGTGTAGGAGCGACTGCAATCCCGAGCGCTGGTACAAGCGCAACGGTCCAAGCAGCAGACGAAGGCGATCGGGCCGCGGAAAGATGTCGAAGATCATTCGGCGCAAAAGCCCATCCGGTGCGGGCCGAGAGAAGTTGCGTTCGATCTGCGCGCGCGTTGCTTCGATCAGCTTGTCGTATTGCACACCAGAAGGGCACGCCGTCATGCAAGCCATGCATCCGAGGCAGTTGTCCATGTGGTTGACAAACGTAGGATCGAGGCGAACTTGCCCCTCCAGGCCAAGTTTCATCAAATAAATTCGCCCACGCGGCGAATCCATCTCTTCGCCCCAAAGGGCATAGGTGGGACAAGTCGGCAGGCAAAAACCGCAATGCACACACTTGTCGATCAAATCGGGCGAGGGCGAGTGGTGAGCGTCAAAGGCGCTGGAGGGAATTCTTTCGGACATGCTGACGGGCTCCGTCATTTCGATTTTCCCATCATCAGATTCCCCCGATAAACCGGCCGGGGTTCAAGACTCCCTCGGGATCGAATTGCGCTTTGATGTTTCTCATAAGTGGCAGCGCATCGCCCGCGCTTCCCCAAACATCTATTTTCGATTTGATTGCCAGAGGGCAGCGCAAGAGAACGAGCGAACCGCCACGAGATTCCAGTTCCTCACGCAAATTCTGGAGCGCGCTCACGACGTTGCCGCTATTTCCGCCGTCGAGCCGGAGATAGCCAACGCCGACAGATTGAGCGACGAGCCGCCACGACCATTGCAGCGCCTCGGACAATTTCCTGATTGAAGTTAAGAAGGTTCCCAGCTCCGCGGGCAACAGCGTGAACTTGCACACTATAAGAGACTCGGTTCCGCTCCACAGCTCGGAGCGCGCATTCCAAACGTTTTCGGGAGGCTCAACACGGCGTGCGCCGGAGCAAATGCGCAGCGTCTGCTCAATCTGCGCCTCGCAACCTGGTGCTGTGCCTTCAAAACGGAGATCGACTTCCGGCATCGCTGAACTCGCGGCGCGAATCTGCACGCCGGTAGGGACAATGTTGCAGTCCTGAATCGCCAGAACCAGGGCGTTCGCGGCTGCGCCGTCGGCAGTTGAGAAGCTCAAAGTCCGCGTTTCGCGCGGGACAGGATGAAGCCTGAAAATCGTCTGCGTGATAATTCCCAACGTGCCGAGTGACCCTGTAGCCAGCTTCGGCAGATCATATCCGGCAACGTTCTTTACAACCTTGCCGCCGCTTTTTGCCAACGTGCCGTCGGGCAGAGCGAGCGTGATGCCGATAATGAGATCGCGCAAGCTGCCGAAACGAACCCGCAGAGGCCCAGTGTCGTTGGTCGCGAGAATTCCGCCAATCGTTGCCTGTTCCGGCCAGAGAGGATCGAGCGCCAGCCGCTGGCCATGCTGCGCGAGAGTTTCCTGCACGCGTTGAAACGTGCACCCGGCTTCGACCGTTGCGGTCATGTCGCCCCAGGCGTGTTCCACGACGCGGTTCAAGCGGCTGGTGGAAAGAATCAATGTGCCACTGCGTTCGCTATTACGAAGCAGATTGCCCCAATCCATCTTGGTTCGGCCGCCGCGCGGAATCACTGCCAACCCGGCACCCGTCGCGATTTTCAGCACGCCAGCAACTTCTTCTGCACCGCCGGGCTCGATCACCATCTGCGGGACGACGCCATCGACCGCGTCCTCCGCGGTCGCGGCACGCATATTCTCCGCGCCGACCAGTGCCTGTAGATCACTCCATGCAGCGTCCATGTCGGCGAGAGATGCTCGATCGTGGAACGATGATCGCGGCGTCCCGACAGCTGGCGCGTCCGATGCTGAATCGGTTCCCATAATTCTCAGAAAAACTGCGCGACTCCAGCCGCTTCCAAGGGATGCGGATGGTATGGCCCAGTTCTCTCCGCGCAGAGCCGCGTGCGCGGGAAAACCTTGCCGGGATTCGCAAGATGTTCGGGATCGAAAGCGCAGCGCACCAGTTGCATGGTTTCGAGGTCGGGTTCGGCGAACATCTCCGGCATCATCGATTTTTTCTCCTCGCCCACGCCGTGCTCGCCGGTGATCGAGCCGCCGCACTTTACGCAGAGCCGCAGAATGTCGATGGAAAGCTCCATCGCGCGCTCCTCCTGGCCGGGAATGCGCCCGTCGTAGAGCACGAGCGGATGCAGATTGCCATCGCCGGCATGAAAGACATTGGCCACGCGCAGACCCTGGGCCGCGCTCATTCGTTCCATTTCGCTGAGCACCTTAGGCAGTGCGGTGCGTGGAATTACACCGTCCTGCACAATGTAATTGGGCGAGATGTGTCCCATTGCCGCAAAGGCGGCCTTGCGACCTTTCCACACGACAGCGCGTTCCGCTTCAGACTGGGCGACGCGAATTTCCCACGCGCCGCATTGCGTACAAATTTTGCCCACCTCATCGATCAGGTGCTCGACCTCTGCGGCCGGGCCGTCGAGCTCCACCAACAGCAATCCGCCGCAGTTGGGGTATCCGGCGTGTACCGACGCCTCCGCTGCCTGAATGGCGAGGTTATCCATCATTTCGATCGCGGCGGGAAGCATTCCCGCTCCGATAATTCCGCTGACCGCCGCGCCCGCCTCTTCAGTGCTATTGAAAGCTGCGAGCAGAGTTTGAATCACGGCGGGCTTCTTGACAATACGCAGAACGATTTTGGTGGCGATGCCGAGCGTTCCTTCCGATCCCACAAAAATTCCCGGCAAATCGTATCCGGGGCGGTCGAGAGTGCGGCTGCCGAGATGCACGATGGATCCATCGGGGAGCACAACTTCGAGCGCCAACACGTGGGTCGTGGTGAATCCGTATTTCAAACAATGCGCGCCGCCTGAGTTCTCGGCCACATTTCCGCCAATACTGCATACCGATTGCGACGAAGGATCGGGGGCGTAGAAGTAGCCATGCGGAGCCACGCGCTGTGTCACATCCGCGTTGATTACGCCCGGCTCCACAACCATCCGTGCGTTGGGCAGGTCGACCTCAAGGATGCGATTCATGCGGGCTAAACTGATGACAATACCTTTTTCTACGGGCAAAGCGCCGCCGCTCAGTCCGGTGCCCGATCCTCGAGCTACAAAGGGAATTTTTTCGCGTTGGCAGATGCGCACAATCGCCTGCACTTCTTCGGTTGAAGTGGGAAGTAAAACGGCTTGAGGCAGGACGCGGAAGTTCGTCAGCCCATCGCATTCATAGGTGTGCAGTTGCGAATCTTCAGTGATCAGACCGCGGCCAACAACCGCGCGGAATTTGTCGAGGATGCGGGAGTCTAGGGGCATTGGGTGATCGAATGATCGGCCATCGGGTGATCGAATGATCGGGCCATCGGGCGATCGAATCATCGGGCCATTTAAGAATTAACCGCTTTTGAACCTCGATGACCCGATGTCCCGATGATCAGATGACCCGATGGTCTTTGACCCGATCAGTGTAACGCTTTCTTGAATTCCGTCAGGAAGAATTGCACATTGTCTTCCGTAGCCAGCGGACCCATCACGCCGATGCGGAAGATCTTGCCGGCGAGCGGACCGAAGCCGCCGGCGATTTCAATGCCGGGACCATCCAAAAGATGTTTGCGCACTTTAGCTTCATCGATGCCGTCCGGAACGCGCACCGTATTCAGAGTCGCAATGCGATGCGGTTCGGGAACGAACAGGCTCAGGCCCATCGCTTCGATTCCCTTGACGAACGACTTATGGCAACGGCGATGCCGTTCCCAGCGGTTCTCGATTCCTTCGTCGGCGATGACGAGCAACGCCTCGCGCAGCGCGTAGAACATGGAAATTGGCGCGGTGTGATGATAACGGTGGGATACGGTCGAGTAGTCGTGAATGAGCTTGAGATCCAAATACCAGCTGCGCGATGGCGTTGTGCGAGCGCGGAGCCACTCCATTGCACGCGGCGACATGGCCATCGGCGATAGGCCCGGAGGACAACTCAACCCTTTTTGCGTGCAGCTGTAAGCGATGTCGATGCCGGTTCGATCGAATTCCACCGGGACGCCGCCGAGGGAGGTGACGCAATCGGCGATGACCAGAGCGCCAACTTCATGGGCCGCGGCGCAAATGGCGTGGCCCGGCTGCAACGCTCCGGTCGATGTTTCGGCGTGAACGTAAGCCACCGCTTTGGGCCTTTCGCGCTGGATGAAATCTTTCGCTTCATCGTCGGTGTAGGTCTCGCCCCACGGCTTTTCGAAGCGCACAATGTTTGCGCCGTTGCGTTTCGCCATCTCCGTGAGCCGGTCAGAGAAATATCCGTTGGCGAAGACCGCGAATTTGGCACCGGGTTCGACGAAGTTCGTGACCGCGGCTTCCATGCCCGCGCTGCCGGTGCCGGAAATCACAAGCGTCGCGCCGTCGCTGGTTCCGAAGGCAGGTTTGAGCAGTTGCTGGACGTCTCCCATCACCTGGATGAAGTAGGGATCGAGATGCCCGACAATGGGCTTCGAGAGAGCTTCGTAGACGTGAGGGTGCACCATGCTGGGGCCTGGTCCGAAAAGATAGCGGCGGGGCGGTGCGAGGGTGGGAAATTGAATCGCAGCTGGTGCCTGGTCGATGGCGCTCATAGTCCTCATTTCTTCTCGATAAAGGTGCCAACTCAAATTTTACGGCAGGGAACGGCCAATCTCCACAGCTTTGCGCCAGCGGTGCATCCGTCACGTTCAAATTTGCTCTTACGAACGCCACTAGCGTCGGTTCCGATTGACCATCGGTGACTCCGCGTGCACAATGGCTGTTTTGCCGCTGCACTGCGGCCCGAGGACGCGCATGAAATTCCGCTTCATGGTTGTGGTCGTATTGGTTGTGATCGCTGGTTTGACAATTGACGATTCTCTGGTAGCACAGAACTCCACTGCACAAAGCTCCAGTTCACCAGCAAACAACCCCAAACGTTCGATCACCGAGAAGGATCTGTTCGATTTCATCTGGGTTGCGAATCCGCAAGTTTCGCCCGACGGATTGCGCGTTGCCTTCACGCGAGTCAACGTGGACGACAAGCGCACGGGATATGAAACGTCGATCTGGACGGTCGCAACCTCGGGCGGCGAAGCGCCGATCAAAATGACGAACGGCAAGCATGACGGGCAACCGCGGTGGTCGCCCGACGGCAAGCGCCTGGCGTTTGTTCGCGGCGGAGACAAAGATGAAACGGGCAAGCCCAAACCACCGCAGATTGCGATACTGTCGCTCGCGGGCGGGGAAGCACGCATCGTCACCGACCTGCCCAAAGGTGCGGCGGGCCCGGTCTGGTCACGCGACAGCAAGCGCATAGCATTCATGAGCGAGACGACTCCGGACGATATCGCAAAGGCCGAACGCAAGAAGAACTCCGCGAAGGCCGGCGAGAACAAACCTGGTGAAAACAAAGACGGAAAGCCCGCGACCAGCGCGGCGCAGGCGGCAGAGCCGGAGAGCGAGCATGAATCCGATATTCACATCATCAGCCGCGCCATTTATCGCAGCAACGACGAAGGCTATATGGATCTCACGCGTCACGGGCACATCTGGGTGCTGGATGTTCCTGCAACCTCCGATGAAACGACGAAGCCGGTGCAGCTTACGAGCGGCGATTTTGACGAGGAGGCGCCAGTCTGGAGTCTCGACAATTCGCGCATCTACTTTCTGACCGATCACAACCCGGAGCCCTATTACGAAACGGCGAGCACCGAGATCGATTCGGTTTCCTCAACGGGCGGAACTCCGGAAAAGCTTTCCATAATTCCCATGGGCATTTACGATTTCGTGCTCAGCCCTGACGGCCGCCAGTTTGCTTTTCACGGCTCGATTACGCATCCAGTCCGATCGTACTCACAACCCGATTTATGGGTGATGGATGCGACAGCGAACGCGCAACCCAGAAACCTGACAGCCGATTACGATTTCGATGTGGGCAGCACGGTTTTTGGCGATAATGCCGCTCCGCGCGGCGGCAGAGGGCGTTTTCTCTACTGGTCGCCGGATGGCCGATCGCTCTACGACGTGGTCGAGAAGCAAGGCCGATCGCCCCTGGTTCGCGTCGATACACAATCGGGCGCTGTAACTGAAATCACCCGCGGCGATCAGGCGGTGCTCGATTACAGCGTTTCGCCGGATGCCCGCACCATGGTTGCGCTCGTATCTACGCCGGTGATGATTGGCGATCTGTTCACGGTTGCCACTGACGGCGGGCAAACTCGGATCACCGATTTCAACCGCAAGCTCTGGTCGCAGCTCAACCTGACGGAACCGGAGGAGATCAATTACAAAAGCTTCGACGGCAAAAATATTCAGGGATGGATTCAGAAGCCGCCCGATTTCGATCCGAAGAAGAAATATCCGCTCATTCTCGATATTCATGGCGGACCGCACGCCGCTTACGGGTGGGTCTTCGATCACGAGTTTCAATGGATGGCGGCCCGAGGCTATGTAGTTTTGTATCCCAACCCGCGCGGTTCGACCAGTTACGGACAGGATTTTGGCAACATTATTCAGTATCACTACCCGGGCGACGATTATCGCGACCTGATGGTGGGCGTCGATGAACTTATCAAGCGCGGGTACATCGATCCGAAAAAACTTTGCGTCACCGGCGGCAGCGGCGGCGGCGTGCTGACGGATTGGACCATCACGCAAACGGATCGTTTCGCCGCGGCCGTATCGCAACGCGATATTTCGAACTGGGCTTCGTGGTGGTACACGGCCGACTTTACATTGTTTCAGCCGGAATGGTTTCAAAAGCCGCCCTTCGAAGATCCGCAGGAATACGCCACCCGATCGGCGATCACCTTTGTGCAGAACATCCACACGCCGGTCCTGTTTGTGCTCGGTGAGTCCGATTATCGGACGCCCCAGGATTCCGGCGGCGAGCAGCTGTTTCGCGCCCTTAAGTTTCTCAAGCGCCCAACCACCATGGTCGTGTTTCCGCGTGAGACGCACGAGCTTTCGCGTTCTGGAGAGCCCTGGCACCGCATCGAGCGCCTCGACAACATCGTGGGCTGGTTCGATCAATGGACGATGGGCGTTCCGCATCCGGAATACGATGTCAATCCGAAGCCGACGAAATCTTCTCCGTAGAACTGCGCAATTGGAGGGGTCCAAACGCCCCATCTCACGGCATAATTTGTTTGCTCCGCAGTTCACGGTATGTAATGCTGTTCAACGCAATAGAGTCTGAACACCACGGGAGAAATGGATGCGAACTACCTTGTTCTTCGCTGTGATTGCTGTTTGCCTGTCTGCATTCTGCGCCGCGCAGAATATATCACTCAACGTTAAAGAAGGTCTGTGGCAGATGACCTTCAATCAGAGTGGTGGCGGAATGCCAGGCATGTCTCCGGATGCCTTGGCCCAAATGCCTCCCGAGGCGCGCGCCCGGATGGAAGAGGTGATGAAGCAGCGGGGCATCAGCATGAACGGAAACGGCATTACGGTCAAAAGCTGCGTCACCAAAGATAAGCTCGCCAAGGGAACCGCATTCAGCGAGAAGAAGGGTAACTGCACACCCACTGTCGTCAAGTCTTCAGCCAGCCATATGGAATTCAAAATACATTGTGAGAATAAGAATGGCGACGAGACCTCGACAGTCGACGGCACCACACTTGTCGATGTGGTCGGTGCGGACAGTGTTAAGGGGAGCACGCACTTAGTTATCACCAGCAGCAGCGGTTCCAAGACCACGGATTCGACTTTTGCTTCGAAGTATCTCGGCCCGGACTGCGGCGACATTAAGTAAGATCGCTCAACTAACCAGGCGCAAGATCGTTGTGGCCGGAACAAAAAAGCGCGCAGCCAGCCCGGCTGCGCGCAGAGAAAAACTACTGGAGGTTTACTAGCCTGCAGTCATCTTCCGGTAGCCATTGCCATCGCCTGTGGCTGTGTCTGCTCGGCTCGGCTTACATACATCTTGTAAGACTGATAGACGGCGAAGAGCACGGCCATCAGAGCTGCCACGGTTGTCAGGCCGCTAAGAGTTGTAAAGGCGGAAGCAATCGCGGTCAATCCCGCACCGATTACGTAGTTCGGGAACGACCACAGAAAGACCTTATGCCAGAGAGCAAAGGCATTGCCGCCTTCGGTTAGACCGATGATGCTCGCTACCGGCACGGTATTCGCCACAAAATAGGTGGCCGACGCCAGTGCGAGAGACATCGTGTGCGCTGCCGCATGGGCTGCGAAGAGCTGGCTGTGATACACCAGATACGCAAGTCCGGTCGCATTCAGCAGTGTGCATGCATTAAATACAAACTGGACCGGTTTGGTTTTATTCCCGCCGGAATAGGATTGTGCGATTGCCGCCGTAACCGCAACGAGCAGGCTAGAGAACAATCCCAGTTGCGTGACTGCCAGCAGAATCACCGGCAGATTTCCCGACATCGAGCTCGTCATTCCAGGCAGCTTCACCCTGAAGCGTGAGCTCAGTACGGCTGCACCCGCCAGGAGCAGCAACTGTGGCCAGGCCTGCGATTGCCATCTAACAGCGCCGAAAGACAGGGCGCACAGACTCGCAACGGCCACCATTCCGATCATGACTTTTGCTCTAACTGGTAATGTATTTGTCATGGTAGTCTCCGAATATGGTTTCAGTCGGTTGTCTAGTTGCTGCTGCTGTCCCCCGGATCACCATCGCTAAGTGCTGACGTCGCGGTGGCTACGTTGGAAGTTGCACCCCAGACTACGCTGTCGCCAGTAACGGAGGTTGACCCCCAGACAACGCTGGTGGCGCCCCACACTACCGAATCGGCGGAAAGCACGTTTGAACCCCAAACCACTGAATCTGCGAAGAGAGTTGAAGTGGCACCCCAAACCACGCTAGTGCCGGCGAAGTTGGAGTCAGGAGTGGTATTCTCGATCGTGACCGTACCATTCGCGTTAAGAACTGCGGTCGGGGAAAGCGCGAGTCCTGTGGCGAGGGCCGTGCTGCCGAGAACGGCATCGACATCCAGATAGCCAGCTCCATAGGTGAAAAGGTCGTATTCGTTGTTGTAGAGGTTTCCGAGACTGTCGTAGGAATACGTGAATTGCCCGATGCCTTTCCATGCTGTCATCATCAAGCGCGCTTTCACCTGATCGGGGGTCAGCGAGGGAGTCTGCTGCAGCATCAGCGCCACCGCACCGCTCACGAGCGGCGTCGCCATGCTGGTGCCGCTCAATTCGTAGTACATGGAGGTTCCGCTGGTTGGCCAAATCTCATATTGCGGATAAGTCGTATCCAGCGTACTGCCCGCAACGCGCAAGGAAACCTGACGGTTTCCCGGGGCGGTGATGTCGGGTTTGCAAATGTGATCGAGCGTGGTCGGCCCCTTGGAGCTGTAGCTGGCAATCTGGTCGTCAGTCCGCGTCGGCGTTAACATAGTCATCGTTGCCCCCACCGTGATAACGGAGGGGTCATTGCCCGGAACCACGATGGTGCCGAAACCGTCGGTTGGGGCGTAACGGCCATTGTTGCCCGCCGCTGCCACCACTACAATGCCAGCCTTCCACGCCGCTTCCACCTCCTGGTCGACCGGATCGAGCGTATAACTCTCGTATATCGGACGTCCCAGTGACATGTTGATGACGCGGATGTTGTAGGTGCTCTGCAGCGCGATTGCTTCTTCAATCGCGCCGATCACCCCGCTGTCCGTGCCCGACCCGTTCTCATCCAGCACGCGGAGGTTGATAAAGTTGACGCCGGGAGCCATGCCGGCATAAGTGGCTGCATAACCATTAGCCGTACCGGAGTCGCCGCCCGTGCCGCCGATCAAACCCGACACGTGAGTTCCGTGTCCGAACTCGTCGGAAGTCGTGCTGTCGCCAGCCACAAAGCTCTGGCTGTAAACTACCCGGCTGACACCACTGGCATTGTTCAGATCAGGGTGTGGCGCAATTCCGCTGTCGATGACCGCTACGCCGACGCCAGCGCCCGTGAAACCATATTGCGAGGCAGCAACATCGGCTTCGACTGCAGTCGCATATTCTTCGGTCACAGGATTGGCAGCCATTTTTTGGTGACGATCGGGCGTGATGTATTTAACGTTGGGATCGTTCGCCAATTCCGCCAGCATGCTCGCCGGCACGGTCATGGTTACCGCATGGATCGTGTGGAACTGCGATTTGATCGCTGCGCCCCGACCTTTCAAAGTCTTTAAATGCGCTTCCGAGGGCATCTGGTGATGTTGAACGATAATCGTCACCATGCTATTCGTGCCCGTCCGTTGCAGCAGATCTGGAGAAAATTTGTTCGACGCAGCCTTGCCGCTGGCATAGGACGGCATTGCTGAAAGCAGCAGCAATGCCACTCCCAAAGCTCGGCCCCAAGCAGCGCTAAACGCCAGGGAATGGAGCGGACTGTTTTTGCGTCCGCTTGTAATTTGCGATTTGTCGCCGTTGTTCATAAGTTTTTTTGTCGGTTCTCGCGAGAACATGGCATAAACCACGCCCTCGTGCCTAGCCTATAATGGGCAATCGGGAGGCCAACCTAGTTACAGTTAAGCCTATTGTTTACAATATTTTATGGATATAAGCCGGAGGCGAAACTTGGGACAACCTGTCTCAATGGCCGGGACGAGACACCGGCAACAACGCCTAACTCATTTGAAACAAACGCTGAGCCACCATGAAACCTAGTTCGGGGACAAATTGGCCCATTCTTTGAGATCATCGCCTCTCGGCAGACAACTGGTTTTAGCCTAAAACCAGCGTGTACACGCGGCTGTGCGTCGCCTCGACGGGGGTCAGAGTGCGGGAGCGAGCACCGGCCGCAAAGGGGCGCTCAATCCGCGTATTACGGCCTCGAATTGAGTCAGGTCAAGAGATTGGGGTCCGTCGGACAGAGCGCGCTCAGGGCAGGGGTGCACTTCGACGATAATGCCATCAGCGCCGACGGCAACCGCGGCACGTGAAACCGCACCGATCAGGCTTTGTTTGCCGGTGCCGTGCGACGGGTCGGCGATTACCGGCAGATGCGACAGTTCTTTGGCGAGAGCGATGGCGGCCAAGTCGAAGGTGTTGCGCATGCCAGTCTCGAAAGTCTTAATTCCTCGCTCGCAGAGCACGACTTGGTCGTTTCCGCCCGAGAGAAGATATTCCGCGGCCAGCAGCCATTCCTTCACCGTGGCTGAGGGCCCGCGTTTGAGCAGGACCGGTTTTTTGACGGTTGCAAGCCTTCGCAGCAGGGCAAAATTCTGCATGTTGCGCGCGCCCACCTGGAGCATGTCGGCATACTCGCAGATCAAATCCATATCTTCGGTACTCATAACCTCGGTTACCACAGGCAAGCCGGTGAGCTCGCGAGCCTCACGCAAAATCTTCAGCGCTTCGATTCCCAAACCTTGGAATTCATACGGGGAAGTGCGTGGCTTATAGGCTCCGCCACGCAGCATGGTTGCGCCTGCTCGCTTCACTCCCTGCGCCGTCTCCAGCAACTGCTCACGCGAGTCAACCGAGCACGGACCGGCGATCACCACCACCTCGGCAGCTCCGATTTTTACGCCGCCATTCTTCTGTCCTCCCACAACGACAACCGATGGCTGGGGCCGCGTTTGCCGGCTGACGAGCTTAAAAGGTTGGGCGATTGCCACCACGTTGTCTACACCGGGCGCCACTGAGAGAGCTTCAATTTCATGGCGACGGCCGCCGCTGCCAACCGCAGCAACGATGGTGCGCTCGGTTCCGCGCGTAACGTGAGGTTGGAATCCGGCCTCGCGGATGCGTTGAATGATGTGTTCGATCTGCCGTTCTGTTGCGCCGTCGGACATGTTCACAATCATGGTTATGACCTTTCCTTTGCCGTAAAAAAACAAAAGCCGCGATGGAGTCGCGGCTTGGGTCGGAATCTTGAGCGATCGATCTTACATTAGTGAATGGCTCCGATTCTTCACCTTCGCCGCAGAGCGAAACCCAAAGCGGATAAATCGGTCGAAGGTGTCAAATCGTCTCATGGGACTAACTGACTATGGGACTAGCTGACTTGACGGCGAAATCAAACTCCTTCATGCAACTTGTGGAAGCCTTATTATTGCACTGCACTCGCAACCTGGGAAAACACATTGTTGGCGTTCCCGCCGATCAGACGAACCGTGCCAATCACTAATACCAGGATGACGGCTAGCATGACGGCATACTCGGCGATATCCTGTCCTTGATCGTCTGCGCAAATGCTTCGAAAAAGCTCAACCATAGATTCCTCCCGGAGCCCCTGGATAATTCTCAAAGAAAATTCTGTAGGTAATAATGCCCACTCGGACGGGGAATGTCAATCGCCGATAAAAGAGGTTTTCCACTGCTCGAACACCTGCATTCAGAAACCCGGCCGCGGACAAGACTTAGATACCGCACGAACAAACATCGCTTTCCATTTAACCCGAGATATGTGTGCAAAATCCCCTTTTTGCCACTCGAAACTAAGCAACTAAGAATCCTGCGAATTAACGTCCTGCGGCAAAAGAGCGTGACGATGCCATCGGAGAGGCTGTATCGTTCATAAGTTGGTGTGCGGAACTGCCGGCGTAATCTAGCACATATCCTGGCCAAACTCCGAGGAAAAGCGTAGCCAGCACGCAAATCGCAACTGCGAGTCCCGGCGCCGCAGTGACCGGACTAATGGCAATCTCGCCGCGCGGCTCGCGCATGTACATCATCACCACGATGCGCAGGTAATAATAAGCGCCGATGGCACTATTCAGCACGAGAATGACCGCTAGCAAAACCACATTCGATTTCAGCGCCGCCGTCAACACATAGAACTTGGCGAAGAACCCGCCCGTGATCGGAATACCGATCAAAGACATCAGGAAAAAAGTGAAAGTCGCGGCCAGCACGGGCGACTTCCTGCCCAGGCCCGCATAATCTTCCACGCTGACGTAGCGTTCGCCCGCGGCGGCAACGTGACTAACGATGACAAAAGCTCCCACGTTCATGGCAGCATAAGCGGCAACGTAAAACAGGACCGCGGATGTGCCCAACTCTGGCAGCGCGGCAAACGCCACCAGGATATAACCGGCGTGAGCAATGGACGAATAGGCCAGCAGCCGTTTGATGTTGTCTTGCACCAGCGCGCCAATATTTCCCAGTGTCATGGTCAGCGCGGCCGAGATCCAGATTAGCCAGAAGCGTCCGGGAGCGTTCGCCTGGAACAAGACGCGCAGCAAAACCGCGAAAGCCGCCGCCTTGGGGCCGGTCGACATCAATCCCACGACCGGCGCGGGCGCTCCCTCGTACACGTCGGGAGTCCACAGTTGGAACGGCGCAGATGCCACCTTGAAGCCCAACCCCACAAACATGAGCGCTGTCGCAACATACGCGAGAACCGGTGCAGGCACGTTGCCGGAGGTCAACGCCTGTTTGATGGCATCGATATTCGTCGATCCGGTTGCGCCGAACATGAGCGCAACGCCATAAAGAAAAAACGCCGTGGCAAATGATCCCAGCAAAAAATACTTCAGCGACGCTTCGCTGCTCGCGGCCTCGCGCCTGCGAAAACCGGCCAGCACGTAGGTGGAAATCGATGAAATCTCGAGAGCAATGAAGATGAGTACAAGTTCAATTGCGGACGACATCAGGCACATGCCCACCGCGCCGAAAAGAATCAGCCCGTAATATTCCCCGGCGCGAATGCGCTGCACCCGCAAATACTCGAAGGAACTGAGAATGGCCACTGCTACGATCGCGATAATGAGGACATGAAAAAAAACGCTGAATCCTTCTACCCGCACCATGTTCCAGAATGCGGTTCCAGGGTACTGCGCCATCCAGAAGGTTGATGCCAGCGCGGCCAGAGTGCCCACCAGCGCGATGCCGCCGAGCACCTGCGGACTGTTCTCTTCGTCCAGCAGAGGATCGACGACCATGATCAGCATTCCGAAGACGGAGAGCACCAGCTCCGGCAGAATGCGGATGTAGTCGGCGAATTGGGGCAACACCTGCGTCTGCGCCAGTGCGACCGGCAAGGATTGCCAGAATATGCTCGTCATTATGATTGGCATTATTGGCCCACCCACTTACTGGCAATTTGTGTGACAGGAGCCAAAGCCGCCTGCACTGCCGGGTCTATGGCATTGAGCCATAGGAGTGGAGCAACGCCCATGACCAAAGACGCGACTGCAATCGGCCAGAGTGCGGCTTTTTCGCGCGGATTGAGATCTGGGAGCGAATTATTGACGTCATGTGTTACTTTCCCGTAGAAAACGCGCTGATACATCCAGAGCAGATAACAGGAACTCCAGATCACGCCGGTCGCGCCGAGGATGCCATAAATCGGGCGCGCCTGGAAGGCTCCGCTCAGCACCAGGAACTCGCCGATGAAACCGTTCAGCAGCGGTAGTCCCACCGATGCCAGAACGGTGATCAGAAACAAAGTCGCATATTTGGGCATCGGTGTTGCCAGTCCGCCAAACTCGGTGATCTCGTAAGTGTGCCGGCGTTCGTAGATAATGCCCGCCAGCATGAACAGCCCGCCGGTGGCGACTCCATGGGCCAGCATGACGAAAACGGCTCCATTCAGTCCGGCCGTAGTGAAAGTGAAGATTCCGAGAACGACGAACCCGAGGTGACTGATGGAAGAATAGGCAATCAGCTTTTTCAGGTTCGGCTGCACCAGCGAAACCAGCGCGCCATAGATGATGCCGATCAACGCCAGTACCGCAATCCAGGACGCGTTGCGGTGCGCCTGCTCGGGAAAGAGGCCAACGTCGAAACGCAGCATGCCGTAAGTGCCCATCTTCAGCAGCACGCCGGCCAGCAACACCGATCCGGCCGTCGGCGCTTCCACGTGAGCATCTGGCAGCCAGGTATGAAGCGGGAAGATTGGGACCTTTACTGCAAAGGCGATGAAGAAGCCAAGAAAAAGCCACAGCGAAGCGCCTTCAAAGCCGGAAACGTTGCCACTGCGAATCGCGTTTTGGATGACGACAAAGTCGAAGCTGCCTGTCTTCGAATACAGCCACACAATCGCCGCTAGCATGAACATCGACCCAAGGAACGTGAAGAGGAAAAACTTCACCGCGGCGTAGACCTTGCGTCCGTGTCCGAACATGCCGATCAGCAGCGCCATCGGAATCAGCGTCGACTCCCAGAAGAAATAGAACATGAACAGATCAAGCGACGTGAAAACGCCGATCAGCGCCGTCTCAAGAATCAGCAGCAGAATGAAGAATTCCTTCACCCGCTCGTGAATCGAGGTCCACGAAATCAACACGCACAATGGCGTAAGGAAGGTGGTCAGCACCACCAGCCACACGGAAAAGCCGTCGACA